>CAZUPH010000194.1:0-7410 GCA_964621995.1 uncultured Rubrivivax sp. | reverse complement strand
CGGCGCTGGCGATGCGCCAGAAGGCATCGTAGCCGTAGCTGCGGCTGCCGTCGTGGCGGGTTTCGCTGACCACCTCGCCGGTGGCGGCGTAGCCGAAGGTCCGGTTGAAGCCGGCGGCCGTCACTGAATGCAGCCGGTTGCTGTTGGCGACCCGGGAGTAGCTGAAGGTGCCACTGTGCCCGGGCAGCGTGCGCGAGTGACCGGTCCGGTTGTGGTTGTCGTCCCAGCCGAAGCCCTGGTTGTCGCCGCTGCGCTGCACGCTGCTCAGCCGGTCGGCCAGGTCGTAGCCGAAGCTGCTGTTCAGCGCCGGGCGCACATGGTCGGTCAGCGAAGTGATGCGGTCGGTGTTGTCGTAGCCCAGGCTCAGGTCCAGCGCGCCCGAAGCGCTGGTGGCGCGCTGCAGACGGCCGTCGCTGTCCAGCGTCAGCAGCCGCTGCAGGCCGCCGGCGTAGCGCCAGGCGTAGCGGGTGTCGCTGGCGGGCTGGTGCAGGAAGCCGTCGGCCAACATCACCCAGGCACTGCCGTTCCAGCGCAGCACGTCGAGCAGCCGGCCGCCCGCCTGCCAGCGGTAGCGCAGCGTCAGCCCGCCGGGATAGACCAGCTGGTCCGGCCGCCCGGCGGCATCGTAGGTCCACTGCACCGTGTGGACCTGGCCGGCGATCGTGCTGGTCTGGCTGCTCAGCTGGCCGTCCGCGGCATAGCCATAGGCCGTGGAGCCGGTGGCGTCGGTGAAGCTGCTCAGGCGGCCCTTGGCGTGGCTGCCGGCGTCGTAGGCGAAGGCCTCGGTGAGGGTGCCGCGGCTGCGGGTGAGCGGCCGTCCCAGCGCGTCCCAGGTGTAGGAGACGACACCGCCGTCGGCGCGGGTCTCGGTGGCCAGGCGGCCGGCGATGTCGTAGGTGTAGTCGGTGACGCCGGTGTCGGGGCTGGTGATGCGTGTGCGTTCGCCGAAGGCGTTGTAGGCATACCAGGTCCACAGCCCGCCGCGGTCTCGGACAAACGTGGGCTGTCCGTCGGCGTCGTAGACGATCTGGATGTAGCTGTCGTCAGGGTAGGTCACCTTGGTCACGCGGTCGGCGGCGTCGTACTCGTAGCGCGTGATGCGGCCGGCGGCGTCGGTGCGCCGCGTCACGTTGCCGTTGGCGTCGCAGTCGAAGGTGAGCTGCTGGCCGTGATTGCCGGTCCACACCCAGGTGCGGCGCAGGCAGTCGAGCTGGTAGGTGGCGGTGAACGCCGAAGCCTCGTTCGCGACGGGTCCGCTGCTGCCGGCGGCAGGCACGTGCCGGGCGCTGCTGACGGTGAGGCGGTTGTTCTGCACGTCCAGCACATGGTCGACCCACTGTTCCAGCGCATTGCCGGTGCGCACCAGGCGGCCGCCGCTGTTGTAGCGCCAGCGCTGCGCACGGCCGTCCGGGAAAACGACATCCGTCAGGCGGCGGTCGGCGTCGTGGGTGAAGGTCGTCGTACGAGCACCGGTGGGCAGGCTCACGGTGGCCGCGCTGGGCAGCCCAACCGCGGAGTATGTGTACGCGGTCACCACGCCGTTCGCGTCGGTCATGCTGCCCGGCAGCCCCAGTCCGTTGTGGCCCGACCAGCTGACGGTGTGCCCCAGCGGGTTGCTGGCGGAGGTCAGGTTGCCCTGGTTGTCGTAGGTGCTGGACCAGACAACGCCGCCGGTCGGTGGCGGCAGCGTCCGCGTCTCGGTGCGCGTCGCCAGGGCGCCGTTGGCGTGGAAGCTGTAGTCGTAGCTGGTCGTGCGGGCCTGCCCCCCGGTCCCGGGTTCGCGGACCGTCACGCCCGACAGCTTGTTGCGCTTGAGGCCCGCGCTGAACGGGAAGTAGCTGTAGTCGACGATGCGGTAGACCACGCCGCCGCCGTTGAGGTACTCCTGCCGTGTCAGGTGGCTGCCCGTCCAGGTGTTGCGCACGGTGCGGGCGGCGGAGGTGCCGGCGGCCGTGGTCGTGGTCAGGATACGGCCACTCGCGTCGTGCACATACTCGGCGGCAGTGCCGCGCCAGTCCGTGGTACGGGAGAGATAGCCCCGGGCGTCGTACTGGTAGCTGGCCGCCCCGGCCGGGCAGCGGCCGTTGACGGGGCGGGACACCGAGGTCAGCCGAAGCCCCTCGGCATGCGGCGCGAAGCGGTACGTGGTGACCAGGCCCGTCACGCTGGTCATGCGCGTCTCGTGGGTGAAGTACTGGAACGTGTCGCGCTCCTCGCCGTTTTCCAGCCGGCTCTCGATGACGCGGCGCTGGCCGTCGTAGGCGTAGCGGGTCTGGCGCACGCCATTGACCGATACACGGGTGAGCAGGCCGGGCTGCCCCGCCTGCTCGTAGTGGTAGCTGCGGACCACCGCCGGGCTGCCCGGCGAAGTCACGGACGCCAGCATGCCGTGGGCGTTGTAGGCGTAATGCCAGTCGTTGCCGGCGGGGTCGCGCACCTTCGTGACCCGGTGGCCGCTCCAGGTGAAGCTGACCTGCTGACCGACGCCGTTGCTGACGCTCGCCACGCGCAGGTCCGTCGCCGAGGTGTAGTTGACGCGGAACTCGAGCGTGCCGTTCTCGTCGCGGATCTCCTGCAGGTAGCCGGTGCGCGAGTAGATGTAGGTCTTGCGCTGGCGCTGCAGCTCCCAGCGCTCGCCGGGCAGGAAGCGCAGTTCTCCGGCGGCGGCTGCGCCTTCGTTGACATAGTAGAACTTCGTGCCGGTGTTCATCGGCACGGCCCTTGGGTCGACGATGCGCGCGCGCCGTTCGGCCCGATCGCGCAGGTAGCCACCGCCCCAGTCCTCGCTGCGGTCGCGCAGGAACCGGTAGGCGGTGCCGTCGGGTTCGCGGAAGATCACCTCGTCGGGCCAGCAGGGGCCGTAGGGGGTGTCGGTGCACTGGTACTCGAGGTTGGGGAAGTCCAGGCTCGAGGTCCAGTAGGGGCCGAACATCTGGGGGCGCAGCATCCAGTTGTTGGCGTGGACGCTGCGGTAGGTGCGCAGGAGCGGAAGGGCGTACAGACCGGCGCCGCCGAAGTCGGCTTCCTGTTTCAGCTTTTCGCCGGTGGCGAGGATGACGGGCTTGCCCGTCGACGGGTTCGAACAGGGGTCGGTGCCGGAGTTCTGCTTGTCTGGAGGCGGAGACTGCTGGTCCTCGCCCTTGCCGCCATCCAGGGGCTGCGGCACCGGCGTGCCGCTGACAACCGTTATGCCTGGAACGGTATCGAAGGGTATGGGCGGCGGATCCGGCGGAAACTTCTGCCCAACAACCTCCACGCGCTCGCCGCTTGCGCCACCCGCGCCCTCATGGTGTCCATTGGCGTCGGGTAGCTGTCCCGGTCGCTTGGCATAGCCGTCAACAACATACGCGCAGCACAGCAGCAGCGCTATCGCAACACGAATCAGTGGTTGCACGATTGCTGCCGCCCGTCCGCCGTCGACTCCAACGCCGCATAGTGCTTCTGACGGTTTCCGACCTGGGGCGCCGGTGATTGGAGCGATCCTCGACTTCGCGCTGCAATTGCCGTGAGCTCTGCTGCTGCTTGATCCGCTATTGGCCAGGATCGGTGCCCGTAATTCAGACATTGCACGCTCCCTTGTCCGAAGGCGCCTCGACTCGGACGCTGTGGCGGAAAGGTAGTCAGTTAGCTTCAGGCTGCCAACCTGTCAGAGTTGACAGTCGCGATCGGTCCGCACTTGGCGGGAGACTGGCGGGTTTGCCCGAGCCCGTGGCCCTTCCTTGAGGGCGTCAGTCCGGAAGCGGGCAGGCGCCCGGCCGCGCCGAGCGCCCTGAAACCGCGCCGAAACCCGCGCCTCGCGGCCGGCGCCCATAATCGCCGCACGCCTGCCGTCCCCGGAGCCCGCATGACCCGCGCCACCAAGATCGTCGCCACGCTCGGCCCTGCCTCGAGCGACCCCGCGGTGCTGGAGAAGCTGCTGGTGGCCGGGGTGGACGTGGTGCGGCTGAACTTCAGCCATGGCCTGGCGCAGGACCACATCGAGCGTGCGGCGATGGTGCGCGAGGTGGCCGACCGCGTCGGCAAGCCGGTGGCGCTGATGGCCGACCTGCAGGGGCCCAAGATCCGCGTCGGCAAGTTCACCGGCACCGGCAAGGTGCAGCTGCAGCCCGGCGCGCGCTTCGTGCTCGACGCCGCGCGCAGCGAGCCCGGCGACGAGCAGGGCGTGGGGCTGGACTACAAGGAGCTGCCGCGCGACGTGCGCCCCGGCGACACGCTGCTGCTCAACGACGGGCTCATCAAGCTGGCGGTGGAGGCGGTGCTCGGCGAGCAGGTGGTCACGCGCGTGGTGCTCGGCGGCGAGCTGTCCAACAACAAGGGCATCAACAAGGCCGGCGGCGGGCTCACCGCGCCGGCGCTCACCGCCAAGGACATGGAGGACATCCGCACCGCGATGGCCTTCCAGTGCGAATACCTGGCGGTCAGCTTCCCGAAGAGCGCCACCGACATGGAGCTCGCGCGCCAGCTTGCCAACGTGGCCGGCGAGGCCACGCGCCACAAGACGGCGATGATCGCGAAGATCGAGCGCAGCGAGGCCATCCCGCAGCTGGAGGCCATCCTGCGCGCCAGCGACGGCATCATGGTCGCGCGCGGCGACCTCGCGGTGGAGGTCGGCAACGCCGCGGTGCCGGCGTTGCAGAAGAAGATGATCCGCATGGCGCGCGAGATGGACAAGGTGGTCATCACCGCCACGCAGATGATGGAGAGCATGATCCTCGCGCCGGTGCCCACGCGCGCCGAGGTCAGCGACGTCGCCAACGCGGTGCTCGACGGCACCGACGCGGTGATGCTCAGCGCCGAGACGGCCGCCGGCCGCTACCCGGTGGAGACGGTGGAGCAGATGCACGTCATCGCGCTGGAGGCCGAGCGCGCGGAGGAAGTGCAGCTCGAGACCGACTTCACGAACAAGAAGTTCGGCCGCATCGACCAGAGCATCGCGATGGGCGCGCTGTTCACCGCCCACCACCTGGGCTGCAAGGCCATCATCGCGCTCACCGAGAGCGGCAGCACCGCGCTGTGGATGAGCCGGCACAACATCAAGGTGCCGATCTACGGGCTCACCTCGCAGGCTGCGTCGCAGCGCCGCATGACGCTGTACCGCAATGTCAGCCCGCTGCTGATGCCCAAGCTCACCGACCGCGACGAGGCGCTGGCCAAGGCCGAGTCGCTGCTCGTGGAGCGCGGCGTGCTGCGCCCCGGCGACACCTACGCCATCACCTGCGGCGAGCCGATGGGCTACCCGGGCGGCACCAACATGCTGAAGGTCTGCCAGGTCCGGTAGCCGACGACCCGGTCAGCCGCCCGGCGTGCGCTGCACGCTGGCCCACATCGCCGCCGGTGCGCCCTGCAGGTTCAGCGGCCGCAGCTGCAGCGTCGGCTGCTCGGCGGCGATCACGCGCAGCAGTTCGTCGGCGAAGCCGTGGCCCAGGTCGGTGATGCCGCCGAAGTCCAGGTCCGCGCTCGTGAACTGCGCCAGCCGCGCGGCGACGCGCCGCGCCTCGGCGCGGCTGGCCAGCACGCCGTCGGCGCCGGCCAGCAGCGCCAGCGGCAGCTCGGTGCGCTCGAAGGCGGGCGTGGCGCCGTCGGCGCTGAACTCGTGCTGCACCTGCTCCAGCGTGCGCGACGTGTCCAGCGCCACCGCCCAGTAGACCGAGGTGCCCGCCGGTGCCGCGGCGCGCGTGGCGTGCCACTGGCGCGGCTGCCAGGCGCGGCGCTGGTAGGCGGCGGCATTGGCGTGCAGGTCGAACACGTCGGCCAGCCGCGCGGTGAAGAACAGGCCGTGCCCGCGGTGGCGCGCCGGGTCGCTGGTCAGCTTGCCCTTGCCCAGCTCGAACAGCGCCAGCGCCGGGTCGGCGATGCCGAAGTGGCCGGCGATGCGCTCGAACAGCCCGACGCCGTCGTCGGAGACCAGCAGCTGCAGCTGCAGCGGGGTCTGGCGCATCGACACCGTGACGCCGGTGCCGCCGCTGTGGTCCGCCGCGTTGTTCAGCAGCTCGGTGAAGGCGTGCTGCGCCATGCGGCGCACGTGGGGCGGCAGTGCGAAGCAGGGCGCGAAGTCGCGGCGCCAGGGTTCGTCCTCCTGCAGCCCGGCGAGCGGGTAGCGCTGCACCACCTGGCGCAGCGGCCCGGGCTGCCAGTGCGGGCGGCGCGGCGTGCCGGCATTCACGAGCCACTGCGCCGCGGCCAGCCGGCGCAGCAGCGCGCCGGCCCGGCGGCGCGTGAGGCCCAGGCGCTGCATCAGGTGCTGCGGCAGCTGTGCGCCATGCGCCAGCGCGGCGGCGGTGATCCAGGGCGTGATGGTGGCGAGGGCAGGGCGGGGCATGGCAGGGCGGAATCCGGGACGCGCGGGTGGCCAGTGTCGGCGCGGCCGGGCGGCGACGGAGCGAGAAAAGCGGCACGCCGCGACCCCAGTTCGGTGCCGGGAGTGGCCGCGCGTGCGCTGCGGGCACCGGCCGCCGCGCAGGGGCGCGGCCTAGAATCGACGGCAGTTACAGGCCGGTTTCGCCGACCGGCGCCGCTGCGCGAAGCGCGCCCCGAATCCCCACTGCCTTGCGGAGACCGCCATGCCCCTCGTCTCGATGCGCCAGCTGCTGGACCATGCCGCCGAAAACGGCTACGGCATCCCGGCCTTCAACGTCAACAACCTGGAGCAGGTGCAGGCCGTGATGACGGCGGCGGCCGAGGTCGGTGCGCCGGTCATCCTGCAGGCCAGCGCCGGCGCGCGCAAATATGCCGGCGAGCCCTTCATCAAGCACCTGATCCTGGCCGCGCTGGAGCAGTGGCCGCAGATTCCGCTGGTGATGCACCAGGACCACGGCCAGAGCCCCGACGTGTGCAAGGGCGCCATCGACCTGGGCTTCAGCTCGGTGATGATGGACGGCAGCCTGCAGGCCGACGGCAAGACCATCGCCAGCTACGACTACAACGTCGACGTCACGAAGCAGGTGGTGGACATGGCGCACCGGCTGGGCGTCACGGTGGAAGGCGAGCTGGGCTGCCTGGGCAGCCTGGAGACGATGAAGGGCGACAAGGAGGACGGCCACGGCGCCGAGGGCACGATGACGCGCGAGCAGCTGCTGACCGACCCCGAGCAGGCCGCCGACTTCGTCAAGCGCACGCAGCTCGACGCGCTGGCCATCGCCATCGGCACCAGCCACGGCGCCTACAAGTTCAGCCGCAAGCCCACCGGCGACATCCTGGCCATCGACCGCATCAAGGAGATCCACCGCCGCATCCCCAACACCCACCTGGTGATGCACGGCAGCTCCAGCGTGCCGCAGGACCTGCTGGAGCAGATCCGCCAGTACGGCGGCAACATGAAGGAGACCTACGGCGTGCCGGTGGCCGAGATCCAGGAGGCCATCAAGTACGGCGTGCGCAAGATCAACATCGACACCGACATCCGCCTGGCGA
>CAZUPH010000193.1:0-7478 GCA_964621995.1 uncultured Rubrivivax sp. | reverse complement strand
AGCCCCCTGAAGAGTCGTTCGAGACCAGGACGTTGATAGGCCGGGTGTGGAAGCGTAGTAATGCGTTGAGCTGACCGGTACTAATTGCTCGTGAGGCTTGACCCTATAACTCTGACGAGACCGAGAGGTCGTGGTTGGAGTGTTTGCAGGTTATGCCGAGACGCAATCTGCTGATGAGACTCTATGAATTGGCTGCGGCGTGCATGCACGATGCGGCGACAAGTCAAGCCTGATGACCATAGCAAGGTGGTCCCACTCCTTCCCATCCCGAACAGGACAGTGAAACGCCTTTGCGCCGATGATAGTGCGGATTCCCGTGTGAAAGTAGGACATTGTCAGGCTAATAGAAAGAGAAGGCCCGGTCTAACGACCGGGCTTTCTCCCATTTCAGAACGGCTTTGTCGCGCCCATTGCGGGGCGATCATTACGAATTCAGGCTGCCGTGCGCAACTCGCGCCGCAGGATCTTCCCGACATTGCTCTTGGGCAACT
Organism: uncultured Rubrivivax sp.; assembly: GCA_964621995.1. Lineage (GTDB taxonomy): Bacteria > Pseudomonadota > Gammaproteobacteria > Burkholderiales > Burkholderiaceae_C > Rubrivivax. The sequence continues at coordinate 6,987 of CAZUPH010000193.1, read as the reverse complement.
CGTCGCGGAATTCGATGTACTTCGGCCGCTTGTAGGCCGTGAAGTTGTCGCGGCAATACCGCGCCACCTCGTCCTCCGACAGCGTCGGGTCGTTCTTCACGACGAACAGCTTGACCGCCTCGCCGGACTTCTCGTCCGGGATGCCGATGGCCGCGCATTCCAGCACGCCGGGGTGCAGGCTGACGACCTGCTCGATCTCGTTGGGGTACACGTTGAACCCCGACACGAGGATCATGTCCTTCTTGCGGTCCACGATGCGCACGTAGCCGCGCTCGTCCATCACGCCGACGTCACCGGACTTGAAGAAGCCGTCGGGCGTCATGACCTTGGCCGTCTCGTCCGGGCGGTTCCAGTAGCCGGCCATCACCTGCGGGCCGCGGATGCAGATCTCGCCGGGTTGCCCCATGGGCACGTCGCGACCCTCGTCGTCGCGGATCGCGATCTCCGTGGACGGAATCGGCAGCCCGATCGTGCCGGTGAACTCCTGCAGGTCGAGCCGGTTGGACGTGGCCACCGGCGATGTCTCCGACAGCCCGTAGCCCTCGACCACCGGGCAGCCGGTCACCTTCAGCCAGCGCTCGGCCGTGGCCTGCTGCACGGCCATCCCGCCGCCATTGCTGACCACCAGGCCGGAGAAGTCAAGCCGCGCAAAATCGGCGTCGTTGGCCAGCGCGTTGAACAGCGTATTGACCGCCGGGAACATGTTGATCCGGTACTGCGACAGCGTGCGCACCAGCCCCGGTATGTCGCGCGGATTGGGGATCAGGATGTTCATCGCGCCGAAATGCGCGCCCATCAGCGCGCAGATCGTCAGCGCGAAGATGTGGTACAGCGGCAGCGCGCACACCGTGGTCAGCTGCTGGTCGCCGACCTTGTCCAGCATCGGCTTGAACCAGGCCTCGCACTGCATGATGTTGGCGACCACGTTGCGATGCAGCAGCGTGGCGCCCTTGGAAACGCCGGTGGTGCCGCCGGTGTACTGCAGGAAGGCCACGTCGTCCGGCTGACAGGCGACGCGCTTGAAGCTCATGCGCGAGCCGTCCTCCAGCACGTCCACGAAGCGCTGCGCGGTGCGGCCGCCGTCCAGTGGCAGCCGGAACTCCGGCACCATGCGCGCCAAGTGGCGCACCGCGAAGTTGATCCAGCGTCCGCGCCAGAAGCCGAGCAGGTCGCCCATCGCGGCCAGCACCACGTGCCGCACGGGCGTGTGCTCGATCACCTCCTCGAGCGTGTGCGCGAAGTTCTCGAGCACGACGATCGCCTCGGCGCCCGAGTCCTTGAGCTGGTGCTCCAGTTCGCGTGCGGTGTACAGCGGGTTGACGTTGACGACCACGTAGCCTGCCCGCAGGATGCCGGCGATGGCCACCAGGTATTGCGGCACGTTGGGCATCATCACCGCCACCCGTGCACCGCGTTCCAGGCCGGTCGACTGCAGCCACGCGCCGAAGGCCTGCGACAGCTCGTCGAGATCGCGATAGGTCATCCGGCTGTCCATGCAGGCCGTCGCGTCGCGCTTCGCGTGGCGCCGGAAGGCGGCCTCCAGGAGGTCAGTCAGGCTCTCGTAGGCGTGGACATTCGCCTGCGCGGGAACGCTGCTGGGGTAATGGGCAAGCCAGGGATGGGACACGGGTGGGGTCGGGGGCTGCGGTGAACACGGCATCGTCGCGACAGCCACCGCGGCGCGCTACGGGAATTGTCCTGAGCCACTGCCCGCGCGCACGGGGCCCGGCGCCCGGCGCCAGCGCGGCTGATCAGCCTGTGGCGGTCGCCCCGGCGACCCCGCCGGCAAACAGGCGTGCCGCCAGTTCGCGCTCGCGCGTCGCGATCGTGTCGAGGAATTCGCGTGCGCCGCGCATCTCGCGGAAGGTGTCGAAGCCGTTCTCCAGGAAGCCCTGCAATGCGCCCAAGCCGGCCGCCTGCGCCGGCGCGCGCATCAGCCGCAGGCTGTGGCGCAGCAGCGGGTTGCGCGTATAGCGGTCCAGCGCGCCGCCCACCTGCAGCATCAGCTGGATCTGCCGCTCGCGCTGCGCCGGCTGACCGACCACGCGCCAGGCCTCGGCATAGGCCGGGTGCTCGGGCGGCGAGACCGGCAGCGCGGCGGCCATCGCGCTGTCCAGCTGCTCCGACAGGGCGTGCAGCGCGGCCAGCGCCTCGACCGTGCCGACGATCTCGCGCGGGAACATCCGCACCAGCGCCGGCACGATGCGCGCAAACTGGTCGTCGCGCTGCGTGAAATCCTCGGGCCCGTACAGGTCCTCCAGGAAGAAGCGCGCCGCCTTCGCATAGCGCGGGTGGGCCAGCATGTCGGCGTAGGTCTGCTCGAAGCGCTGGTGCTGGTAGTGCTTGACCGCCTGCACGCGCTGGCCAAAAGCCGGGTCGGCACGCCGACGCGCGCGTTCGGCGGCCACGCGTTCCAGGCATTCGAGGATGCGTTGTCCCTGTTCGTTCACGCTTGCTGCACGGCGGCCGGCCGCCGCGCGGGTTAGTCGGCCGCCTCTAGGGCGGGCCCTGCCAATGATGCAACACTGTGCCGCATGCCCGTGCTGCGTCGTCGCACCCTGCTCGCCGTCGGCGTCACCGCCGGCGCCGCGCTCGCTTTGGCCGGCGGCACGCTGGCGCTGCTGCAACCCGGCCTGCAGGCCGACGGACGGCTCGCCCCCGCCGGGCGCGAGGTCTTCGGCGCCGTTGCGCGCGCCGTGCTGGCCGGCCTGCTGCCGCCAGCGCCGGCGCAGCAGGCCGCGCTCGCCGCGCTGCTGGACCGCCTGGATGCCACGCTGCAAGGCCTGCCGCCGGCGGTGCAGGCCGAGGTCGGCGAGATGCTCACGCTGCTGGCCAGCGCACCCGGCCGCGTGCTGCTGACCGGATTGCGCAGCGACTGGGCCGCCGCCGACACCGCCGAGCTCACCGACATGCTGCAGGCGCTGCGCCGCTCGTCACTGGCCCTGCGCCAGCAGCTGTACCGCGCGCTGCGCGACCTGGTCAATGCGGCCTGGTTCGCCGACCCGACGGCCTGGTCACCGATCGGCTACCCCGGCCCGCTGAAGCTGTGAGGCGCGCCCGATGAGCTCCCTGCCCGACCCCGTCGCCGCCGGCCTGGCCCGCGGCTGGAAGGTCTTCGGCGGCCCGCATGGCGTGCTGCCGAAGGCGCTGGATTGCGACGTCGCCATCGTCGGCAGCGGCGCCGGTGCCGGCATCAGCGCGGAGCTGCTCACGGCTGCCGGCCTGACGGTCGTCATCGTCGAGGAAGGGCCGCTGAAGAGCAGCCGCGACTTCCGCCAGCTCGAGAGCGAGGCCTACCCCACGCTGTACCAGGACAGCGCCAACCGACAGACGGCCGACAAGGCGATCAGCATCCTGCAGGGCCGCTGCGTCGGCGGGTCCACCACCGTCAACTGGACGAGTTCCTTCCGCACGCCGTCGGAGACGCTCGCCTTCTGGCGCGAGCGCTTCGACCTGCCCGGCCTGACCGACGAGGCGCTGGCGCCCTGGTTCGCCCAGGCCGAGCGCCGTCTGCACATCGGCCCGTGGCTGGTGCCGCCGAATGCCAACAACGAGCGGCTGAAGACCGGCGCCGCGCGGCTGGGCATCCCGGCGGCGGCCATCATGCGCAACGTGAAGGCCTGCTGGAACCTGGGCTCCTGCGGGCTGGGCTGCCCGACCAATGCCAAGCAGTCGATGCTGGTGACGACCATTCCCGCCGCGCTGGACCGCGGCGCGACGCTGCTCGTGCAGGCGCGCGTGGAGCGGCTGCTCATCGAAGGCGACGCGGTGCGCGGCCTGCGCGCGCTGCCGGTGGCCGTCAACGGCCGCGTGCTGGAAGGCGAGGGCACGCTGGTGCGTGCGCGCCACGTGGTGGTCGCGGGTGGTGCCATCAACTCGCCGGCGCTGCTGCTGCGCTCCGGCGCGCCGGACCCGCACGACCGGCTCGGCGCGCGCACCTTCCTGCACCCGGTGGTCGTCTCCACCGCGCTGTTCGACGAGCCCATCGAGGGCTGGCAGGGCGCGCCGCAGACGATGTACACGGATCACTTCCTGGGCATCGATCCGATCGACGGCCCGCTGGGCTTCAAGCTCGAGGCGCCGCCGCTGCACCCGCTGATCGCCGCGCTGACGATGCCCGGCTTCGGCGCCGAGCAGGCGGCGGCGATGCGGCGATTCCCGAATACGCAGGCGCTGCTGGCGCTGATGCGCGACGGCTTCACCGACGGCTCTCCCGGCGGCCGCGTGCAGCTGCGCCGCGACGGCACGCCGGTGCTGGACTATCCGCTGACCGAGCCGCTGTTCGACGCCGCGCGCCGCGCGCTGCTGGCGATGGCCGAGATCCAGTTCGCTGCCGGCGCGCGCGAGGTCACACCGGTGCACGAGCATGCCGTGCCCAGCCGCAGCTGGGCCGAAGCGAAGCGCCAGATCGCCGCGCTGCCGATGAAGCCCTACCTGCTGCGGCTGCTCAGTGCGCACGTGATGGGCGGCTGCGGCATGGCGGGCCGGCCCGAGCTCGGCGTCGTGCAGCCCGACGGCCGGCACTGGCAGCTCGACAATCTGTCGGTGCACGACGGCTCGTTGTTCCCCACCAGCATCGGCGCCAACCCGCAGCTCTCGGTCTACGGCCTGGCCACGCGGCTGGCGGCCGGGCTCGCGCACGAACTGGGCGGGCGCGACGTGGTGCTGGCCTGATGCTGGCCTGGCTGTTCCGCGCCATCATCGGCGCGGGCCTGCTGCTGATGGCGGGTCTGCTGGCCTGGGGATGGGCCAGCGGCCGGCCCGCCCTGGGCGCGCTGCTGGCATTGGCCGTGCTGGCGCTGCACCCGGTGATGCTGGCGCTGGAGTTCACCTTGGCTGCCGCTGCGCGCGGCGACGACCCGACACCGCGTCCGACGCTGCGCCAGTGGATCGCCGCCTGGTGGGGCGAGGTCCGGCAGGTGCCGCGCGTCTTCTTCTGGCGCCAGCCCTTCCTGGCCGCCCGCGTCGCCGACCACCTGCCGGACACCGCCGCGGGCCGCCGCGGCGTGCTGCTGCTGCACGGCTTCATCTGCAACCGCGGCATCTGGAACCCGTGGCTGCTGCGCCTGCGCGCGCTGGGCGTGCCGGTCGTCGCGCTGAACCTGGACCCGGTATTCGGCTCGATCGACGGCTGCATCGCGGCCGTGGAGGCCGGCGTGCGCCGCATCGAGCAGGCCACCGGGCTCGCGCCGGTGGTCGTCGCGCACAGCATGGGCGGCCTCGTGCTGCGCCGCTGGTGGGCGGAGCTGGGCGACGACGCGCGCGTGCACCACGCCATCACCATCGGCACGCCGCACCAGGGCACCTGGCTGGCGCGCTTCGCGTTCTCGGCCAACGGGCGCCAGATGCGGCGCGGCTCGGGCTGGCTGCAGGCCCTGGGCACACGCGAGCCGGCGGGCCGCAGCGCGCGCTTCACCTGCTTCTACGGGCACTGCGACAACATCGTCTTCCCGCCGTCCACCGCCACGCTGCCCGGGGCCGACAACCGGCACCTCGAGGGCACCGCGCACGTGGATCTGGTGGACCGGCCCGAGCCCTGGGAAGAGCTGCTGCGGCGGCTGGAGCTACCCGCTGCCGCAGAGGCTAGGCTACGCTGAACTGCCGCTCGCCCGGCAGCACCGCGCCGGCCTCGATCTCGCCGGAGCGTGCGATCGTCCCGCGCACCTCGGCGTAGATCGGCGTGAAGTCCGGTGCGGTGGCCTCGAAGAGCTGCTCGAACGAGTCGATCACGAAGTAGGTGGCCTGGAAGTTGTCGATGCGGTAGCGGCTGCGCATCAGCCGCCTCAGCTCGAAGGCCACGCGCCGCGGCTCCGGGCTCTCGACGCTGTAGCGCAGTTCGCCGGCGCTGCTCAGGATGCCGGCGCCGTAGGCGCGCAGCCCCCCCGGCGTGGCGATGAGCCCGAACTCCACCGTATACCAGTACAGCCGCGCCAGCAGCTCGCAGGCGTCGAGCCGGCTCGCCTTCAGGCCGCCGGCGCCGTAGGCCTGCATGTAGTCGGCGAAGACCGGGTCGAAGAGCAGCGGCACATGGCCGAACAGGTCGTGGAAGACATCGGGCTCGACGACGTAGTCGAACTCCTCGGGCCGGCGGATCCAGTCGGTGACCGGAAACCTGCGCGCCGCGAGCAGCGCGAAGAAGGCTTCCTCCGGAATCAGCCCCGGCACGCCGACGATCTGCCAGCCGGTGGCCTTCATCAGGCGCTCGCTGACCTCGTCGAAGCGCGGGATGCGCTCCGGTGCGCCGAGCTGCTGCACGGCGCGCACGAACTCGTCGCAGGCCCGGCCGGGCAGCTGCTGCAGCTGGCGCGCGTACAGGCGGCGGTAGGTGTCGTGGTCGGCCTCGGTGTACTGCGCCCAGTCCTGCTCGCAGGTGTAGTCGGCGCGCGCCTTGGCATAGTCGCCGCGCGGCGGGCGGTCGCCGGTGCCGTAGGTCACGGGCGCCACGCCCTGGTTGACGCCCTTTGCGTAGCGACGGTCCACGGCCGCGCGCTCAGGCCTTGGCCAGCACGCCGCGGCGCATCTGGTCGAGCTCCATGCTCTCGAAGAGCGCCTTGAAGTTGCCTTCGCCGAAGCCCTGGTCGCCCTTGCGCTGGATGAACTCGAAGAAGATGGGCCCGAGCTGGTTTTCGCTGAAGATCTGCAGCAGCAGCTCGCCGGCCTTGCCGTCGATCAGGATCTTGCGCTTGTGCAGCTCGGCCACGTTCTCGCCGTGGCCGGGGATGCGCTTGTCCACCAGCTCGTAGTAGGTGTCGATGGTGTCCAGCAGCTTGATGCCGTTGCCGCGCAGCGCGTCCACGGTCGCCGGCAGGTCGGTGGAGCCCAGCGCGATGTGCTGGATGCCCTCGCCGCGGTACATGTCCAGGTACTCCTGGATCTGGCCCGCCTTCTCGTTGCCTTCCTCGTTGATCGGGATGCGGATCTTCCCGCAGGGGCTGGTCATCGCCTTGCTCTTGACGCCGGTGACCTGGCCCTCGATGTCGAAGTAGC
>CAZUPH010000192.1:0-7747 GCA_964621995.1 uncultured Rubrivivax sp. | reverse complement strand
GTGCAGGGTTCGAACCTGCGACCCCTGCCGTGTGAAGGCAGTGCTCTACCGCTGAGCTAACTGCCCGGAAATCTGCGTGGGGCAGGCTGCGGGCGGGGACGGCCCGGCAGCACATTCCGGAAGCCTTGCATTATGCCATGGCGGCCAGCCGCCGCCAGACGGTGCGGCCCTTGCTGTCCCGGTCCAGCTCGGCCAGCACGGCCTCGTGCGCCGCACGCTCCTCGGCCGTGGGCTCGATCACCGGCAGCACCAGCGACGCGAGGTCCACCGCGGCCAGCGCCGGCCCGCCGCTGGCGGACTCGGCGCCGCCGTCGGCGTCGATGACCAGGCTCTCCTGCCCGCGCGTCATGCGCAGGAAGACCTCGGCCAGCAGCTCGGCGTCGAGCAGCGCGCCGTGCAGCTCGCGCTGCGAGTTGTCCACCTCCAGCCGGCGGCACAGCGCGTCCAGCGAGTTGCTCTTGCCCGGGTACAGCTCGCGCGCCAGCGCCAGGCTGTCGGTGACGGAGGCGGCATGGTCGGCGAAGCGCCCGCGACCCAGGCGCTCGAGCTCGGCGTCCAGGAAGCGCAGGTCGAAGTCCGCGTTGTGGATGATCACCTCGGCGCCGGCCACGAAGGCCAGCAGTTCGTCGGCGATGTGCGCGAACAGCGGCTTGTCGGCCAGGAACTCGTCGGTGATGCCGTGCACGCGCAGCGCGTCCGGGTGGCTGCTGCGCTGCGGGTTGACATAGTGGTGCAGCCGCCGGCCCGAGAGCCTGCGGTTGGCCAGCTCGATGCAGCCGATCTCGATGATGCGGTCGCCCTGCGCCGGGTCCAGCCCGGTGGTCTCGGTGTCGAGGAAGATCTGTCGCATGGCCGGCGATGCTAACGGGCGCCCTGCGGCTGGCGGCCGCACCACCACCACAGCAGCGCGCCGCCGGCGATCATCGGCAGGCACAGCCACTGCCCCATGCTCATGCCCAGCGCCAGCAGGCCGAGGAAGCTGTCGGGCTCGCGGAAATATTCGGCCACGAAGCGCAGCACACCGTAGCCGAGGACGAAGGCCGCCGCCACCTGCCCGCGCGCGCGCTCGCGCTGGCCGTACCACCACAGCAGCACGAACAGCAGCAGCCCCTCCAGCGCAAACTGGTACAGCTGCGAGGGGTGGCGCGGGACGGCGCTGCCGCTCTGCGGGAAGACCATCGCCCAGGGCAGCGCGGGGTCGGCGGCACGACCCCAGAGCTCGCCGTTGATGAAGTTGCCGACGCGCCCGGCCGCCAGCCCGGTGGGCACGCAGGGGGCCACCACGTCCATGACCTGCAGGAAGGGCCGGCGCCGCGAGTGCGCGAACCAGGCCATGGCCGCCATCACGCCGAGCAGGCCGCCGTGGAAGGACATGCCGCCCTTCCACACCATCAGCAGCTGCACCGGGTCGGCCAGGTACTCGCCGGGCTTGTAGAAGAGCGCGTAGCCCAGCCGCCCGCCGAGCACCACGCCCAGCACGCCCAGGAACAGCAGGTCCTCGACGTCGCGCGCGGTCCAGCCCTCGCGTGCGAAATGCGGCAGCGCCACGCGCCGCCGCGCCAGCCACCAGAACAGCGCGAAGGCGGCCAGGTAGGTCAGCCCGTACCAGTGGATCTGCAAGGGCCCGAGCGCGATCGCGACGGGGTCGAACTGCGGGTGCATCAGCATCGCGGGAAAGCTCTCTGCGGTCGTGCTCCGGGCTGCGGCCGGCGCTCACGGGTCGCGATTGTCGCCGCGGCACCGGCGGCCGTCCGGCGACCGGGCCGAAGGCGGGGGCGCCATGCGCGCGCGCCGCGCGACGCCGGCGCCCGGGCGGCCGCTTGCGCAGGCTCGGCGGGCTCAGCCGGCGTCCGAATCGACGAGCCCGTGCCGCACCGCGTACAGCACCAGCCGCGCCACGTCGCGGATGCCCAGCCGCTCCATGATCTGCGCGCGGTGGGCCTCCACCGTCTTGACGCTGAGCCCCAGATCGAAGGCGACTTCCTTGGCGGCCTTGCCGGTGGCCAGCATGCGCAGCACCTCCACCTGGCGCGGCGTCAGCGGCAGCGCCGGCGCCGTCGGGCGCGCCTCGGCGGCCTCGGCACGCGGCCCGCCGCGCGCCACCTCCACGAGCGCAGCGGACAGCGCCGGGCTCAGGTAGTGGCGACCCTGCAGCAGCGCTTCCAGCGCCAGGTGCAGCTCGCTGGCCGCGGTGTCCTTGGGCAGGTAGCCATGCGCGCCGGCGCGCAGCGCACGCTCGACGAAGCCGCGCGTGTCGTGCATAGAGACGACCAGCACGCGCGTGCGCGGGCTGGCGCGCAGGATGCCCTGCAGCGCCGCGGCGCCGTCCAGCCGCGGCATCGACAGGTCCAGCACCATCAGGTCCGGCTGGTGCTCGGTGGCCAGCCGCTGTGCATGGGCGCCGTCGCTGGCCTGCGCGATGACCTCGTAGCCACCGAAGCCCTGGATCAGCGAGACCAGGCCGGCGCGGACCAGCTCATGGTCGTCGACGACGATGACGGTGTGGCGGCGCATGCGCCATGGTAGCCGCAGGCGCCGCCACCGCCCACCCGCAGCGCCGCGCTCAGCGCTGCCAGCCCTGGATCTCGCGTGCAAACCCGGCCAGTGGCAGCGAGCGCTCGACGCCGCCGCGGCGCACCGCCTCCTTGGGCATGCCGTAGACGACGCAGCTGGCCTCGTCCTGCGCCAGCGTGCGTGCACCGGCGCGCCGCATCTCCAGCATGCCGGCGGCACCGTCGTCGCCCATGCCCGTGAGAATGATGCCCAGCGCGTTGGCGCCGGCTGCCTGCGCCGTGGAGCGGAACAGCACGTCCACCGACGGACGGTGGCGGTTGACCGGCGGGCCGTCGCGCACCTCGGCGTGGTACTGCGCGCCGCTGCGGCGCAGCAGCAGGTGGCGCCCGCCGGGGGCGATCAGCGCGCGCCCGGGCGCGACGCGGTCGCCGTCGCGCGCCTCGCGCACCTCGATCGCGCAGACGCGGTCCAGCCGCCGCGCAAACTCGGCCGTGAAGTGCTCGGGCATGTGCTGCACGATGACCAGGCCCGGGCTCACCGCCGGCAGCGCGGTGAGCACCTCCTCCAGCGCCTGCGTGCCGCCGGTGGAGGTGCCGATGGCCACGATGCGCTCGGTGGTCTGCGACATCGCCCCGCTGGGCGGCGGCAGCACCGCGCTGGCGTCCTGCCGCGGTGCCGGTGCCGGCGGCGCCGCGCTGCGGGCGCGCACGCGGGCGCGCGCCGCCTCGCGCACCGTGCTCACCAGCCCGTGCGCGGAGGCGGCCAGGAAGTCCTTCAGCCCCAGCCGCGGCTTGGTGACCACGCTGACCGCGCCGGCGGCCAGCGCCTCCAGCGTGGTGGCCGCGCCCTGCTCGGTGAGCGTGGAGCAGATCACCACCGGCGTCGGCCGCTCCCGCATCAGCTTCTTCAGGAAGGTGATGCCATCCATGCGCGGCATCTCCACGTCCAGCACGATCACGTCGGGCCAGCGGCCGCTCTTCAGCCGCTCCAGCGCCAGCAGCGGGTCGGCCACCGCATGCAGCACCTCGATGCCCGGCGCCTGCGCGAGCAGGCCCGAGAGCACCTGCCGCACGACTGCCGAGTCGTCGACGATCATCACGCCGATCGCCGGCGCGCTCATGCCGGCCCCCTGCGGGTCGTGCGGCCCCAGCCGCCCGTGCCGCCCGGGCGGAAGGGCGGCGCCCCGCGCCGCGCGCGCCGGCTCATGCCACGGCCCCTTCGCGCGACCAGACGTCGCCGGTGGCGATGTCGAAGACGATGCGGCGGTGCCCGCGCCCGTACAGGCTCGTCGCCCGCACGCCGATGCCGGCCGCGCGCAGCCGGCGCAGCGCGAGCTCGCCGTTGCGCCGCCCGACCGCACCATCGCCCGCGCCCATGTCGGCGCCGCCGAAGACCTTGGCCTCGCAGCCGCGCGGGTCGACACCGCGCGCGGCCAGCGCCGCGCACATCAGCTCCAGCGCGTCGCCGCCATAGCGCGGGTCGGGCGCCCTGCCCGCGACCTGCGGGCCGTCCGCCAGCAGGTAGTGCGACATCGCGCCGACACGCCGCGCCGGCGCCCACAGCGTGACCGACACGCAGGAGCCCAGCAGCGTGTGCACGCGGTGGCGGTGGTCGCCGGCGAAGACCTGGCCCGGGTTCAGGAACATGTCGATCACGGCTTGCGGTAGATGGACGGGGCCAGCTGCTTCAACGCGTCGCTGACGTCGTTGAGCGTCTCCGAGTGCCCGATGCACAGCGTGCCGCCCGGCTTGATCTGCGCCGCCACGCGCTCGACGACGCGGCGCTTGGTCTCGCGGTCGAAATAGATCATCACGTTGCGCAGGAAGACGATGTCGAAGCTGCCCAGCTGCGGCAGCGGCGCGTTCAGGTTGGCGTGCACGAAGTTCACGCGCTGGCGCAGCGCGCGGTCCACCAGCAGCGTGCCCTCCTGTTCGTCCAGCCCCTTCAGGCAGAAGCGCTTCAGGTAGGCGGGCGGGATGTGCCGCGCGCGCTCCATCGTGTAGTGCGCACGGCGCGCGCGCTCCAGCACGCGCTGGCTGATGTCGGTGCCCAGCACCTCCCACGGGGCGCTGCCGGCGACGTCGGCCAGCACCATCGCGATGCTGTAGGCCTCTTCGCCCGACGAGGCCGCCGCGCTCCAGGCGCGCAGCGGCGCGCCGACGCGCTGCGCCGCGACCTCGCGCAGCACCTCGAAGTGCCGCGGCTCGCGGAAGAAGTAGGTCTCGTTGGTGGTCAGCAGGTCGATCGCCGTCTGCACCTCGTCGGCCGCGCCGCCGCCGGCGAGCAGCTCGAAGTAGGCGTCGTAGCTGTCCAGCCGGTGCACGCGCAGCCGCTTGCTCAGCCGCCCGGCGACCAGCATCTTCTTGGCCGGCGACAGGCTGATGCCGGCCGCCTGGTGGATGAAGGCCTGGAAGCGGCCGAAGGCGTGGTCGCTGATGCGCATGATCGCGGCGGCGGCGGTCAGAAGCGCGCGAACATCGCCTCGTCCGGCCCGGGCACCGGCGCCTTGGCGCGCGATGCGACGCGCGCGGCACCGATGGCCTGCCACGCGGCCACCGCATGTGCGGTCCCGGGGGCCGCCGCGGCGGCCTTGGCGCGCACGCCTGGCGTGCGCGGCGCCTCGAGCTTGAAGAAGGCCATGGTCTGCTGCAGCTGCTCGGCCTGCGAGCTCATCTCCTCGGCGGTGGCCGCCAGCTGCTCCGAGCTCGACGCGTTGCTCTGCGTGGTCTGGCTCAGCTGCGCCACTGCGCCGTTGATCTGCCCCACGCCGGAGCTCTGCTCCTGCGACGCCGCCGCGATCTCCTGCACCAGGTCGCTGGTCTTCTTGATGCTGGGCACCATCTCGTCCAGCAGCCGCCCGGCCTTCTCCGCCAGCGCCACGCTCTCGCCGGCCACGGTGCCGATCTCCTGCGCCGCCACCTGGCTGCGCTCGGCCAGCTTGCGCACCTCGGCGGCCACCACCGCGAAGCCCTTGCCGTGCTCGCCGGCACGCGCTGCCTCGATGGCCGCATTCAGCGCCAGCAGGTTGGTCTGGTACGCGATGTCGTCGATGATCCCGATCTTCTGCGCGATCTGCTTCATCGCCGCCACCGTCGCCTTCACCGCCTCGCCGCCCTCCGAGGCCTCGGACGACGCCTTGGTCGCCATGCCGTCGGTGACGCGCGCGTTCTCGGTGTTCTGCGCGATCGACGCCGTCATCTGCTCGATCGACGCACTCGTCTGCTCCACGCCCGCAGCCTGCTCGCTGGCCGCCTGCGACAGGCTCTGCGCCGTCGCGCTGACCTCCTCGCTCGCCCCGGCCAGCGCCTCGGCGCCGCTGTTGACCTCGCTGACCACCTGCGAGAGCCTGGACACGGTCTCGTTGGCATAGCGCTTGAGGCGCTCGAACTCGCCCTCGCACTCCTTGTCGATGGTCTGCGTGAGGTCGCCCTGGGCGATGGCGCCCATGACCCGCACCACGTCCTCGATGCTCTGGCCCGTGGTGGCCACGAGCTGGTTCAGGCCCTCGCCGAGCTCCTTCTGGAAGCCCTGCAGGCCGGCGAGGTCGACCCGCGCCTCGAAGTCGCCGCGGTTGGCGGCCGCCACGACGCGGCGCTGGCCGTCGATGACGCTGGACAGGCGCCCGGTCATGCCCGCCAGCGCGCCCAGCAGCCGGCCCGTCTCGTCGTTGCCGACGGCGCCGATGCGCACCGACAGGTCGCCGGCCGCCACCGTCTCGGCCACGTTCACCGCCTCCTGCAGCGGGCGGGCGATGATGCGGGCGATCGCCAGCGCCAGGCCCAGCCCCAGCAGGACGGCGAGGCCGACGGCCAGCACGATGGCCAGGCGCGATTCCTCGTAGAGCCGGTCGCCGCGCAGGCTGGCCTCGCGCGATCCGGCCGCGTTCAGGGCGATCAGCTTCTCGAGCACCTCGATGGTGGCGGCGAAGCTGCGCTCGGCGTTGCGGTTCATCGCCTTGGCCTCCTCGTTCTTGTTGGCACGCGACAGCGCGATCACCTTCTCGTGCTCGACCAGGTAGGCCTGCCAGCGGCGGTCGAACGACTCCACCAGCTGCCGCTCCTCGGGCGAGCTGACCAGCTTGGCGTAGTCGCTGCGCGCGGCAGCCAGCTTATCGGCCACCGCGACCATCTCCTTCTCCTGCGCCACCATGTCCGCCGGCTCGAGCGAGAGGATGTGCGCGAGCTCGGCGACGCGGTATTCGTTGAGCAGGATCTCCAGGCTGGAGCTCAGCCGCACGCTGGGCAGCCAGCTCTCGTCGATCTCGGTGCTGGTCTGGTTCACGTCCGCGAGCTTGGCGACCGAGAAGGCGCCGACCAGCGCCGTCAGCAGGAGCACCGCAGAGAAGGAGAGGATCAGCTTGACGCCGATCCTGAGATGGCGGAACCAGTTCATGGGTTGTTCCCGGGCTGTGGAAGGGGCAGGGCAATGAAGCGGGCGGCGCCGGCTCAGGCCGCGACGGCCTGCGCCGCGGCCGCTGCGACGGGAACGGACGGCGCATCGACGGCGGCCAGCGCGCCGATCTCGCCGGGCGAGAGGGCGCGGTCCACGTCGAGCAGGATCACGAAGCGGCCGCGCACCTTGCCGATGCCGCGGATGAACTCCGCGCGCAGCCGCGTGCCGAAGCTCGGCGGCGGCTCGACGTCCTCGGCCGCGATGTCCAGCACCTCGCTCACCGCGTCGACCACGACGCCGACGACCTGGCGCTGCTCGCCGTCGGCGACCTCGACGATGACGACGGCGGTGCGCTTGCCCACCGCCGACGATGGCCGGCCGAAGCGCGCCGCCAGGTCGATCACCGGGACCACCGCGCCGCGCAGGTTGATCACGCCGCGCACGCAGGCCGGCATCATCGGCACCGCAGTCAGCGCCTGGTATTCGATGATCTCGCGGATCGCGAGGATCCCGATGGCGAACATCTCGCCGCCGAGGTTGAAGGTCAGGTACTGCGCCGGGGCCTCGGCCGCCGCGCGCGGGGAAACGCCTTGCTGGTTCATGGAGGACCTCCCGTATCTCAGAAGCGCGCGAACTGCGCCTCGTCGGGCGAGCCCTCGGTCGCGAAGGCCTTGGGCGCCGCGGCCGCCGCCGCGGGCGCGCCCTTGCGCGCCGAGCGCGCCGCCGTGCCGATGACCTGGCGCGCGGCGCGCGCCGGCGTGTCGGCGCGGCCGCCGCCGGCCAGCCTGAAGAAGGCCATGGTCTGCTGCAGCTGCTCGGCCTGCGAGCTCATCTCCTCGGC
>CAZUPH010000191.1:0-7931 GCA_964621995.1 uncultured Rubrivivax sp. | reverse complement strand
AGCCTGTCCAGTTCCCGCCCTCGCTGACGCCTCGGCCCTTCTACAGTCGCTGCCAAGTGCTGTGCCGCCGTGCCGCGCGTGAGAAGCGTCACGCATGGCACAGAATGCAGCCCACTCACCGACTTCCCGCCGGGGCCGCTGCCGATGACCACGACGCCGCTGACCGCGTCGCACCCTGCAGGGCTCGCACCCTGGGCCCGCGGCGTGGTCGCGGCCCTGTTCTATGCGCTGGCGCTGCGCCACGCGCCTTCGCTGCCGCCGGGCTTCCTGATCGAGCAGCCGCTGTCGCTGGCGGCCGCGGTGGCGCTGGCGGCCGGTGCGCTCTGGGGCGGCACCGGGCTCGCCGGCGTGCTGGTCGGCGCGCTCGCCGTCGCGTTGCCGGCGATCGACCGCGCGCTGGCCGTGGCCCTGGTGGTCGCTGCGATTCACGGCGGCACGGGCTGGGCGCTGATGCACGGCCCGATGCGGCGCGGCCAGTTGCGGCTGGACAACGCAACCGAGTGGTGGCGCCACCTGGGCGTGCCGGCCCTGGTGGCCGCCAGCGCGGCCACCGCGGCCCGGGCCGCGGCGCGCGCGCTCGAGGGCATCGGCCTGGACCCGTACTGGGCGGCGGCCCATTGGGGCGCGGACCTGGCCGGGTTGCTGATCGTCGTGCCGATGCTGTTCGCCTTTGCCGCCGCGCCGACGGCGAGCTGGCGCGCACGCCGGCTCGGCTTGGCGCTGCCGATGCTGGTGTGCGTGACCGGCGTGATGCTGGCCACCGCGGCCATCGCGCGCTGGAGCGAGCAGCGCGCACGCGCCGAGTTCGAGGTCGCCGCGCGCACGATGCGCGACCGCATCGACTCGAACCTGCACAAGGTGCTGGACATCGTCAACGCGGCCCATGGTGCCATCCTGGCCGCCGGTCGGCCGCTCGACGCGCTGCGCTTCGAGTCCACGGTGCTGCCCTGGCTGCACGACACGCCGATGGTCGGCAGCGTGAGCTGGGTCGAGCGGGTGCCGCGCGAGCAGATCGAGCCCTATGTCGAGCGCGTGCGCGCCGAGGGCGATCCGGGGTTTCGCATCCATGCCTGGCCCGGCGGTGTGCCCGAAGCGACGCTGGCGCAGGACCCGCAGCTGTTCGTCGTGCGCCATCTGGTGTCGCTCAGCGCGCCGGCCGAACAGCGCCGCCACATGCTGGGCCTGAACGCGCTGTCGCTCGAGGCAGGGCGGCCGGTGCTGCTCGGTGCGCGCTCGGGCGGCCCGGCGCGTGCCACGCCGCCCTTCGTGCTCGGGGCGTCGGCGTCGGCGGGCCGGCGCGTCGCGGTGTACCGGCCGGTGCGCCTGGCCGGCGCCGAGGCGGTGGGCTTCGTCGTCGCCTCGCTGCAGCTCGAGCAGGCCTTCCAGTCGGCGTTCGCGCTCGGGCCGCGCCAGCTCGCGGCCTGCATCGTTGACATGGACTTCCAGGGCGACGCGCGCCAGCGACATGTGGCCGGCGAGGCGGGCTGCGAAGCCTGGGCGCGCAGCGCGGCCGGGCCGCTGTTCTCGGAGGAGCTGTTCGAGTTCGCGGGCCGGGCCTGGCAGTCGCGGCTGTCGATGCCGATGGACGCGGCGCTGGCCGGTGCCGGCGTGTACTGGAACACCTGGCTCTTCGTCTGGCCGGGCCTGCTCGGCTCGGCGCTGCTGTGCGCACTGCTGCTGTTCCACAGCGCGCGGGTGCGCCGCGTCGAGTCCGAGGTGGCGCAGCGCACGGCCCAGCTGACGCGCGAATCGCAGGAGCGGCGCGAGGCCCAGGAGGCGGCTGCGCGCGCGCTGCAGGAGCTGCGCAATGTCTACGACACGGTGACCGCCGGCCTGGTGCAGGTGGCGCCCGACGGCGTGATCCTCGACGCCAACCCCGCGTTCTGCGAGATCCTCGGCTACCGGCTCGACGAGCTGCGCGGGCGCGACATCGCCGACTTCAGCGTGCACCGGCGCGACCCCTTGCGCGAGCGGGTCGACGACATGGTGCGGCGCGGCGACGTGCCGGCGGTGCGCGGCGAGAAGAGCTACCGCCACAAGGACGGCCACGAGGTGCCGGTGTCGGTGAACGTGCGCGCGGTGCACGACGCCACCGGGCGCGCGCTGTACACGGTGGGCGTGGTGCAGGACCTGACGGATGCCGAGAAGCGCCGCCAGGCCGAGCGCGAGCGCGACCACGCCGAGGCTGCCAACCGTGCCAAGAGCCAGTTCGTCGCCCGCATGAGCCATGAGTTGCGCACGCCGCTGAACGCCATCCTCGGCTTCGCGCAGCTGCTCGACGCGCAAAGCGGCGAACGCCTGCCGACAGCGCAGCGCGACTGGCTGCGCCGCCTGTCGCAGGCCGGCTGGCACTTGCTGGACATGATCAACGACGTGCTCGACCTGTCGCGCATCGAGGCCGACGCGCTCGAGCTGGCGCGCGGCCAGGTCGACCTGCACGAGTCGATCAGCAGTTCGGTGGCGATGGTCGAGTCCACCGCGGCGCTGCGCGGCGTGGCGCTGGTCAGCGAGCTCGAACCCGATGCGCGCTTCGCGCTCGGCGACGCGGTGCGCGTGCGCCAGGTGCTGCTGAACCTGCTGTCCAACGCGGTCAAGTACAACCGCGAGGGCGGCCGCGTGGTCGTGCACTGCCGGCGCGGCCGTGCCGGCACGCTCGAGGTCGAGGTCAGCGACACCGGCCTCGGGCTGGACGATGGACAGCTGGCCCTGCTGTTCGAACCTTTCAACCGCCTCGGGCGCGAGCGCAGCGGGGTCGAGGGCACTGGCATCGGCCTGACGATCGCGCGCCGCCTGGCCGAGCTGATGGGAGGGCGCCTGGACGTGCACAGCGCGCCGGGCGAAGGCTCGAGCTTCACGCTGGTGCTGCCGGCAGGGGCGGACGACGAGGCCGCGCCGTCGACGCGGCATGCGGCGCTCGGCGCCGGCGCCGCCTACCCGGCGCGCCGCGTGCTCGCGGTCGAGGACAACGACACCAATGTCGAGATCCTGCGCGCCATGCTGGCGCTGCGGCCGCAGATCGAGGTCCTTGTGGCCGGCACCGGCAGCCAGGGCCTGGCGCTGGCGCGCACCCAGGGCCCGGACCCGGTGCTGCTCGACCTCGACCTGCCGGACATCGACGGCATCGAGGTGCTGCGCCGCCTGCGTGCCGACCCGTCCACGGCCTCGCTGCCGGTGATCGTGGTCTCGGCCCATGCCCAGGCCGAACTGATGAACGCCGCGCTCGAGGCCGGCGCCAACGACTACGTGGCCAAGCCGCTCGAGGTGAAGGCGCTGCTGCACGCGGTGGACCGGCAGCTTGCGGCCCAGCCGGCCCTGTCCTGACCGGAACTGGGCGCCAAAGCCGGCGCAGTTCCGGCGCTTGCCGGGCGCGGTGGCAGCCTACAGTGGTCGCCAAGAGGTGACCATGGACCCGATCCGTTCGCTCAAACCCTTCGACTTCGCGCAGGCCGTGGCCCGCGCGGGCCTGGGCGTGGATGGCCAGCCGCTGGCCGGGGTGCGCAAGGCGCAGGCCACCGAAGGCGGCTTCGCCGCGGCGATGAGCCAGGCGCTCAAGTCGGTGAGCGGCCAGCAGATGGAAGCGCAGCGCCTGCAGCGCGAGCTGCAGCTCGACAACCCTGCCGTCAGCCTCGAGCAGACGATGGTGGCGATGCAGAAGGCGCAGATCGGCTTCCAGTCCGCCCTCGCCGTGCGGAATCAATTTGTCCGCGCGTACACCGACATCATGAACATGCAGGTGTGAGCCTGCCGCCGGCTCAGCCCAGCGACAGCAGGCGCGAGCGGCGCTGGATCAGGTCGATATAGCGCTGCAGTGCGCGCTCGGCGGCACCGCCGAGCGACACGAACGAGCAGCCCAGGCGCACGTCGCGCGCGCCGGGGTGGAAGCCGCCGCTGACGTGTTGCACGCCGAGCTGCACCTCGACCCGCGTGTCGGCGTCGAGTTCGAGCTGGGCGCCGGCGATGCGGATGCCCGCGGCGATCGGCGGCACGTCGGCCGGCAGGGCGAGCGCGCAGCCGCCGATGCTGACGTCGAGCACGCGCAGCGCGAGTTGCATCTCGGGCAGCGCCGGGTGGCGCAGGCGCACCAGCGCCCCCTCGCGCGTCTTGACGCGGAAGTACTCGCGGCGCTGGAAGCGGTACAGCACCGAGGGCAGGGCGGCCTGCAGCGCGCTGGCGTTGTTGCCGTGCACCAGCATCAGGCCCTGCAGGTCGAACTGCAGCTTGATCGCGTCGAGGTAGGCTACCGCGGTCACCTCGCCGGCGTCGACCAGCGGCCGCACCTGCGGGTGGTTGGGGTCGGCGTCGAAGCTGATACGGCGCTGCGTTGCGTCGAACGCCCACAGCACCGTGGTGTAGGACGCGCCGCCCGGCGCGCTGAGCTGCATCAGCACGTTGCCGTCGACCAGGCGGCGCAGCAGCGACAGCACCTCGGCCGGGTGGTCGACGCGGAACTCGTCGATCGCGTTGCCGGTCAGCGCCGACAGCGGCGCCGGCTGCGTGGGCTGGAAGTCGGGGCGCGAGATCGCCATGGCAGGCTCGCTCAGTGAAGGGTACGGGGGCGGCCGGAGACCATCTGGTCCAGGTCCTCGAGCCAGGGCTCGGCCAGGTGGCGGATCTCGGCATCGTTGACCAGGATGCGCTGCATGATGCGGTTCTTGGCCTTGGCCTCGTCGGAGGGCAGCGGCTGTTCGGTCGCCGCGTGCTTGAGCTGGGCGATCAGCAGCACGCAGGCGCCTTCGAGCTTGACCACCTGGTCCCAGTCGGCGGCGCGGGCGGCGGCCAGCATGTCGTTGCTGGCGCGCTCGAGCGCTTCGTAGTAGCTCAGCAGGCGGCTGTTCAGGGCGCTCATCGGACGTGCTCCCCGGCTCAGAGGCGGGCGCCGTCGACCTGCGGGGCGATCGAGTCCCAGGCCTGACGCAGCGGTTGCATCACGGCCTGGCATTCGTCGAGTGCCGCAACGTCGTTGTGCAGGTTGGCCTGCGTCAGGCGCAGCGTCACGTAGGCGTAGACGTCGGCCAGGTCGCGGGCCAGCGTGCCGCCGGCCTTGAGGTCCAGGCTCGCCTTCAGGCCCTCGTCGACGATGCGCATCGCGCGGCCGATGGCCTGGCCGCGCTGCTCGATCTGGCCCTGGGCAATGGCGGCCGTGGCGCGCAGCACGTTCTCGACGAAACCGTCGAACAGCATCGCCACCAGGCGGTGCGGGGAGGCCGACTCCACGCCCGTCTGCACACCGATCTGGCGGTAGGCGTTGGCATGGGCGGTCTGGGAGCGTTGGGCCGAGAAGGTCATGGTGGCGTACATGGCGGTCGGGCGGCTGCGGACTGGGCTGCGATGTTCAGGTTATCGGCGCCGCCTCCCTGGCGCTTGAGCCCGCAGCACGGCGAAATCCGAGTGATCGGGCGGCGTTACCGGGGCAACGCCGCGCCCGTTCACTCGTCGTTGCTGGACTTGAACTGGTTGTTGAGCATCGACAGCTGCTGGGCCATGTAGGTCGACAAGCTGTTGAGCTGGCCCATGCTGGCATCGAGGGCCTGGTACTGCTTCAGCAGGCGGGCCTCGACGCGCGCGACCCGGTCCTCGAGGCGGTCCTGGTCCTTCTCGTTGCGCTTCAGGCGCGCCTGCAGGCCCTCGGTGCGGCTGCTCAGCGGGCCTTCGGCACCGACCAGGCGGCCCAGCAGCTCCTTCATGCGCACGCCCAGGCCGGCGCGCGACGGGTTGCCGAGGTCGGCCGGCTCGCTGAACAGCTTGACCATCTCGGCCGGCCGAGCCAGCGCGGCGTCGAGCTTGGCGTTGTCGAGCTTGATCGAGCCGTCGCGCTGGATGTCGAAGCCCACCTGCACCAGGCGGTCGAAGACCTCCGACGTGCCGCCGCTCTGGCGCAGCATGCTGCGCAACTGGTTGCGCAGGCCCACGGCCGCGCTGTCGCCCTGCAGGCTGCCGCCGACCTTGGACTTCTCGTCGTAGCCGGTCTGCGTGGCCAGGAAGCTGTTGAGCGCGTTGTAGGCGTTGACGAACTCGGTCAGCGCCTTGCGCTGGCTGCCGCTGTCGGCGGCGACGGTCACCGACACCGGGGTCGCGCTGGCCTTGACCAGGGTCAGCGACACGCCTTCGAGCACGCTGCTCAAGGTGTTGCTGGGCGACTCGATCGCCAGGCCGTTGACCGTGGCCAGCGCGTTGGCCGCCGACTGGGTCTGCGTCAGGCCGTTGGCGCCGACGTCCGGTGCGTAGGCGAGTGCGCCCAGGCTGCCGGTCGCGGTGACGCGCAGCGCGTTCTCGAGGCCGGTGGACTTGGCCGTCAGCGTCAACCGGGCGCCGCTGGCGTCCTGGACGATCGCCGCGTTGACGGCACCGTTGGCGGCGTTGATCGCATCGCGCACCTGCGCCAGCGTGGTGTTCGGATCGGTCAGCGTGATCGTCAAGGCCGTCGTGCCGGTCTTGCGCGTGTGGGCGCTCAGGTCGCCGGCCCAGGTGCCGACGTCGATCGTCAGCGTGCCGGCCCCGACCACGGCGCTGCTCGACGCGAAGCTGCCCGACGCCAGGCTCTGCGCCCGCGCGAGCTGGCTGGCGACGACGCTGTAGCTGCCGGCCGCCGGCGTGCCGGTGGTGCTGGCCGTCAGCGCGCTGGTGTCGCTCGAGGTCGCGCTCGACTTCTGCCACAGCGTGGCCTTGGACAGCGCGCCGGCCGCGTCGGACAGGGTGGACGTGAGACTCTGGATCTGGCCATAGGCCGAGATCTGTGTCTGCATGAAGGTGGCCGCGGTCTCGAGCGATTTGATCGGGCGCCGCTCGAGCTCCACCAATTGGCTGACGATGCTCTGCACATCGATGCCGCTGCCGATGCCGGTGGACGAAATGGCCATGGAGGGATTCCTTCGCTAGCGGCCTTCCTATCGGCAGGCCGCTGAAAAACTTGAGCCCGCCGGACCCGGGGTTCCCAGGGCGGTCGGCGGGCTCGGCGCGGGGAGGCGCTCGCTCAGCCCTTGAGCAGCGACAGCACCTGCTGCGGCAGCTGGTTGGCCTGGGCCACCATGGCGGTGCCGGCCTGCTGCAGGATCTGGGCCCGCGACAGGTTGGCAGTTTCCATCGCGAAGTCCGCGTCCATGATGCGGCCGCGCGCGGCCGACAGGTTCTCGGACTGGATCTGGATGTTGGCCACCGCGGTTTCGAAGCGGGTCTGGATCGCGCCCAGCGCGCCGCGCGTGCCGTTGATCTGGTCCAGCGCGCTGTCGATCTTCTTGATCGCGATCCACGCGTCGCGGTCGGTCTCGACGCTCAGGGCGTCGATGCCGACCTCGTTGTTCGAGGCGACGAGCACCGGCGTGGCCAGGCCCGTGGTGGCGGTCGTGAAGCCGGCGCTGAAGGTCGGGATGTAGGCGGTGCCGGCGGTGGCATCGACCTTGGCCGACATCAGCTCGATGTCGACCGTGCCGTCGCCGTTGTCGACCAGGAAGGCCGAGACGCCGGAGTCGCTGGTCTTGCGGTTGATCGCTTCGACCACCTGGCCCATGCGGGCACGGGCGTTGTCGGCCGCCGGGATCGGGCCCAGCTCGGTGGTGACGCCGTTGACCGTGATGTCCAGCACGCCGTCGGCGATCGCGGTCAGCGTGGTGATGTCGGGGGTGGCGCTGTCGAGGTCGACGCCGGCCACGGTGAGGGCGGCGTAGTCGACATGCGACAGGTTGGCCGCGCGCGTGTCGGCCAGGGTGCCGACCGTGATCGTGTCGCCCGAGTTGGCGCCGATCTGGAAGGTGGCGGCGGTGAAGGAACCGTCGAGCAGTTTCTTGCCGTTGAACGAGGCGCCCTTGGCGACGCGGTCGATCTCGTCGCGCAGCTGCGAGACCTCGGCCTGCAGGGCGCGGCGGTCCTCGGCGCTGTTGGTGGCGTTGGCGGCCTGCACCGCCAGCTCGCGCATGCGCTGCAGCATGTCGCCGACC
>CAZUPH010000190.1:0-8086 GCA_964621995.1 uncultured Rubrivivax sp. | reverse complement strand
CGCGCAGCGCGAGGCGCTGGCCGCCGACGTGCTGATCGCCAGCGACGGCCCGCGCCTGGCGCGCGAGCGGCCCACCGTCTTCCTGGGCTCGCGCGGCGTCGCCAACTTCGAGCTGAGCCTGACGCTGCGCGAGGGCGCGCACCACAGCGGCAACTGGGGCGGGCTGCTGCGCAACCCGGGTACCGTGCTGGCCAATGCCATCGCCTGCCTGGTGGACGGCCGCGGCGTCATCCGCGTGCCGGCGCTGCGCCCGCCGCCGATCCCGGACAACGTGCGCGCGGCGCTCGCCGGCCTGCGCTTCGGCGGCGACCCCGGCGACCCGGCGGTCGATGCCGACTGGGGCGAGCCGGGGCTGACGCCGGCGGAGCGCGTGATCGCGTGGAATACGCTGGAAGTGCTGGCCATGGTCACCGGCAACCCGCAGCACCCCATCAACGCGATCCCGCCCTCGGCGAAGGCGACGATGCACATGCGCTTCGTCGTCGGCACCGAGGTGTCGCGGCTGCGCGAGGCGGTGGTCGCGCACCTGGCCGCGCACGGCTTCGGCGACGTGCAGGTCGGCGAGCCCATGGTCATGCACGCCACGCGGCTGGACCCGGACAACGCCTGGGTGCGCTTCACGCTCGCGTCCATCGAACGCAGCACCGGCCGGCCGCCCGTGCTGCTGCCCAACCTGGGCGGCAGCCTGCCCAACGACGTCTTCGCCGACCTGCTGGGCCTGCCCACGGTGTGGGTGCCGCACAGCTACGCCGCGTGCTGCCAGCATGCGCCCGACGAGCACCTGCTCGCGCCGGTGGCGCGCGAGGCGCTCGAGCTGATGACGGGGCTGTTCTGGGACCTCGGCGAGCAGGCCGCGACCCTGCCGCGGCGCGGTCGCTGAAGCTGCTGCATCATGCCGCGATGCTGCGCACGCTGAAGGACCTGTTCGACACCCTGCTGGCCCCGCCGTCCGGCGCCGCCGCGGCCACGCCCGCGGCCGCCGAGCACCGGCTGCAGCTCGCCACCGCGGTGCTGCTGGTGGAGGTGATGGTGGCCAGCGGCGAGGTCGACGACGCCGAGCGCGCGGCGGTGATGAAGGCGCTGCGCGAGAAGTTCTCGCTCGCCGACGACGAGGTCGCGCGGCTCGTCGAGCTGGCCGTGCAGACGCAGCGCGGCGCCACCGACTACCACGCCTTCACGTCGGCGCTCAACGAGCGGCTGGACGCGGCGCAGAAGCTGCGCATGGTCGAGGCGATGTGGTCCGTGGCCTATGCCGACGGCCACCTGGCGGCGCACGAGAACCACGTGCTCTGGCGCGTGGCCGACCTGCTGCACGTGCCGCACGGCGCCTACATCGGCGCGAAGATGCGCGCACGCGCGGCGGCGGGTGCCTGACCCGGTGCGCCCGGCCGACCTCGCGCGGCGCCGCCTGAGCGCGGCACTCTCGGCCGCGCCGTGGGTGGGCACCGTCGCACGCGCCGAGAGCGGCCCGCTGCGCTGGTTTGCCGGCGCCCGGCCCGGCCCGCTGGCGCGCGAGGCACTCGCGCTGCTGGCCGCCGCCGGCGAGCAGGGCCTCGAGCCGCAGGACTACGGCGTCGATGCGCTGCAGCGCGCGCTGGCCGCGGCGCAGCAGGGGCCCGCGCCCGACGCCGCAGCGGCGGCGCGGCTGGACGAAGCGCTCACCGCCGCGGTGCTGCGCCACCTGGTCGACCTGTCCGCCGGCCGCATCGACCCGCGGAAGGTGCACCAGAGTTTCCGTCCGGCGCGGCGCGCGCCTTTCGACGCCGCGGCGGCGCTGGACGCCGCGCTCGCCGCCGGCAGCCTGGCCGTTGCGGTGCAGCGTGCCCAGCCCGCGCTGCCGCTGTACGGCCAGCTGCGCAGCACGCTGGCGGCCTGCCGTGCGCTGGCCGAGCACGCCGCCTGGCGCGAACCGCTGCCCGCGCTGCCATTGCCGAAGGCGCGCGGCGGCGCCGCGAAGCTCGAGCCCGGCATGGCCTGGGCGGGCACGGCCCGGCTCGCGCAGCGCCTGGCCGCCTGGGGCGACCTCGATCCCGCCGCCGCGGCCGCCGCCGGCACCACCTACGATGCGGCACTCGCCGAGGGCATGCGCCGCTTCCAGCGCCGGCACGCGCTCACCGAGGACGGCGTGATCGGCCGCTCCACGCTGGCCGCGCTGCAGGTCACGCCGGCGCAGCGTGCGCGCCAGGTCGAGATCACGATGGAACGGCTGCGCTGGACCCCGCTGCTGCAGGCGCCGCGCATGATCGTCGTCAACCTGCCCGAGTTCGTGCTGCGCGCCTACGAGGTGGGCGCCGACGGGCGCATCACGGTCGCCGCGCGCATGAAGGTCATCGTCGGCCGCGCGATGGACACGCGCACGCCGCAGTTCGACGAGGACCTGCGCTTCGTCGAGTTCAGCCCCTACTGGAACGTGCCGCCGTCGATCGCGCGCGGCGAGCTGGTGCCGCGCCTGCGCCGCGACCCGGCCCACTGGGACCGCGAGGGCTTCGAGTTCGTCGACGGCGCCGGCCGCGCCGACACCGTGCTCGCGCCGGCCAAGCTGGATGCCGTGCTGGCCGGGCGGCTGCGCATCCGCCAGCGGCCGGGCGAGCGCAATGCGCTGGGCGACATCAAGTTCGTCTTCCCGAACCGGCAGAACATCTTTCTGCACCACACGCCGGCGACCAGCCTGTTCGAGCGCGAGCGGCGCGACTTCTCGCACGGCTGCATCCGCGTCGAGGACCCGGTCGGCCTGGCCCGCTTCGTGCTGAAGGACGAAACCGGCTGGACCGACGAGCGCATCCGCGCGGCGATGGGCGCCGGCCGTTCGTCAACGCTGCGGCTGGCCCGGCCGTTGCCGGTATTGATCGCCTACGGAACTGCGCTCGTGATCGAAGGTCAACCCCACTTCTTCGCCGACCTCTACGGCCACGACCGGGTGCTGGACGCCGCGCTGCGCGAGCTGCGCCGGCCGCCGCTGCCGCAGCCCTGAACCGAACCCGCCGATGACCCCTCCCCCGCAAGACCGGCCGCCCGCCCCGCCCCGGCGCCACTGGCTGCGGCGCGCCGCCGGGCTGACCGCCGCAGGCGTGCTGGCGCCGCTGGCGGCCACGCCGACCCGCGCGGCGCTGGCCCCGGCCAGCGGCGCACGCGAGCTGGCGCTGGC
The DNA here is from genome assembly GCA_964621995.1 of uncultured Rubrivivax sp. Taxonomy (GTDB): domain Bacteria; phylum Pseudomonadota; class Gammaproteobacteria; order Burkholderiales; family Burkholderiaceae_C; genus Rubrivivax. Next base: position 4,941 of record CAZUPH010000190.1, on the reverse strand, counting down.
CCACCTGCACACGCGCGAGCGCGTTGCACTGGTGTATGCGGTGGACGAGCACTTCGTCCCCGACGCGCTGGGCACGCTGAACCACTTCCTGCGCGACCACTACAGCGGCGCCGTCGGCGAGATGGACCCGCAGCTCTACGAACTGCTGCACCGCGTGCGCCGGATGCTGGGCAGCAGCGAGCGCTACGAGGTCATCTCCGGCTACCGCGCGCCGGCCACCAACGCCCACCTGCGCGCCACGCGCGGCGGCGGCGTGGCCCAGGGCAGCCTGCACACCCAGGGCCGCGCCGTCGACGTGCGGCTGCCCGGCGTGGCGCTGGCCGACCTGCGCGACGCCGCGCTGTCGTTGCGCGCCGGCGGCGTGGGCTACTACCCGAGCGAGAATTTCGTGCACATCGACACCGGCCGCGTGCGCCGCTGGTGACGGCAGGCGCCCCGCGCGGGCCGGCCTCGTTCAGGCCGGCGGTCCCAGCCCCACCGGCGCGGGCGCCTGCGCCACGATGCGGCTGAACAGCGGCCGGTAGTCCGGCGTCGGCTCGTGGCCGGTCAGCGGGTCCTGGTTGGCGGCGAAGGCAGCGTCCAGCTCGGCCCAGTCGGCGGCGCGCAGGTGGCGCTCGGCGGCGGGCAGCACCTCGCGCTCCTCCAGCGCCATGTGGGAAAGGTAGAAGTCCACGTAGTCGCGCAGTGCCCGCTCGAAGGCCCCGCGCCGCGGCTCGCCCAGCACCTCCCAGCCGAGCAGCGCATGCTCGACCTCGCGCAGCCGCGCCGGCCCGGCCTCGTGCTCGGCCTGCAGGCGGCCGAGCACGGCCGCGAGTTCGGGGCAGCGCTCGCGCACGCGCGGGAACAGCAGGCCTTCCTCCTTCGGGTGGTGCAGCCGCTCGGGGAATTCGTCCACGTACAGCAGCATCGCGCGCAGCACCTCGAAGGGCGGGGCCGTGCCCTGGCGCTGGGAGGACTCCACCAGCATGCGCAGCGAGCGCAGAATCGCGGCCAGGGCCTGGTGCTCCTCGCGGATGACGTTCAGCGCCAGGCTCTGCATGGCGCAAGCATCGCAGGCCGCGCCGCCCGCGGCTTGAGCGACGTCAATCCGCGCCGGAATGCGCCGGCGCGGCGGCGAGCGCCGCCAGGCCGGCCACGCCGACGCTGACCGTGACCTGCGGCGCCACCGGCCGGCAGGCCGAGGTCGAAGGCACCGAGCGCCAGGGCGATGCCCAGCCGCCGGCGCACGACCATCGGCGCGCTCGACGCGGACGGCTTCATGCGTGGAAGGGCATTGTCCCCCCGCCGCCGCGCACGCCGGGCGGCCGGGGTACCGCCCGGTGTGCCGCCTAGAATCCAGCGCTCCCCCCCTGTCCTTCCACCACCGCGCAGCCGGCGTCGCCCATGACCCAGAACCCCCCCGACTCCCGCCTGATGGCCAACGCCATCCGCGCGCTGGCGATGGACGCCGTGCAGGCCGCCAATTCCGGCCACCCGGGTGCGCCGATGGGCATGGCCGAGATCGCTGTCGCGCTGTGGAGCCGGCACCTGAGGCACGACCCGGCGGACCCGCTGTGGGCCGACCGCGACCGCTTCGTGCTGTCCAACGGCCACGGCTCGATGCTGCTGTATGCGCTGCTGCACCTGACCGGCTACGCCTTGCCGATGGACGAGCTGCGCCGCTTCCGGCAGCTGCACAGCAAGACGCCGGGGCACCCGGAGGTGGACGTCACGCCGGGCGTGGAGACGACCACCGGCCCGCTGGGCCAGGGCCTGACCAACGCGGTGGGCATGGCGCTGGCCGAGAAGCTGCTGGCGCACGAGTTCAACCGCCCCGGCCACGCCGTGGTGGACCACCACACCTGGTGCTTCGTCGGCGACGGCTGCCTGATGGAGGGCATCAGCCACGAGGCCATCGCGCTGGCCGGCGCCTGGAAGCTGAACAAGCTGGTCGCCGTCTACGACGACAACGGCATCAGCATCGACGGCCCGGTCAAGCCCTGGTTCGTCGACGACGTGGCGGCGCGCTTCGCGGCCAGCGGCTGGAACGTGCTGGGGCCGGTGGACGGCCACGACGTCGATGCCGTGGATTCGGCGATGGCACGCGCCCGGGTCTCGGAGAGCAAGCCCACGCTGGTGATCTGCCGCACCACCATCGGCAAGGGCAGCCCCAACCGCGCCGGCAGCGCCAAGGCGCATGGCGAGGCGCTGGGTGCCGAGGAGGTGAAGCTCACGCGCGAGGCCATCGGCTGGCCGCACCCGCCCTTCGAGATGCCGGCCGAGGCCTACGCGGCGTGGGACGCACGCGCCAGCGGCCAGGCCGCGCATGCGCGCTGGGACACCGCCTTCGCGGCCTACCGCGGCGCGCACCCGGACCTGGCCGCCGAGTTCGAGCGCCGCATGCGCGGCGAGTTGCCGGCCGGCTTCGTCGCCGCCGCGGTGGAGGCGATCAAGGCCGCCGACGCCGCCGCGCAGACGGTGGCCACGCGCAAGGCCAGCCAGCTCGCGCTGGAGACCTTCACGAAGCTGATGCCCGAGCTGCTGGGCGGCAGCGCCGACCTCACCGGCAGCAACCTGACCAACACCAGCAGCACGCCGGCGCTGCGCTTCGACGAGCGCGGCACGCCCAACGGCGGGCGCCACATCAACTACGGCGTGCGCGAATTCGGCATGGCCGCCATCATGAACGGCGTCGCGCTGCACGGCGGCCACATCCCCTACGGCGGCACCTTCCTGACCTTCAGCGACTACAGCCGCAACGCCATCCGCATGGCCGCGCTGATGAAGCGCCGCGTCGTGCACGTCTTCACGCACGACAGCATCGGCCTGGGCGAGGACGGCCCCACGCACCAGAGCGTGGAGCATGCGGCCAGCCTGCGGCTGATCCCGAACCTGGACGTGTGGCGCCCAGCCGACACCGCCGAGACCGTGGTGGCGTGGACGATGGCGCTGGGCAACGTGAGCCGGCCCAGCGCGCTGCTGCTGAGCCGCCAGAACCTGCCCTACCTGCCCAAGCAGGCGCTGGACGACATTGGCAAGGGCGCCTACGTGCTGGCCGACCCGGCCGAGGTGGGGCGCAAGGGCCGGCCGCAGGCGGTGATCGTCGCCACCGGCAGCGAGGTGCACCTGGCGCTGCACGCGCAGGCCGAGCTGGCGAAGGCGAAGATCGCGGTGCGCGTGGTCAGCATGCCCAGCACCACCACCTTCGACCGCCAGCCGGTGGACTACAAGCGCCGCGTGCTGCCCGACGGCGTGCCGCGCATCGCGGTGGAGGCCGGGGTCACCGACGGCTGGTGGAAATACGGCTGCGCCGCGGTGATCGGCATCGACCGGTTTGGTGAAAGTGCGCCGGGGCCGGCGCTGTTCGAGCATTTCCAGTTCACGGTGCGCAACGTGGTGGACACGGTGCGCACGGTGCTGGGGCGCTGAAGGGAGCAGCCTCGTGCGGCGCGCGGCGCTGATGGCGGGGCTGGCGGCGGCGCTGTGCGGGGGGGCGCTGGCGCAGCACACCGAGATCGAGCCCGCACCTGCACAGCGCTGCGTCGTGGCGGTCGACGGGGCCTCGCCGCTGCCGGAGTACCCGTCGCTCGCGCTCAGCCGCGGGCGCAGCGGCCGGGTGCTGGTCGAGCTGACCTTTCGCGACGCGAGCAGCCGCCCCCAGGTGCGAGTCATCCAGAGGGAGGGCCACCCCGAGGACGTGGGCGAGTTCGTCGAGGCCGTGCGCGCGCATGCCCGCGACCTGCGCACGCCCTGCTGGACAACCGGTGAACCGCCGTCGCGCATCGAGCGCGAATACGCGTTCCAGCCCGACCGTTCGGCCACTTTCGTGTCCAGGGAGCTCGATCCCGACGCCGCGCGCGTGCAGCGCCTCGTCGGCTGCCTGTCGCACGAGACGGGCGCGCGGGGGCCGACCTATCCGCGGGCGGCAGTCCGTGACCAGATCCAGGGCCGGGTGGTCCTGCGCCTGCGCTTCGATGCGGCCGACCGGCCGCCGACGGTCGAGGCCTTCGCCCGCCACTACGCGCGCCCGCTGGTCCAGCGGGCCAGAAGCTGGGCGGCCGGGTACCGTCTGCCGTGCTTCGACGGCAAGCCGGTGTCCTTCCTGCGCACCTATGCGTTCGTATTCGAGGGCGAGACCTACGGTTTCAAGCCCTTGACTCTGCTGCAGTTGATGCGGCTCGCGAAGGACCTCGAGCAAGAGCGGCTGCACATCGACACGTCGCAGATGGGTTGCCCCTTCGACCTGCGCTTCTCGCCCCGGCAGCCCATGCTGCCCAACGGGATTGCGCAGGTCGGCGGCGACGACCCGCGGCGCCTGCCGCTGCTGCGCTGGCTGCGCGGCGTGGAGCTGAACCTGAACAGCGAGCAACTCGACGCGGTCTTCGGCGACTACGTCAACCTCACCGTCCCCTGCCTCACGATAGACCTCAAACCCAAGGAGTGACCTCCCCATGACCATCAAGATCGGCATCAACGGCTTCGGCCGCATCGGGCGCATGGTGTTCCGCGCCGCCGTGCAGAACTTCCCCGAGATCCAGGTCGTCGGCATCAACGACCTGCTCGAGCCCGACTACCTGGCCTACATGCTGAAGTACGACAGCGTGCACGGCCGCTTCAAGGGCGAGGTCGCGGTCGACGGCCACACCCTCATCGTCAACGGCAAGCGCATCCGCCTCACGGCCGAGAAGGACCCGGCGGCGCTGAAGTGGGGCGAGGTGGGTGCGGACATCGTCGTCGAGTCCACCGGCCTGTTCCTGACGCTGGAGAGCTGCCAGAAGCACATAGCCGCCGGCGCGAAGAAGGTCATCCAGAGCGCGCCTTCGAAGGACGACACGCCGATGTTCGTCTATGGCGTCAACCACGACAGCTACGCCGGCCAGGCCATCATCAGCAACGCCAGCTGCACGACCAACTGCCTGGCCCCGGTGGCCAAGGTGCTCAACGACAGCTTCGGCATCAAGC
>CAZUPH010000189.1:0-8108 GCA_964621995.1 uncultured Rubrivivax sp. | reverse complement strand
GGCCGAGCTTGATGAACTCGTCGATGTAGAACTGGTAGTTCGTGAACAGCACGAAGTTCTGGAAGTGCTCCGGCGGCGTGCCGGTGTAGTGGCGCAGCCGGTGCAGCGAGTAGTCCACGCGCGGCGCGGTGAACAGCGCCAGCGGCTGCGGCTCGCCGGGTGCCGGGTCGTGCGTGCCGTTGGCGATGCCGTCGTCCATGGCCGCGAGGTCGGGCAGGTCGAAGAGGTCGCGCATCAGCAGCCGGCGCTCGGGCGGCAGCGAGCCTTCGAGGTGGTCGTTCTCGGCCAGCGAGAAGTGCACCGGGATCGGCTGCGCGCTGGTGCCCACCTCCAGCCGCACGCCGTGGTTCTTCAGCAGCAGCCGGAACTGCTCGCGGTAGTAGGCGGCGTAGAGGTCCGGCCGCGTCAGCGTCGTCTCGTAGCTGCCGGGGCCGGCGACGAAGCCGTAGGACAGGCGCGAATCGGCGCGCGCCACCGTCGTCGTGCGCACACGGACGAAGGGGTAGCAGGCGCGCACGTGGCCCACGTCGGCGCCGCCGACGAAGCGCTGCAGCGCGTCGCGCAGGTGCCCGACGCTGCTGCGGTAGATGGCCTGCACCTGGGCCAGCGCGGCGTCGGGGTCGTCGAACTGCGCGGGGGCGATGAACAGCGGCAGCGAGGTCATGGTGGTGGGTGCGGGGCGGTCGGGGTCTGCGCCCATTGTCGGCCTCCGGCCGGGGGGCGCCGCCGGCCCCCGCGAATGCGGGGGTTTCCGGCAGCGCCGCGCCGAACGAACTTAACGGTGGCGGAACGGTCGCGGCGCACAGTGCCGTCAGGCTTTCATCACCAGACCACATGGAGGAGACCACCATGCCCGCCTCGGCCCGCATCCCGACGACCCTGCGCCGCCCTGTGCGCGGCCTGCGCCCCGTCCCGACCGTGCTCGCCGCCGCCGCGCTTCTCGCGCTGGCGCCGGCGCATGCGGTGGACCATGTCTGGACCGCCGGCAATTTCGTCGCCGGCCTCACCGCGCCGAATCCGCTGCCGGCGGGCGACACGCTGTACGGCCGGGCGGGCAGCAACAACAAGAATTTCTCCGGCGCCAGCTTCACGAACCAGGGCACCGTGGCGTGGCAGACGACCGAGCGCATCGGCTTCGTCAGCTCGAGCGTGCTCAACGGCGCGCTGTGGGACCTGCAGGCCGACGCCAACCTGACCTATGCCGGCGGCTCGGCGTCCACCTTCGCCAACGACGGCAGCTTCCGCAAGAGCGGCGGCGCGGGCAGCTCGGTGATCGGCAACAACATCGTCTTCACGAACAGCGGCACCATCGACGCGCAGACCGGCACCATCGACTTCGCCGGCGGCAGCGCCACCTTCAACGCCGGCTCGCAGTTCACCGGCGCCGGTGTCGTGCGCGTCAGCGGCAACGCCAGCTTCGTCGGCGCCTTCACGTCGGCCAACCTGCTGCTGGCCGGCGGCACCTACGCCGGCAGCGGCACCACGCCGGCCACCGTCAACGGCATGGTGCGCTGGACCGGCGGCAGCTTCGCCGGCACCTGGCAGGTGGCCGCCGGGCAGACCGTGGTGGGGGGCGACGGCGCCAACAAGAACTTCAGCGGCGCCAGCTTCGCCAACCATGGCAGCGTGACCTGGCAGAGCGCCGAGCGCATCGGCTTCGTCTCCTCCAGCGTCACGAACACCGGCACCTGGGACCTGCAGGCCGACGCCGCGCTCAGCTATGCCGGCGGCGGGGCCTCCACGTTCACGAATGCGGGCAGCTTCCGCAAGAGCGGCGGCGCCGGCAGCACGGTCGTCGGCAACAACGTCGTCTTCGTCAACAGCGGCGTGGTCGATGCGGCCAGCGGCACGATCGACTTCGCCGGCGGCAGCGCCAGCTTCCTGGGCGGCACGCAGTTCACCGGCGCCGGCGTCAACCGGGTCAGCGCCAGCGCCAACTTCGTCGGCGGCTTCGTCTCGCAGAACCTCGAGCTGGCGGCCGGCACCTTCAGCGGCGACAGCACGACGCCGGCCCAGCTCGGCGGGCAGGTGCGCTGGACCGGCGGCAGCTTCTCCGGCAGCTGGCAGGTCGACAGCGGCCAGACGCTGACGGCGCTGGACGGCGGCGACAAGAACTTCTCAGGCGCCAGCTTCACGAACCACGGCACCGTCGTGTGGGGCAGCGGCGAGCGCGCCGGCTTCGTCGGCTCGGCGGTCATCAACCTGGGGCTCTGGGACCTGCAGGCCGACGCCAACCTCACCTACGTCGGCGGCGGTGCGTCCACCTTCGCAAACGCCGGCACCTTCCGCAAGAGCGCCGGCCCGGGCAGCGCGGTCATCGGCAACAACATCGTCTTCTCCAACAGCGGCGTGATCGACGCGCAGTCCGGCACCATCGACTTCGCCGGCGGCAGCGCGACCTTCAACGCCGGCACGCAGTTCACCGGGGCCGGTGTCGTGCGCGTCAGCGGCAGCGCCAGCTTCGTCGGCGGCTTCACGTCGGCGAACCTGCTGCTGGCCGGCGGCAGCTTCGCCGGCGACAACACCACGCCGGCGGTGCTGGGCGGCCAGGTGCGCTGGACCGGCGGCAGCTTCGCCGGCACCTGGCAGATCGCCGGGGGCCAGGTGCTGACGACGGGCGACGGTGCCGCGAAGACCTTCATCGGCGCCAGCCTCACGAACGCGGGCACCGTGGCCTGGGAGAGCGCCGAGCAGGCCGGTTTCATCAGCTCCAGCGTCACCAACGCCGCGCTGTGGGACCTGCGCTCCGACGCCGGCCTGACCTACACCGGCGGCAGCAGTTCGACCTTCACCAACCAGGGCACCTTCCGCAAGAGCGTCGGCAGCGGCAGCAGCGTGATCGGCGGCAACATCCAGTTCGTCAACTTCGGCAGCATCGACGCGCAGAGCGGCACCATCGACTTCGCGGGCGGGGCCGCGAGCTTCCGCGCCGGCACCCAGTTCACGGGCGCCGGCACCGTGCGCATCAGCAACAACGCCGGTTTCGTCGGCGCCTTCACCTCGGCCAACCTGCGCCTGGACGCCGGCACCTATGCCGGCGACAACACGACGCCGGCGCAGCTCGGCGGCCAGGTCGTCTGGACCGGTGGCAGCTTCGCCGGCACCTGGCAGGTCGGCGCCGGGCAAGGGCTGACCGCGCTGGACGGTGCCGGGGCCAAGCAGTTTGCAAGCGCAAACTTCACGAATGCAGGCACGCTGCAATGGGACAGCGTGCAGAACGCCGGCTTCGTCAGCAGCAGCTTCGTCAACGAGGGCCTGTTCGACCTGCGCAGCGACGCCGACATCGCCTATGCCGGCGGCGGCGCGTCGTCCTTCGTCAATGCCGGCGTGCTGCGCAAGAGCGCCGGCAGCGGCGCTTCCGTCGTCACGGGCAACATCGCCTTCAGCAACCCGGGCACGATCGAGGCCCTCGCCGGCACGCTGCAGTTCACGGGCAACCTCACCAACCCGGGCACCGTGCGCGGCACCGCAACCGTGCAGACCGCGCTGCTGACCAACGACGGCTTCGTCGCCCCTGGCGCCGCGGCCGCTGCCGCGCCGGCGACGCTGACGCTGGCCGGCAGCTTCGCGCAGGGCGTGGCCGGCACGCTGGGCATCGACGTCGAGTCGCTCGCCAGCCACGACCTGCTGATCGTCACCGGCTCGGTCAATCTGGGCGGCACGCTGGCGGTGGCCTGCTACGGGGCCTGCTTCTTCGACGTCGGCGACGAGATCGTGGTGCTGGACTACGCGGGCAGCCGCAGCGGCAGCAGCTTCGCCGGGCTGACGCTGACGGGCTTCGCCACCGGCGGCTTCGAGGCGGTCTACGACGACGCCAACACGCGCGTGCTGCTGCGCGTGACCGAGGCCGTCACGCCGGTGCCCGAGCCCGGCCCGGCGGCGCTGCTGCTGGCCGGGCTGGCGGTGCTGGGCGGCCTGGCGCGGCGGCGCCGCGGCTGATCAGCCGCCTTCGCTGGCGCGCGACAGCGCGGCGAGCTGTGCCGTCGACAGCGCCAGCCGCGCCGCGCCGGCCAGCTCCGCCCACTGCGCGACCGAGGTCGCGCTGACGATGGGCGCGCTGATGCCCGGCTGCGCCAGCTGCCAGGCCAGCGCCACCTGCGCCGGCGTGGCGCCGGCCTCGGCAGCCACCGCGTCCAGCGCGGCCAGGATGCGCAGGCCGCGTTCGTTCAGGTAGGCCTTGACGCCGCCGCCGCGCGGGCTCTTGCCGAGGTCGGCCTCGCTGCGGTACTTGCCTGTGAGGAAGCCGCGCGCGAGGCCGAAGAAGTTGATGACGCCCAGGCCCTGCTGCACGCACAGCGGCTGCAATGCGTCCTCGAACACCTTGCGCTCGAGCAGGTTGAAGTGCGGCTGCAGCGTCTCGTAGCGCGGCAGGCCCAGCCGCGCGCTGGTGGCCAGCGCCTCGGCCAGGCGCGGCGCGGTAATGTTGCTGGCGCCGATGGCGCGCACCTTGCCTTCGGCGATCAGCTCGGCGAAGGCCGAGAGCGTCTCCTCGATGGGCGTGTCCGCATCGTCCTCGTGGCTCTGGTAGAGGTCGATGCGGTCGGTGCGCAGCCGGCGCAGCGAGTCCTCGACCGCCTGGCGGATCCACGCGCGGCCCAGGCCCTTGCCGCCGGGCATCGGCTTGCCGACCTTGGTGGCGATCAGCACGCGCTCGCGCCGGCTCGGCGCGGCGGCGAGCCACTTGCCGACGACCGTCTCGCTCTCGCCGCCCTGGTGGCCGCTCACCCAGGTGGAGTAGACGTCGGCGGTGTCGATCAGGTTGAAGCCGCCGTCGACGTAGGCGTCGAGCAGGCTGAACGAGGTGGCCTCGTCGGCGGTCCAGCCGAGGACGTTGCCGCCGAAGGCGAGCGGGGCGGTCACGAGGCCGCTGCGGCCGAGCGGGCGTTGCTGCATGGTGCGGGGTCCTGCGCGTGGAAGAGCGCCGCAGGCTAGCGCATGCCGGCCGGCGCTACAGCACGTAGCGCGACAAGTCCTCGTTCTTCGCCAGCTCGGCGAGCTTGGCGTCCACCGCGGCGGCGTCGATCACCACCGTCTGCCCGCCGCGGTTGGGCGCGTCGAAGCTGATCTCGTCGAGCAGCCGCTCCATCACGGTGGCCAGGCGGCGCGCGCCGATATTCTCGGTGCGCTCGTTGACCTCAAAGGCGATCTGCGCCAGGCGCCGCACGCCCTCGGGCCGCACCTCGAGCGTGACGCCCTCGGTGGCCAGCAGCGCCTGGTACTGCTTGATCAGGCTGGCGTGGGTGCTGGTCAGGATGGCCTCGAAGTCCTCCACCGACAGCGAGCCGAGCTCGACGCGGATCGGGAAGCGGCCCTGCAGCTCGGGGATCAGGTCGCTGGGCTTGGCCAGGTGGAAGGCGCCGCTGGCGATGAACAGCACGTGGTCGGTCTTGACGACGCCGTACTTGGTGTTGACGGTGGTGCCTTCCACCAGCGGCAGCAGGTCGCGCTGCACGCCCTGGCGGCTGACCTCGGCGCCGCTGGTCTCCTGGCGCGAGGTGACCTTGTCGATCTCGTCGATGAAGACGATGCCGTTGCCCTCCGCATTGGCCAGCGCGGCGGCGCGGATCTCGTCCTCGTTGACGAGCTTGCCGGCCTCCTCCTCGACCAGGCGGTCCAGCGCCTCGCGGATCTTCAGCTTGCGCGCCTTGCGCCGCGGCTGGCCCATCTGGCCGAGCAGGCCCTTTAGCTGCTCGGCCATCTCCTCCATGCCCTGCGGGCCCAGGATCTCCAGCGCGGGCTTGACCTCGGCGAGCTCGATCTCGATCTCCTTGTCGTCGAGCTTGCCCTCGCGCAGCCGCTTGCGCATGACCTGGCGCGCGGTGTTGTCGGGCGGCGGCGGCGCCGGCGGCGCGCTGTCCATGCCGAAGCCCATCGCCGGCGCGATGCGCGGCGGTGGCACCAGCACGTCGAGGATGCGCTCCTCGGCGGCGTCCTCGGCCAGCGTGCGCTTGGTGCGCACCTGGCGCTCGCGCTCCTGCTTGACGGCCACCTCGACAAGGTCGCGCACGATGCTGTCGACGTCCTTGCCGACGTAGCCGACCTCGGTGAACTTGGTCGCCTCGACCTTGACGAAGGGCGCGTCGGCCAGCTTCGCCAGGCGGCGTGCGATCTCGGTCTTGCCCACGCCGGTGGGGCCAATCATCAGGATGTTCTTGGGCGTGATCTCCGCGCGCAGGCCGGTGTCCACCTGCTGGCGGCGCCAGCGGTTGCGCAGCGCGATGGCGACCGCGCGCTTGGCCGCCTGCTGGCCGACGATGTGGCGGTCGAGTTCGGAGACGATCTCCTGCGGGGTCATGCTCATGCTTCGCCCAGGCTCTCGACCGTGTGGTGGTGGTTGGTATAGATGCACAGGTCGCCGGCGATCTCCAGCGAGCGCTTGACGATGTCCGCCGGCGCCATCTCCGTGTGCTGCAGCAGCGCGCGCGCCGCGGCCTGCGCATAGGCGCCGCCGGAGCCGATGGCGACGATGCCGTACTCGGGCTCCAGCACGTCGCCGTTGCCGGTGATGATCAGCGAGCTCTCGCGGTCGGCCACCGCCAGCATGGCCTCCAGACGGCGCAGCACGCGGTCGGTGCGCCAGTCGCGCGTGAGCTCGATGGCCGCGCGCACGAGGTGGCCCTGGTGCTTCTCGAGCTTGGCCTCGAAGCGCTCGAACAGCGTGAAGGCGTCGGCGGTGGCGCCGGCGAAGCCGGCCAGCACCTGGTCGCGGTGCAGCTTGCGCACCTTGCGCGCGCTGGCCTTGACGACGATGTTGCCCAGCGTGACCTGCCCGTCGCCGCCGAGCGCGACCAGCGGCCCGCGGCGCACGCTGACGATGGTGGTGCCGTGGTAGCTTTCCATGGAAGTCCTGCAACTGGGGCCGCGCGGCCCGCATTCAAGCCGCGAGGCTCAAACCTTGCGAACGGCCACCTTGGCGTGTTCGTTGATGCCCATCGCGCCGAAGAACAGCGCCACCAGGCGGTGCGTGTCGACGAACTGCACACTGCGGCTCTCGTTGCGCTTGGCCAGCACCCAGTTCAGCAGGTCGCCGGCGGCGATGAAGTCCACGCGGATCAGCCGCGCGCAGGACACGCTGACCACCGGCGCGCTGCGCAGCTCGCCGTTGAGCTTGCCCAGGGTGCCCTGGATGTCGCCGATCAGCTGGCCCGAGAGCTCGACATGCGCCACCTCGACGGTGCTGCCGCCGCCCTTGTCGTCGTGGCCGGACTCCATGAAGCTCGTGGAGACCTCGCTGACACGCGACAGCGAAGGCGCGTGCGTGGACAGCCCCACGCCGCTGATGTGCACCTTGCAGCGCGCCGGCTCCCAGGAGGGTGGCGAGACCTCGTAGGTGACGCAGTAGTCGATGGCCGCCTCGTCGAACTGGTCGGCGCGGTTTGCGAGGCGCAGCGCGTCCAGCCGCGTCAGCCAGAAGGCCGGGTCGGCGTCGCGCACGCCGGTGGGTGCGGCTTCCTGCAGCACGTGGAAGAGGCGGTCGCCGTCCAGCCAGCGCATCTCCAGCGCCTGCCCGGCCCACAGCCGGAACAGCGTGGACAGCTGCATCGCGGCCTCGGGCTCGATGCCGCGCAGCTGGTGCCAGTCGAAGACCCAGGGCAGCGGCATCTGCAGCGTCTGCGAACGCAGCCTCGCGACGGCGTCGATGTCCAGCTGTTCGGGGCACTGCCAGCCGATCTCGGCGGCGCTGCGCGCCGAGCTGCCGGGCAGCAGCGCATCCTCGGCCACCGCGTCGGCTACCAGCTTGGGCAGCGAGTACCACTGCGGCGCGGACCAGCCGAACTGCTGCGCATAGTCCATCGCCAGGCTCTCGAAGCGCTGCTGCTGTCCGGTGGCGCGGTACAGGTCGAACAGCACGAGCCAGGTCTCGGCATGCTGCGCGCGCGCGCCGCCGGGGCCGGTGATGCGGCGCAGCGCGTCCTCGCACTGCGTGAAGTCGGCGTTGGCGAAGGAGATCACTGCCTCGTCGAGCTCGGGGTCGTGCACGACCTCGCTGACCTCCACCGCGAACGGGTCGCCGAAGTCGCTGCCCCCACCCAGGGCCGGCGCCGCCGCCGGCGCGGCGGCGGGGGGCGGTGCGGCCGGCGGCGGCGCGAACGAGGCCGGCGTGGACG
>CAZUPH010000188.1:0-8148 GCA_964621995.1 uncultured Rubrivivax sp. | reverse complement strand
CGATCAGCGCACATTCCAGCAGCACCAGGCGGCGCCGCTCGGCCGCCGTCATGCCCAGCACGCCGAGCAGCGCGAACGAAGGCGTGCGCTGCGCCACAGACAGCGCGACCACCGAGAACACGAGGAAGGCGCCGACGAACAGCGCCACCAGCGCCAGCACCGTGAGGTTGACGCGGTAGGCGCGCGAGAGCTGCGAGACACGCTGCTCGGCCTCGTCGGCCGCCACCGCGGCCACGCCCGGCGGCAGCGCCAGCCGCGCCAGCAGCTGCGCGGTGTCGGTGCCCGGCGCCAGCCGCAGGTCGATGCGCGTGAGCCGCCCGACGGCGCCGAAATGCTGTTGCGCGCCGGCCAGGTCCAGCACCACCAGCGGCAGCCCGCCGGCGGCCACCGTGCCGGCCACGCGCAGCCGCTGCCAGGCCGGGCCGGACTGCAGCGCCACCGTGCCGCCGTCGGCCAGCGCCAGGCGCTCGCGCGCGGCGGCATTCGGGAAGGCCGCGTCGGGGTCGAAGAAGGCCAGCCGCTCCTCGCCCTCGGCCGCGCGCGGCAGCAGCGCCGGCGCCAGCGCCGCGACCCGCAGCGCATCGACGCCGACGACACGCAGCGCGACGCGCCCGCCGCCCGGCGCCTGCGCGTAGGTGTCGATCTCCAGCACCGGGCTCGCGTGGTCCACCGCCGGGTCCGCGGCGATGCGGTCGAACAGCGCGTCGTCGAAGCCGCCGCCGGCCGCGGCGCGCAGCGCGAGGTCGGGCTCGCCGTTGGCCGCGCGCACGGCGGCGGAGAATTCGGCGAGCGCCGAGCGGTTGATCAGGTGCACCGACCAGGCCAGGGCCACGCCCAGCGCCACCGCCAGCAGCGCCACCGCGTGGCGCCAGGGGTGGTGCCGCCACTCGCGGCGGATCAGCGGCCACAGCAGTGCGAGGTTCATCGCCGGCTAGCTGTCGTGGCGGTCCACCGCACGGATGCCGGTGGGAGTGAGCCGCAGCACGCGGTCGGCGCGAGCCGCGGCGGCGGCCGAGTGGGTGACCAGCAGGCAGGCCGCGCCGGACTCGGTGACCTGCGCGCGCAGCACCGAGAGCACACGCTCGGCGGTGGCCGGGTCCAGGTTGCCGGTCGGTTCGTCGGCCAGGATCAGCCCCGGGCGGTGCACGACCGCCCGCGCGATCGCCACGCGCTGCAGCTGCCCGCCGCTGAGCTGCGCCGGGTAGCGTGCGCCCAGCCCGGCCAGGCCCACGGCGTCCAGCACCGCCTGCACGCGCGCTTCGTCGGCGCGGCCGAGCAGGCGCAGCGGCAGGCCGACGTTCTCCGCCACCGTCAGGTGCGGCAGCACGTGGAAGGCCTGGAAGACGAAGCCCAGGTGCTCGCGGCGCAGCCGGGCAGCGTCGTCGTCGGACAGCGCGCCGACCTCGCGGTCGGCGACGAGCACGCGCCCGGCATCGGGGCGGTCCAGTCCGGCGATGCAGTTCAGCAGCGTGGACTTGCCCACGCCGGATTCGCCGAGCAGCGCGACGAATTCGCCGCGCGCCAGCGCCAGCGACACGCCGGCGAAGACCGGGGTGGGGCCGTACTGCCTGGCCAGGCCTTCCACGAGCAGCATCACGCGGCGGATCATGCCGCAGACCGCCCGGCCCGCGCCGGGGCCCGTGATATCGTGAAAACGATGCGGCCCTTGCATGGCATCAGGCGCTGCGACCACCATCCACGAGCCGAGGAGTCCCATGGCCTACGAGATCGACCTGAGCGGGCGCGTCGCCTTCGTCACCGGCGCGTCCAGCGGCCTGGGCGCGCACTTCGCGAAGACGCTGGCGCGCGCCGGCGCCGGCGTGGTGCTGGCGGCGCGCCGCGTGGAGCGGCTGAAGGCGCTGCGCGCGGAGATCGAGGCCGCCGGCGGCGACGCGCATGTCGTCGGGCTGGACGTCACCGACCCCGGCAGCATCGCCGCCGCGGTGGCGCATGCCGAGACCGAGATGGGCGCGATCGACATCCTGGTCAACAACTCCGGCGTCAGCACCACGCAGAAGCTCGTGGACGTGACGCCCGACGACTACGACTACGTGATGGACACCAACACGCGCGGCGCCTTCTTCGTGGCGCAGGCGGTGGCGCGGCGCATGATCGCGCGCGCCAAGGGCGAGGCGCCGGGCACCTACACCGGCGGGCGCATCGTCAACGTGGCCTCGATGGCCGGGCTGCGCGTGCTCTCGCAGATCGGCGTCTATGCGATGAGCAAGGCCGCCGTCGTGCACATGACGCGCGCGATGGCGCTGGAGTGGGGGCGCTTCGGCATCAACGTCAATGCACTGTGCCCGGGGTACATCGACACCGAGATCAACCACCACCACTGGCAGACCGAGGCCGGGCAGAAGCTGGTGGCCATGCTGCCGCGCAAGCGCGTGGGCAAGCCCGGCGACCTGGACGCGGCGCTGATGATGCTGTGCGCCAACGAGAGCCACTTCGTCAACGGCGCGGTGATCGCCGCCGACGACGGATTTGGAGTGTGACGTCGCGATGCGGCTGCTGACCCCGCTGGAGGCGCGTGTGCTCGGCGTGCTCGTCGAGAAGCAGGCCACGGTGCCGGACACCTACCCGCTGAGCCTGAATGCGCTGGTCGCCGGCTGCAACCAGAAGACGGCACGCGTGCCGGTGATGGAGGCCAGCGAGGCCGAGGTGCTGACCGCGGTGGACGGGCTGAAGGCACTGAGCCTGGTCTTCGAGGGCAGCGGCAGCCGCGTCGTCAAGTTCGAGCAGAACGTCGCGCGCGTGCTGCAGCTGCCTGGCGCCGCGGTGGCGCTGCTCGCGGTGCTGATGCTGCGTGGCCCGCAGACGGCGGCCGAGCTGCGGCTGAACTGCGAGCGGCTGCACCGCTTCGCAGACATCTCGTCGGTGGAGGGCTTTCTCGACGAGCTGGCGGGCAAGGAGCCGGCGCTGGTGCTGAAGCTGGCGCGTGCGCCGGGCGAGCGCGAGGCGCGCTGGGCGCACCTGCTGTGCGGCGAGCCGGCGCAGCCGGCGGCGCGCGGCGCGGCGAACGACGCTGCAGAGAGCATCGGCGCCGGCGAGATCGCGGCGCTGAAGGCCGAGCAGACCCGGCTCGCCGCCGAGGTGGACACGCTGAAGGCGCAGGTCGCGCGGCTGCTGCGCGAACTGGGCCTGGACTGAGCACAAGCAAGGAGGGCGCCGGCGATGCGCTTCACGCTGCCCGAGCACAGGAAGCTGACCCACGAGATGACCATCCCCATCCGCTGGGGCGACATGGACGCGATGGGTCATGTCAACAACACGATCTACTTCCGCTACTTCGAGATCGCGCGGCTGGACTGGATCTACCGCGTCGGCGCCGCGGCGTCGCCCGGCGCCGGGCAGGGGCCGGTGATCGTGAATGCCTTCTGCAACTTCCTGCGCCAGCTGGAGTTTCCCGGCGACGTGCTGGTGCGCCACTACGTGGCCAACCCCGGGCGCAGCAGCTTCGACACCTACCTGACGCTGGAGCGCACCGACGAGCCCGGTGTGGTGTACGCCGAAGGCGGCGCGAAGACGGTGTGGAGCGACTATGCGGCGAAGAAGTCGGCGCCGCTGCCGGACTGGTTTCGCGCGCTGCTGGAGTGAACCCGGCCCCGGCCGGCCGGGCATCGCGGGGCGCAGGACCGGTTGTCGCGTGCGGTGCCCCGCGCCTCGGGGTTCAGGGACCGGCCGGCGCCGGCGGCCGGCGGTTCGTGCTGACGACGATGCCGCCGACGATCAGCGCGAAGGGCCGCCCGTGGTGCGGCTGCGGCCGCTTGCCGAGCAGCAGCGTCGAGAACAGCGCGGCGAACAGCGGCGGCGGGTTGTCGAAGACGGCGGCCGGTGCTGGCCCGCCCTCGGCGACCGCGATGCCCCCGGCAGCGGTAGGCCCGGATCGATGCGCCCAGCGATCCGTACAGCGGCGGGTCCGGCACCCCGGGGCCCCCTGCGCTCCGGCGATGCGCCGAGCAGCAGCTCGGTGCCGCTGAACAGCGGCGCCGCCGCGGCGCCGAACAGCACCTGCACGAACAGGAAGCCGGCCCAGTCCCAGTCCGGGCAGCCCCGAGCAGCGCCAGGTGGGGCCAGCGCTCGCGCCGCCGGCGCCAGGGCCCGAGCGGCCCCCAGATCTCGGGCTCGGGCTCGGGCCTGTGGCGGGGCGGGGCGGGGCGGGGCGGGGGCGATGGTGCCTCGCGGCAGCGTCGCCGCGCCGCTCAGACGCAGGTCACCGGCTCGGCGATGCGCTCGACGGCGGCGAAGTGCCAGCGGTTGCGGCCGCGCCGCTTGGCCTCGTAGAGCGCGGCGTCGGCGCGCGCCAGCGCCTCGCGCATCGGCTCGCGGCCGACGCGCAGCTCGGCAACGCCGCAGCTGACGGTGACGCGGCCGACCACCGGCATCGGCAGCGCGGCGATGCGCTCGACGAGTGCGGCCGCGACATGGCAGGCGCCGTCGCCGTCGGTGTCGGGCAGCAGCGCGACGAATTCCTCGCCGCCGACGCGGGCCACGATGTCGACCTCGCGCAGCCGGCGCCGCAGCACCTCGCCGAGCGCACACAGCACCTGGTCGCCGACGTCGTGGCCGTGGGTGTCGTTGACGCGCTTGAAGTGGTCGGCGTCGACCGCCACCAGCGACAGCGCCGCGCCGCGCCGCCGCGCCGCCGCCAGCGCGATGGCGGCGCGGTCGTCGAAGCCGCGGCGGTTCAGCAGCCCGGTCAGCGGGTCGTGGTGGGCCAGCTTCTCGAGTTCGGCGTTGGCGCGTGCCAGCGCCTCGGTACGCTCGGCGACGCGCCGCTCCAGCTCGGCATTGGCCCGGCGCAGCCTTTGCGTGAGGCCGAGCAGTGCGCCCGACAGGCGCTCGACCTCGCGGTTGCCGCGCACGGCCAGCGCACCGTCGTCGCCGGGGCGCGCCTCGGTGCGGTCGGCGGCGCGGGCCAGCACGATCAGCGGCCAGGTCAGCCAGCGCGTGAGCCACCAGCCGATCGCCGAGGCCGCCGCCGCGCCGAACAGGCCGACGACCAGCGCGAAGGACGCCGCCTGGCGGGCGGCCGCGAAGGCGGCGTCGACCGGCTGGCGCACGACCAGTGTCCAGCCCAGGTCGGTGGCCGCACGCAGCGGCGTCATCGGCAGCACCGCGGTCAGGTAGTCGGCGTCGTCGGCCCAGCGCACGACGCCCCACTGCGTCGGATCGCCGCCGCGCACGCGGCGCTGCGCCAGGGCCGGCAGCGTCTGCCCGGCGTCCACGTGCGCCTGCAGTGTGGCGCCGGGGGCGTAGATCGGCGCACCGGTGCGGTCGAAGACGAAGACCTCGATGCCGCGCTGCGCGGCGGTCGAGGGCAGCAGCGACTGGATCGTCGCATGTGTCCAGTCCCAGCTGCCGTGCACGCCGATGACGCCGACCATGCGGCCGCCGACCACGATGGGGGCGGAGAAGTCGACGAAGCGCTGCGGGCCGCCGTCGCTGCCGCGAGGCAGCTTGTTCGCCAGCAGCTTGGCCGGGTGCACGTCGCCGACGAACAGCCCGTGCCGCGCGGCCTGGAACCAGGGGCGCGCGCTGACGTCGGCGCCCTCGAGCAGCCGCCCGGTGGCCACCTGCACGATGCCGCGCGCATCGGTGACGCCGATCCACGCGCTGTGCGGGTGCACGGCCTGGCTGCGCGCGAAGGCCTGGCGCACGCGCTCGGCGCCGATGCCGTCGCTCCACAGCGTCGGCGACGAGGCCATGACCTCGACCTCGCGGGCGCGGAAGAAGAGCCCCTCGGCCAGGTGGCCCGCGGCCACGCGCGCCATCGCATGCAGCGTGCGGCCCTCGTCGCGCTGGCTCTGCGCGGCCATCAGCGCGCCCAGCGCGGCCGACAGCACGACGGCCAGCAGCGCGCCGATCAATGCAAATCCCAGGGCCAGCTGGCCGCGCAGGCTGCTGGGTCGAAGCCGCCACAGCACGCCGACGCTCATGGACCGTTCCCGAAGGGCCCCGGGTATCGGGGCCGATGCCAGGGATATCGACCGGGAAGGCCCCGGTCTGTAGCCCGCGGCCGCTGCCGCGGGCTCAGTCGATGATGCGGTAGGGCCCTCCGGCCTGCAGCGCGCGCTGGTAGGCCGGCCGCGCGTGGATGCGCTGCAGCCAGTCCATCAGCTTCGGGAAGTCGTCGCCGAGCCCGCCGCGCGCCGCGGCGGCCTCCAGCGGGAAGCTCATCTGGATGTCCGCGGCGCTGAAGGCCTCGCCGGCGAACCAGGGCCGCGTGGCCAGCTCGTCCTCCATGAAGCGGAACTGGCGCGCCAGGTTGGGCGCGATGAAGCTCTGGGTGACCTTGTCGGCCACGCCGCGCACCACCGGCTTGATGAAGAACGGCACCTTGGCCTTGCGCACCTGGTCGAAGACCAGCTTCATCAGCAGCGGCGGCATCGCGCTGCCCTCGGCGAAGTGCAGCCAGTACGTGTAGCGCCGCCGCTCGGGCGTGCCGGGCGGCGGGCGCAGGCGGCCTTCGCGGTCGTGCTCGTCGAGCAGGTACTCGACGATGGCGCCCGACTCGGCCACCGTCGCGTCGCCCTCGGTGATGACCGGGCTCTTGCCCAGCGGGTGCACGCGGGCCAGCTCGGGCGGGGCGTACATCGTCTTCGGGTCGCGCCGGTAGCGCTTCACCTCGTAGGGCACGCCCAGTTCTTCCAGCAGCCACAGCACGCGCTGAGAGCGCGAGTTTTCCAGGTGATGCAGCGTGATCATGGCCCGATGATGCCGCAGTTGCGCTGCGGGCCGCGCCCGTCGGCCGCTCAGCTCGCGCCGGCGAGCAGGCGCTTGACGAGGTCGGGCGTCGTCGCCGCGCCGGTCTTGCGCATCAGCCGCGCTCGGTACACGTCCACCGTGCGCGGGCTGATGCCGAGCCGGCGGCCGATCAGCTTGCTCGTGAGGCCCTCGACCAGCAGCGCCGCGATCTCGCGCTCGCGCGGGGTCAGCCCGGGCTGCAGCGCACGTTCGCCCGAGAGGTCCTCGAAGGCCCAGATGCCCGCGGCATGCGGCTCGGCAGGGTCCAGCGCGCGGCCGCTGACGTGGCACCAGAACAGCTCGCCGGCGCGCGGGCCGGCCAGGCGCTTCATCACGCGCTCGTCGGCGTAGCGGCCCTGGTCGTCCAGCTGCGCCGCGATGCGCTGGCCGGTGCGCACGAACTCGGCGTGCGTCGGGTACAGGATCTCGAAGGACTGGCCGACGATCCGCTCGCGCGTGGCGCCGAACATGGCCAGCAGCTCGCGGTTGCAGTCGATCATCTGGCGCTGGCGCGACAGCACCAGCCCGACCGGCGCCCACTCGAAGGCGCTGCGGAAGTCCGGGTCGGCGTCGCCGAGTGCGACGCTCACAGCAGCGCGTAGGTGGTCGTCGCGTGAGCGGCCAGCTCGTCGTCGGCGTTGATGACCTGGATCTCGCCGAAGACGAGCGAGCGGCCCATGCGCAGCACGCGCGCGACGACGCGCGCCACGCCGCTGGTGCCGGCCACCGGGCGCAGGAAGCTGGTCTGCAGCTGCACCGTGGTCATCGGCTTGAAGCCGCCGAGCTTCGTCATCACCGCCAGCACCATCGCGGTGTCGCAGGCCGCCATCATGGTCTGGCCGCAGAGCACGCCGCCCTCGTGCACGTGGCGCGACGTGACCGGCAGCGCCAGCGTCACCTCGCCGGCGCGCGCCTCCAGCACCCGCAGGTCCAGCTCGCGCACCCAGGGCGCGAAGACATGCGCGAGCGCCGCGCTGAGCATCTCGAGGTCGGCGAACGAGGCATTCGGGTCGGGCGATGTCACGGCGCGGGCTCCGGCTTCGGGCTTTCGGTTAGGGTTTAGGCGATTCTACGTAACGGCTACCTAATGGCTTAAGTAGTACGCTTCGGCCCGGCAGCGCGGCGCCCTTCGGGGGCGCTTCGGCGCGTGCCCGTACCGCAGGCCTTCCCCAGGAGACCCTTTTCCCATGAACAAGCTCTACCCCAGCGCCGCCGCGGCCCTGGACGGGATCGTGCGCGACGGGCAGCTGCTCGCCGTCGGCGGTTTCGGCCTGTGCGGCATCCCGGAGGCGCTGATCGACGCACTGCGCGACAGCGGCGCGAAGAATCTCACCGTGATCAGCAACAACGCCGGCGTCGACGGCTTCGGCCTCGGCAAGCTGCTCGAGACGCGCCAGA
>CAZUPH010000187.1:0-8167 GCA_964621995.1 uncultured Rubrivivax sp. | reverse complement strand
CGAAGCCGACCTTGCGGTCGCCGAAGCCGACCTTGCGGTCGCCGAAGCCGACCTTGCGGTCGCCGAAGCCGACCTTTCGGTCGCCGAAGCCGACCTTGCGCTCGGCCATGCGCAGGTGGGCGGTGTCGGCAGCGGCCAGCTCGCTGGCCTCGCCGGAGCTCTCCGTCAGCGCGGCCGGGCGGGCCACCTGCACATCGGCGCTGCCGTTGTCGGCGGCGCGGAAGCGCTGGGCGGGCACGATGCCGGCGCTCAGCTGGGGCTCGGCGCTCACCGCCTGCTGCGGCTGCGCGACGGCGACCAGGGTGGTGACGGCGGTGGCCAGGGCCAGGGCGGTGCTGCGGAAGACTTGCGTGTTCATGGTGTGCTCCTAGAGTCGTGCCCCTCGGGGCGGTGGCCTGCTTGCTGCAGTGACGTGACTGTCCGTCAGCCCCCCCGCCGCGGTCATGAAAGTCTTCTCAAGCGTTATGGAACGTTCTCAAGGCAGGGGGCGCGGGTCCCCGGCCCAGCGCCCTGCGGCCCGGGCCCGCCTCGCATCCCGGCGCCGCGCGGATCTCAACCAGCGTCGGCGGCGGCAAAGGCGATGGCGTGGACCTCGTCGTCCGCCAGCCGGCGGCCTTCGTCGTGCAGGCGCTCGAACCCGGCTTCGCCGAGCGCGGCGCGGGCGTGCGCGCAGGCACGCTCGTGGGCGGCGGCCTCGTTGGGTTCGCGGTCTTCGTCGCGGGCGGCGTAGGCCGCATCGGCATAGCCGGCCAGCAAGGCGGCCGCGCGCGGTCGGCCGTCCATCGCGGCCAGCAAGGCGAGGCAGTCGCCCCAGTAGGGCTGCATGCCGAACAAGCGGCCCGCGGCCCAGCCGTCCTGCGCCAGGGTCCTGGCACGCGGCAGCTCGTCGAGCGACAGGCACGCGGCGACGAGGTTCAGGCGAGCGGCGGCAAGCAGCTTCTCGTGCCGCCCGCCCTGCAGCTCGGCCACCAGGGACTCGCCGGTCCGTGCCGCGGCCCGGGCATCGCCGGCCGCGAGCTCGAAGTCGATCAGGTTGACCCGCGGACCGAATCCGCTGCCGCCGGCGGCGAGATCCAGGGCCAGCATCTCGCGCCCCAGCCGCACCGCCTCGGACGACCCGGCGAGCGCCACGACGCATTCGGCCTGGATCCGCCACAGCCGCCGCTGCGGCGGCCAGCGGGGATCC
The DNA here is from genome assembly GCA_964621995.1 of uncultured Rubrivivax sp. Classification (GTDB taxonomy): domain Bacteria; phylum Pseudomonadota; class Gammaproteobacteria; order Burkholderiales; family Burkholderiaceae_C; genus Rubrivivax. The sequence goes on along the minus strand of CAZUPH010000187.1, from coordinate 6,981 downwards.
TCCAGCGCACGCGCCTCGGCGATCACCGCCTGCAGGTCGATGTCGCCCGCCGCACCACGGCCAGCCAGTTCGATGACGCGGCACAGCACCCGGTAGTGCAGGAAGCGATCGTCGCGCAGCGCTGCCGACGCCTTCACCAGCTCGGTCGCCTGGCGCATGGCCTCCTGGGCCTGCCGCGGACGCACGACGCCCAAGGGGATGGAGGCCTGCAGCCACGCCCGCACCCGCAGCGCGGGCGGCACCGACTCGTCGACCTGGGCAAGGCACTGCTCGGCGAGTGCGATGCGCTGCGACGCGGGCAGCGTCACGGTCGTGGACCACAGACGCGTCACCCCGATCCGAAGCGCCGCCACACGATCGCCGCGCTCGATGGCATGGGCCATCGCCTCGACCGCATTGTCCGCATCGGACGCAAACGTGCGGTGCCACGTTTGCCAGCGCACCTCGCCGCTGAAGGCCCGATGCCACGCTGCCTCGCACAGCGAGGCCAGCGCCCGCAGGTGCCGCTGGCGCAGCAGCTCTTCCTCGCCAGCCTCCCGCAGCCGCTCCAGCGCATAGTCGCGCGGCGTGTCCAGCAGCCGGTAGCGCGGCTCCGCCGCGTCGTCGGCGATGATCGCCAGCACCAGCGAGCGGTCGACCAGCAGCGCCAGCGCATCGAGCACCGCCCATTCGTCGAGCGCGCCGTCGGGGTCGGCCACCACCTGCTGGATCGTGGTGAGCGACCCGCTGCCGGCGAAGACCGCCAGGCGCCGGAAGACCGTGCGCTCGCGATCGTCGAGGAAGCCGTGGCTCCACGCCAGCGTCGCGCGCAGCGTCTGCTGGCGCGCCGGCGCCATGCGATTGGCACCCCGGGTCAACAGCCTGAGCCGGTCGCCCATCGACGCGGCGAGCTGGCGCACGCCGAGCATCGGCGCGCGGGCCGCCGCCAGTTCGATGGCCAGCGGCAGGCCGTCGAGCTGCCGGCACAGGTCGATCACCACCGGGACCTTGTCGTCCGTGAGTCGCCAGCGCAGGTCGGCCTGCATGGCGCGCGCCTCGAACAGCGCCACCGCGCCGAACGCGCGCGCCGCTTCGGCCGGCAGCGGCCCGGCGGGCACCTCCAGGGCGTGCAGCCGGTAGACCCGTTCCGCTGCGACCTTCAATGGCGCCTGGCTGGTGACGAGCAGGCAGACTTGCGGCGCGGCCTCCACCATCGCCTGCGCCACCCGGGCGGTGGCATCCAGCAGGTGCTCGGCGTTGTCCAGCGCCACCAGCATCTGCAGCGGCATGCACAACGCACACAGGGTCGTGAGCGGGTCGCCGCCGCCGGCGTTCAGGCCCAGCGCGGCGATCACCGTGGCCGGCACGGCGGCCGGGTCGCTGACCGGCGCGAGGTCGACCCAGCACACGCCGTGTGTATGCGCACCGCGCCGGGCGTGCAGAAAGGCCTGCGCCAGCACGGTCTTGCCCATGCCACCGGCACCGACGATGCTGACCAGCCGATGCGGGCCCACCAGTTCGCCCAGGGCCGCCAGGTCGGCGGCGCGGCCGATCAAGGGCGGCAGCTGGGCCGACAGGTTGGTGCGCAGCTTCTCCGGTGCCGCTGCGGAAGGCGTTGCCGGCGGCGGGCCCGCCCCCGCATCGTGCAGCCGCGACGTGAAGCGGTAGCCGCGGCCGGGAATGGTGGAGATCGCGTCGCCCCCCAGGACCTTGCGCAGCATGCTGACCTGCGTGGCGAGGTTGCCTTCCTCGACGACCACGCCGGGCCACACCGCCTCGATCAGCTCGTTCTTCGTGCGCAGGGCGCCGGGGTGCGCAGCGAGTTCCAGCAGCAGATCGAAGGCGCGGGCGCCGATCGGGGCCGGTTCGCCGTCGACCAACAGCCGGCGCTCCAGCGGCTGCAGCGTGAAGCGGCCGTCAGGTCCGAAGCGCAGGGGCCGGGAGGGCGCCAGCGTCATGCCGCGTCCTGCTCGGCGAAGGCGATGGCGGCGAGATCCGCCTCGCGAAGCTCGAACGCCAACGCCAGCGCGTCGAGCTGCCGGCACGCGATGACGGCGCGCAGCGTGTCATCGGTGAGCTTGCAGCGGTGGTCGGCGGCCCGTGCACGGTCGGCACCCTGGGCCACAGCGCCGAATGCCAGTGCGTCGGCCGGCGGCGGCTGGCCTTGCCGCTGGCCGGTCACCCCAAGCGCGCCAGCGTCGGCTTGCGTCGACCCCATGACGAACTCCGTGACGGGCGCTGTTCACCTGGCGGAGACGGAGGGATTCGAACCCTCGATGCAGGTTTTGCCCACATACTCCCTTAGCAGGGGAGCACCTTCGGCCACTCGGTCACGTCTCCGGCGAAGGGCTGCATTCTAGCCGCATCGTGCGGCACCGGCGCGTGCAGGCGCACGCCGGCCACAGGCACCTCAGGCGGCCTCGCTGCGGTCCAGGTCGAAGGCCTTGTGCAGCGCGCGCACCGCGAGCTCCATGTACTTCTCGTCGATCACCACGCTGGTCTTGATCTCGCTGGTCGTGATCATCTGGATGTTGATGCCCTCCTCGCTGAGCGTGCGGAACATCTTCGCCGCCACGCCGGCGTGGCTCTTCATGCCGATGCCGACGATGGAGACCTTGCAGATCTTCGCGTCGCCCAGCACCTCGGCCGCCCCCACCGCCGGCTGCACGGTGCCCTTGAGCAGGTCCAGCGTGCGCTGGTAGTCGTTGCGGTGCACCGTGAAGCTGAAGTCGGTGCGGCCATCGTGGCTGACGTTCTGGATGATGACGTCCACGTCGATGTTGGCGTCGGCCACCGGCCCCAGGATCTGGAACGCGATGCCCGGGCGGTCCGGCACGCCGATGATGCTGACCTTGGCCTCGTCGCGGTTGAACGCGATGCCGGCCACCACGGCTTGTTCCATCTTCTCGTCCTCTTCGAAGGTGATCAGGGTGCCCGAGACGGCTTCCTCGTCGATCGGGATGTCCCAGGGCGTGAAGCTGCTGAGCACGCGCGTGGGCACGCGGTACTTGCCGGCAAACTCCACCGAGCGGATCTGCAGCACCTTGCTGCCCAGGCTGGCCATCTCCAGCATCTCCTCGAAGGAGATCGTGTGCAGCCGGCGCGCCTCGGGCACGATGCGCGGGTCGGTGGTGTACACGCCGTCGACGTCGGTGTAGATCAGGCACTCGTCGGCCTTCAGCGCCGCGGCGATGGCCACCGCCGAGGTGTCGCTGCCGCCGCGGCCCAGCGTGGTGACGTTGCCCTGGGCGTCGATGCCCTGGAAGCCGGTGACGATGACCACGCGGCCGGCGGCCAGGTCGGCGCGGATGCGCGCATCGTCGATGCGCCGGATGCGTGCCTTCGTGTAGGCGCTGTCGGTCTCGATCGGCACCTGCCAGCCGCCGTAGCTGACCGCCGGCACGCCCTGGGCCTGCAGCGCCAGTGCCAGCAGTCCCACCGAGACCTGTTCGCCCGTGGCGGCCACGGCGTCCAGCTCGCGCAGCGCCTGCGGCGTGTGGGCGTTGGGCATCAGCTCCTTGGCCAGGCCGAGCAGCCGGTTGGTCTCGCCGCTCATCGCCGAGGGCACCACGACGAGCTGGTGGCCGGCACGCACCCACTTGGCGACGCGCCGGGCGACGCTGGCGATGCGCTCGGTGGAGCCCATCGACGTGCCGCCGTACTTGTGAACGATCAGGGACATGGGACTCGGCGCGCCGATCGGCGCCGCGGGGCGGTTGAGAAGCCGGTTGGCGGCCGATGCTGCGCCGCGCAAACCTGCAATTCTAGGCCGCCGGCTGACGCGGCCCTGGCGCGGCGGCGGCGGCCGCGCCGGCGGTGCCGGCCACCCACGCCAGGCGGCCGCGGCGCAGCTGCAGCTCGCCCGCCGGGGCCGGCCAGCGTGCATGCGGCGTCGCCGGCAGCTCGTCGGCCAGGCGGCGCACCAGGGTCTCGGGCACCGGCACCGGCAGCGTGCAGCGCAGCCACAGGCGCAGCAGGTTGCGCCGCCGCGGCGGCGAGAGCGCACACAGCATGTCGCGCCGCAGGGCGGCACCGTCGGCGGCGGTGGCCAGGTCGGCGGCGGCGACCTCGTCGAGCAGCGCACGTTCGTCGGCGGCGCGCTCGGCGGTGTGGCGCAGCGCCGTCTCCGCGGCCGGGAAGGCGGCGGCCAGCACCGGCCAGACCTGCGCGCGCAGCCGGCTGCGCGTGTAGTCGGCGCCGTCGTTGCCGGGGTCGTCCACGTAGCGCAGGCGGTGCCGGCGCAGGTAGGCCTCGACCGCCTCGCGCGGCTGGTCCAGCCAGGGGCGTGCCCAGCTCAGCCCGGCGCGCTGCGCGCTGCGCGGCATCGCCGCCAGGCCGGCGGCGCCGGCGCCACGCAGGGCCTGCAGCAGCACGGTCTCGGCCTGGTCGCGGCGGTGGTGCGCCAGCAGCACCAGCGGGCAGCCGGCGGCCTGCGCCATCTCGGCCAGCGCGGCGTAGCGTCCGCGCCGTGCCCAGGCCTCGACGCTCTCGCCCTTCGCGGGCCGGCCGGCCAGGCGCCGGCTGTCGAAGGCCGCGCCCCAGCGCCGCGCCTGCGTGCGCACCTGGGCCAGCCAGGCGTCGGCCTGCGGCAGCAGGCCGTGGTGCACGTGCAGCGCATGCACCTGCACGCCCAGCGGCCGCGCCATGCGCAGCGTGCAGTGCAGCAGCGCGGTCGAGTCCCGGCCGCCGCTGGCCGCCACCGCGACGCGCGGTGGCCCGGCCAAGTCAGGTTTCCTTCGTGTCGGTGAAGCGGCCGTAGGCGCGCAGGCGCTGGTAGCGGCGCTCCAGCAGCGCGGCGGGCTTCAGGTCGGACACCTGGCGCAGCGCGTCGGCGAGGGCACGCTTGAGCTGCGCGGCCATCCACGGCACGTCGCGGTGGGCGCCGCCGACGGGCTCGTTGACGATCTTGTCCACCACGCCCAGCGCCTTGAGCCGGTGCGCGGTGATGCCCAGCGCCTCGGCGGCGTCGGACGCACGCTCGGCCGTCTTCCACAGGATGGACGCGCAGCCCTCCGGCGAGATGACCGAGTAGACGCTGAACTGCAGCATCAGCACCTGGTCGGCGACGCTGATGGCCAGCGCGCCGCCGCTGCCGCCCTCGCCGATGATGGTGCTGACGATGGGCACCTCCAGCTGCGCCATCTCGAAGATGTTGCGGCCGATGGCCTCGCTCTGCCCGCGTTCCTCGGCGCCGATGCCGGGATAGGCGCCGGGCGTGTCGACGAAGGTGAAGACCGGCAGGCCGAACTTCTCGGCCAGCTTCATCAGGCGCAGCGCCTTGCGGTAGCCCTCGGGCCGGCTCATGCCGAAGTTGCGCAGCGTGCGCTCCTTCGTGTCGCGGCCCTTCTGGTGGCCGACCACCATGCAGGGCTGGCCGTTGAAGCGCGCCAGGCCGCCGACGATGCTCTGGTCGTCGGCATAGTGGCGGTCGCCGTGGAGCTCGTGGAACTCGGTGAAGATCTCGCCGACATAGTCCAGCGTGTACGGCCGCTGCGGGTGGCGGGCGATCTGCGTCACCTGCCAGGGCGTCAGGCTGGAATAGATGTCCTTGGTGAGCTGCTGGCTCTTCTTGGACAGCCGCTCGATCTCGTCGGAGATGTCCACCGCCGACTCGTTCTGCACGAAGCGCAGCTCGTCGATCTTGGACTCGAGCTCGGCGATCGGGGTCTCGAACTCGAGGAAATGTCGTTTGGTCATGGTGCTCCCGCCGGGGGTCAGTACTCCACGGGCAGAGGGTCCAGGCTGCGCCAAATATACCAAGTGGCCACCGAGCGGAACGGCGCCCAGGCCTCGCCCAGCTCGCGCGCCTCGGCGCGCGAGACCGGCTCGCCACTGAAGTAGCTGACGCTGATGCCCTTGAGCAGGCCCAGGTCGTCCAGCGGCAGCACGTCCGGCCGCATCAGGTGGAAGATCAGGAACATCTCGGCCGTCCAGCGGCCGATGCCGCGCACCGCGACGAGCTCGGCGATGATGGCCTCGTCGTCCATCGCCTGCCACTGGTCCACGTGCACGCGGCCCTCGCCGAAGTGGCGCGCCAGGTCCAGCAGGTATTCGCCCTTGCGCGCCGACAGGCCCGCCTCGCGCAGGCGCTCGCCGTTCAGCGCCAGCACGCGCTCGGGCGCCAGCCGGCCCGGCGCGCCGCCGGCCAGTGCGGCGAAGCGGTCCCAGACCGACTGCGCGGCCTTCACGCTGATCTGCTGGCCGACGATGGAGCGGGCCAGCGTCGTGAAGGCGTCGCCCCGGCTGGCCAGCCGCGCGCTGCCGAAGCGCGGGATGAGCTTCTTCATCACGCGGTCGCGCTTCGCGAGATGGCGGCAGGCTTCGTCCCAGTAGGCCGGCGTGGCGGCCAGGGGCGCGGGAGCGGGCTCGCGCATCCGCGCGCCGGGTGCGGGCATGCTCAGGCCCGCACCCAGGTCGTGCCGGCGGGCGAGTCCTTCAGCGTCACGCCGGCAGCCGCGAGCTCGTCGCGGATGCGGTCGGCGCGCGCGAAGTCGCGCGCCTGCTTGGCCGCCGCACGTTCGGCGATGCGCTGCTCGATCGCCGCGGCGTCCAGCGCCGACGCACCGGCGCCGCCCTGCAGGAAGGCCGTCGGGTCCTGCTGCAGCAGGCCGAGCACGCCGCCCAGCGCGCGCAGCAGCGCGGCGTCGGCCGTCTGGCCGCGGTGCACGCTGGCTGCCAGCTCGAACAGCACCGCCAGCGCGCCGGGCGAGTTGAAGTCGTCGTCCATCGCCGCCTTGAAGGCGGCGGCGCGCGGCTCGGCCCAGTCGATCGCGGCCGCGGCCGGCGCGCCCGCGGCCTGCAGCGCACCATAGAGCCGGCGCAGCGCGGCGCGCGATTCCTCCAGCACCTGGTCGCTGAAGTTGAACGGGCTGCGGTAGTGCGTGCGCAGCATGAACAGGCGCAGGCTCTCGCCGTCGAAGGACTTCAGGACGTCGGCGATGGTGAAGAAGTTGCCCAGGCTCTTGGACATCTTCGTGTCGTCGACGTTCAGGAAGCCGTTGT
>CAZUPH010000186.1:2688-8172 GCA_964621995.1 uncultured Rubrivivax sp. | reverse complement strand
CGCAGGGCCCGATCAGCGGCTTCGGCTCGCTGATCGTCGGCGGCATCCGCTTTGACGACGACGCGGTGCTGCTGCTCGACGAGGACGGCGATCCCGTGTCGCGCGACGAGTTCAAGCTCGGCGTGCTGGTGGACGTCGACAGCCGCACCATCAACCGCGCCGAGATGCGCGCGGTGGCGCTGCGCATCGCGCTGGGCGGTGCGCTGGTCGGGCCGGTCGACGCCGTCGACGCGGCCGCCGGCAGCCTCACGCTGCTGGGCCAAAGCGTGCTGGTGACGCCGAGCACGGTCTTCGACGAGGCGCTGGCCGGCGGCCTGGCCGCGGTGGTGGCCGGCGACGTGCTGCGCGTCTGGGGCCTGTTCGACCGCGTCAACGCGCGCTTCGTCGCCACCCGCATCGAGCCGCGGCCGGGCGCCGTCGCCTACCGGCTGCGCGGCATCGTCAGCGACCTCGACACCGTCGCCCGCACCTTCCGCCTGGGCGGTGTGCTGGTGTCCTACGCCTCGGTGCCGGCCGCGGGGCTGCGCACGACGCCGGCCAACGGCGCCTTCGTGCGGGTTCGGCTGCAGACCGTGCCGGTGGGCGGCGCCTGGGTCGCCACCCACCTGGCACGCGGCCCGCTGCTGCCCGGCCCGCGGCCGGACGCGCAGGTCGAGGGCCTGGTCACCGCCTTCACCTCGGCGACCGACTTCGAGGTCAACGGCCTGCGCGTGGATGCGCGCGGCGCGGCCTTCCCGGACGGCAGCGACGGCATCGTGCTGGGCGCGCGCGTGGAGGTCAGCGGCGCCATCGTCGACGGCGTGCTCGTCGCCCGTCGCGTCGAGCTCGCCGAGCGCCGCTACCTCGGCCGGCTGCGGCTGGAGTTCCACGGCCCGATCAGTCGGCTGGACACCGCCGCGCGCCTCTTCGCGCTGCGCGGGCTGACGATCTGGTACGGCGGCAGCGTGGTCTTCGCCAACGGCAGCGAGGCCGACCTCGTCGACGGTCGCCGCGTCGAGGTGCGCGGCGTCGTCGCCGCGGACCGCACGCGCATCGAGGCGCTGCGCATCAGGTTCCTATGATCGGCCCGCGGGGCGCGCCCGGACGGCGGCGCGCCCCGCGCCCGCGATGAACACCCCGAACACCCCGCCCGACGACGAGACCACGCCCGAGCAGCGCGCGCTGGGCGCCGCGCTGCAGCGCCTGCTGCAGCCGCTGGCGCGGCTCGCGGTGGCGCGCGGCGTGCCCTTCGCGACCGTGCAGCAGATGCTCAAGCAGGCCTTCGTCGATGCCGCCGCTGCCGCCCATGGCACCGGGCCGGCGGACCGCCGCGTCAGCCGCATCGCCGCGGCCACCGGCATCAACCGGCGCGAGGTGACGCGGCTGACGCGCGCCGACGCCGTACCCGAGCGAGCCGCACGCGGCCGCTCGCTGGCCAGCGAGGCCTTCGCGCACTGGCGCGCGCAGCCGCCCTACCGCGACGGGCGCGGCCGGCCGCGCGTGCTGCCGCGCCAGGGCCCGGCGCCCAGCTTCGAGACGCTGGCGCAGGCGATCACGCGCGACATGCACCCGCGCAGCCTGCTCGACGAGCTGTGCCGGCTCGGGCTGGCCGAGGTCGACGAGGCGCGCGACGAGGTGCGCCTGGTGCGCGACGCCTTCGTGCCCAGCGGCGACCAGTCGCGGCTGCTCGGTTTCCTCGGCGACAACGTCGGCGACCACCTGGACGCGGCGGTGACCAACGTGCTGGACGGCGACCGGCGCCACTTCGAGCAGGCGGTCTTCGCCGACGGCCTGTCGCCCGCCTCGGTGGCCGGCCTGCGGCCGCTGATCGCGGCGCAGTGGCAGGCGCTGCTGGCGGCCCTGGTGCCCTACCTGGAGGCCTGCGTGGCCGCCGATGCGGCAGCCGCCGCAGAGGCCGAGGAGTCCTCGCAAGCCGCAGGGACCCCGGCTGCCGCCACGGCCCGTGCCGCCCCGGCGGCCCCGGTTCCCGCGGCCCCGGCGGCCGCAGCGCGCGTGCGCGTGGGCCTGTACAGCTTCGACGACCTCGGCGCCGCCGGCCCCGGCCCGGCCGCCACCCCCGTTTCCCCGACCCCGCCGCGGCGACGCCGCCGGCGTCCGACCGGAGCCTGAACATGAAGTCCTTCGCCCATCCCTCGTCCGCCCGCGGCCGCGTCCGGTGGCCTGTCGGGCGCCCGGCCTGGGCCGCGGCGCTGCCGGCCTTGCTGCTGGCCCTTGTGCTGGTGCTCACCGGCTGCGGCGGCGGCGTCGGCACCGGCGGCACCGGCTCCTTCGCCGCGGGGCCGGTCACCGGCTTCGGCTCGGTGATCGTCAACGACATCGTCTTCGACGACGAGCAGGCCGTGGTCGAGGACGGCGAGGGCACGCCGCGGCAGCGCCAGGAACTGCGCCTGGGCATGACGGTGGAGATCGACGCCGGCCCGGTGCAGGGCGGCGGCGCGCGCGCCAGCCGCGTGCGCTTCGACAGCGCGCTGGTCGGCCCGGTGGCCGCGGTGGACCGCGCGGCGGGCAGCTTCACGCTGCTGGGCCAGACCGTCGCCGTCGACGACACCACGGTCTTCGATCCCGTGCTGGCCGGCCGCCTGGTGCCGATCGTCGCCGGGCGGCTGCTGGAGGTCTACGCGGTCTACGACGTCGAGCGCCGGCGCTGGCGCGCCACGCGCATCGAGGCGCGGCTGGCCGCGGCGGTGTACCGCGTGCGCGGCGTCGTCGAGGAACTGGACACCGCGGCGCAGACGCTGCGCGTGGGCGATGCGAGCTTCTCGTATGCCGGCGCGGCCGGCGCCGCCGACGCGCTGGCCGTGGGCCGGCCGGCGCGGCTGCTGCTGCGCACGCAGCCGCTGCCCGACGGGCGCTGGCAGGTGCTGGCCTATGCCGCCGCGCTGCGCGAGCTCGACGACCGCGACACCGTGGTCGTGCGCGGGCTGGTCACCGCGGCGCCGGCGCTGGCGCGGCTGCGCGTCGACGGCCGGCTGGTCGATGCCAGCGCGGCGCAGCTGCCCGACGGCGCGCCGCTGCCGGGCCAGCGGGTCGAGGTGCAGGGGCGCATGCGTGCCGGCGTGCTGCAGGCCACGCTGGTGCGCCTGCGCAGCGACCAGACCGAGCGCGAGCGCGGTTTCGACCTGCGCGGCCCCATCGAGTCGGTCGATGCGGCCGCGGGCAGCTTCGTGCTGCGCGGCCTGACGGTGGGCAGCTCGCGGCCGGACCTGCGGTTCGAGGGCGGCAGCGCCGCCGACCTCGCGGCCGGCCGCCGCGTCGACGTGCGCGCGCAGCTCGCTGCCGACGGTGCCCGCCTGGAGGCCACGCGCATACGCTTCGAGTGAGGCCGCGCCGCGCGGCGGCGCTCAGGTCCGCGACAGCGCCGCGGCGCGCACGCCCAGCAGGCGCAGCCGCCGCGTCAGGTCCACGCGCTTGAGGCACTGGCCGGCGGCGTGGCGGATGCCCGCCGCATCGGCCACCGGCTGCGGCAGCGTCTGGTCGCGCGTGACGGTGCGGAAGTCCTCGAAGCGCAGCTTGATGCCGATGGTGCGGCCGGCGTAGCCCTTGCGCTGCAGGTCGGTGGCGAGCTGCTGCACCAGCTTGTCGAGGATGCCGGTGAGCTCGGCGCGGTCGCGCACCGCATGCAGGTCGCGCTCGAAGGTGGTCTCGCGGCTCATCGACACCGGCTCGCCGCGCGTGACCAGCGGCCGGTCGTCCACGCCGTGCGCCGCCTCGTGCAGCCAGCGGCCGTAGGCGCGGCCGAAGTGCTGCTGCAGCCAGGCGCGGTCCTGCGCCGCCAGCTCGCCCACCGTGCGGACGCCCAGCGCCACGAGCCGGTCCGCCGCCTTCGGGCCGATGCCGTTGATGCGCCGCACCGGCAGCGGCCACACGCGCGCCGGCAGGTCGGCCTGGGTGAGCACCGTCAGGCCGTCGGGCTTGTCGAGCTCGCTCGCGATCTTGGCCAGCAGCTTGTTCGGCGTCACGCCCACCGAGCAGCTCAGCCCGGTGGCGCGGCGCACGTTGTTGCGGATCTCCTGCGCCACCGCGCGCACGCCGCCGAAGGGGTCGTGGCCGACCGCGTCCTGCGCGCCGGGGACCTCGGTCAGCTCGATGTAGATCTCGTCGATGCCGCGGTCCTCGATGACGGGCGCGACCTCGGCGACCGCGGCCTTGAACAGGCGCGAGTAGTGGCGGTAGCGCTCGAAGTCCGTGGGCAGCAGGATGGCCTGCGGCGCCCGCTGCGCCGCCTTCATCAGCCCCATGCCGGAGTGCACGCCGTGGTCGCGCGCGGCGTAGGTGGCGGTGGTGACGACGCCGCGGCCGGCATAGCCGGCCAGCGTGGCGTAGCGGTGCGTGCCGTCGGGCAGCGGCACCGGCTGGTGGCGTCGGCCGCCGCCGATGACGACCGCGCGGCCGGCCAGCTCCGGGTAGCGCAGCAGCTCCACCGACGCGTAGAACGCGTCCATGTCCAGGTGGGCGATCCAGCGGCGGGGCGGCATGGCGTCAGGGCGTGCAGTGTGATCGATGCGCGGCCGTGACGGCGGCGGCGGCGCGCACTAGACTCGGCGCCTGGATTCGTCACATCCGCACCCGCGACCCCGGTTTGCAGCCGTCCTCCCGCAACCAGCCCCGCCCCATGCCCGAGAACGCCGCCCGCCAGGCCCTGGCCGCCTCCACCGTTGCGCTGATCGCCACCGTGGCCTGCATCGCGATGTTCCTGCCGCCGCTGGTGGACCACACCACGGCATCGGTGCTGCGCGTGGTGCTGCTGGCCTGCGGCATCGTCGTGGGCCTGTTCGCGCACTGGATCTACCTGGGCCGCGCCGCTTCGCGGCTGGGCCGCTCGGTCTTCGGCTGGGTGCTGCTGGCGGTGCTGCTGTTCCCGCTGGGCGGCGCGGCGGCGCTGATGCTGCTGTCCTCCACGGCCGACGCCGGCGAGCCGACGCCGAATCACGGCTGAAGCGCGCGCCTCAGCGGCCCGCGACCTGCAGGGACTGCAGGGCCTGCAGCAGGCGCGGCAGGGCGCGGAACGGCAGCGCGCCGGCGCCTGCCTCGCCCACGTCGCCGGCCAGCAGCAGGCCCGGCGCGGGGCAGTGGAACAGCCAGCAGCCGGTGGATCCCGTGTGACCGACCAGCGCCGGCGCGGCCCGCCACGGCGGCAGCCAGCGCGGCGGCGCGAATCGCATCAGGCCCAGCCCGTAGTCGATCGGCCAACCCGGCGAACGCAGTGCCGCGAGGTCGCGTGGCAGCGGCAGGCGCCGCCAGCCGGACTGCATGGTGCGCCAGACGGCGGCCGATCCGGGCGGGCCGTCGTGCACCAGCGCGCGCAGCAGCCGCAGCTGATCGGCCGCGGTGCTGCAGATGCCGTGCAGGCTGCGCAGCAGCTGCGGCAGTGCCAGCGGCCGGCCGCCGGCGCGCAGCGTGGCCAGGGCCGGCAGCCACGCGGGCGACGGCATCAAGCCGGCGATAGATGTCTGCGTCAGGCTCAGAGGCTTTGGTCTATTTGGT
>CAZUPH010000186.1:0-2678 GCA_964621995.1 uncultured Rubrivivax sp. | reverse complement strand
CCGCCCACTCTGTCTACTCCTTCCGGGTCTTCCGTCTGCGCCAGGCCCAGCGGCTGCAGCAGCCGCGCGGCGACGGCCTCGTGCAGCGGCTGGCCGGTCACCGCCTCGATGACGGCGCCGAGCAGCAGGTAGTGGGTGTCGCTGTAGCGGATGCGCCGCCGCGGCGACGCCATGTCCTGCGGCGGGAAGTGCGGGCGCAGGGCACTGCGCACGTGATCGACGATCGCTTCGCGCGTGAAGTCGCGATCACCGCCGGCGATGAGCTGCTCGGCCAGCGGCCGGCGCTCGTGACCATGCTGCGGCCGGTCTTCCAGCCAGTCCGCGAGCCCGGCGCCATGTCCCAGCAACTGGTGCACCGTGATCGCCTCGCTGTGGTCCACGCCGTCCCGCACGTGCAGACCGCGCCACAGCGCTCCGGGCAGCAGCGTGGCGACGCGCGTCGGCAGCGCCAGCCGGCCTTGCGCCACCAGCTGCAGCACGACGACCGCGATCAGCAGCTTGTCGACACTGGCGATGAACCAGGGCGTGGCCGGCAGCATAGCCGTGCCGTCGGGCTGCGCCGCACCGGTGGCGCCGGTCCAGCGCGCGCCGTCGGCGAGCCGTTCGACGGCCAGCGTCGCACGTGCCAGCGGGCGCCGCGCCGCGACCTCCCGCAGCCATCGCTGCAGCACCTGCCGGCTGGCTTCGTCGAAGCCCTGGTGCTGGACGTGCAGCGGCAGCTCCACCGCCGCCCCCGTCGCCCTCAGCCTGCCCCGGACAGCCGCGCGCGGTGGCGCTCCACCGCCGCCAGCACCTGCGCCGGCGCGGTGCCGCCGGCCACCGCGCGGCTGCGCAGCGAGCCGTGCAGCGACAGCACGTCGTAGACGTCGGCGTCGATCGCCGGGTGGAAGGCGCGCAGGCGTTCCAGCGGCAGCGCGGCCAGGTCCTCGCCGGCGGCGAGGGCCAGCTTCACCGCATGCGCGACGACCTCGTGCGCGTCGCGGAAGGGCAGCCCCTTCTTGACCAGGTAGTCGGCCAGGTCGGTGGCGGTGGCGTAGCCCTTCAGCGCCGCCGTCTCCATGGCCCGCGCGTCGACGACGATGCCGCCGACCATCTCGGCCATGATGCGCAGCGTGTCGGCCAGCGTGTCCACGCTGTCGAACAGCGGCTCCTTGTCTTCCTGGTTGTCCTTGTTGTAGGCCAGCGGCTGGCCCTTCATCAGCGTGATCAGCGCCACCAGGTGGCCGACGACGCGGCCGCTCTTGCCGCGCGCGAGCTCGGCCACGTCGGGGTTGCGCTTCTGCGGCATGATGGAACTGCCGGTGCAGTAGCGGTCGGCGAGGTCGATGAAGCCGAAGGCCTGGCTCTTCCAGAGCACGATCTCCTCTGCCAGGCGCGAGACATGCACCATCGCGATGCTGGCGAAGGCGGCAAACTCGATCGCGAAGTCGCGGTCGCTCACCGCATCCAGGCTGTTCTCGCACAGGCCATCGAAGCCCAGCTCGCGTGCCACCGCGGCGCGGTCCAGCGGGTAGCTGGTGCCGGCCAGCGCGGCGGCGCCCAGCGGCAGGCGGTTGACGCGCCGGCGCAGGTCGGCCAGGCGCTCGGCGTCGCGCGCGAACATCTCCACGTAGGCCAGCAGGTGGTGCGCGAAGCTCACCGGCTGCGCCACCTGCAGGTGCGTGAAGCCGGGCATCACGGTCTCGGCATGTTTCGCCGCCAGCTCCACCAGCGCGCGCTGCATGTCCGCCAGCAGCACGGCCAGGCGGTCGCATTCGCCGCGCAGCCACAGCCGCACGTCGGTGGCGACCTGGTCGTTGCGGCTGCGCCCGGTGTGCAGCCGCTTGCCGGCGTCGCCCACCAGCGCGGTCAGCCGCGCCTCGATGTTGAGGTGCACGTCCTCCAGCTCGAGCTTCCACTCGAAGCGGCCCGACTCGATCTCCTCGGTGATCTGCGCCATGCCGCGGCGGATGTCGGCCAGGTCCTGCGCGCCGATCACGCCCTGCGCCGCCAGCATCGCGGCATGCGCCAGGCTGCCCTGGATGTCGGCGCGCCACAGCCGCTGGTCGAAGCCGACGCTGGCGGTGTAGCGCTGCACCAGCTCGCTCATCGGCTCGCTGAACAGCGCGGACCAGGCCTGCTGCTTGTTCGCCAGGGGGTCCTTGGAGGGGTCGTTGGACATGCGCGCTCGAGAGGTGGGGCGGTCTGCCGGAGGGAGCGCCTATTATTCCCCGCCACCTTTCGAGCCCCGCGACGCGCCTGCCGACCGCCCGATGACCGCCGAACGCGCCCCGCCGGCCAGCCCGGGCGACAGCGACTTCCCGCCCACGGCCAGCCGCCCGGCCAGCCTGTGGCCGGAGACCTCGCGCCAGCCGCCGCCGGCCAGCACCAGCTTCGCGGCCTCGCGCTTCGACCCGCTGGTGGAGGAGCGTGCGCGGCTGCAGGCGCAGGGCGCCGCGGCCTTCGACGTCTGCCACCCGGCGCTGGCGCTGCGCGCGCTGCTGGTGGTGCAGCTCGCGCTGGCGGTGGCCGCGCTGGCCGAGGCCGGCAGTGCGCTGCACTGGGCGCAGCGCCAGGGCGCCTTCGCCTTCGGGGGCGTCGCCGGCACCGGGCTGTGGCTGGTGACGGTGTGCGCGCTGCGCAGCCCCCTCAAGCGCCTGGGCAGCGCGCTGCGCGCGGCCGCCGTGCTGGCGCTGGGC
>CAZUPH010000185.1:0-8281 GCA_964621995.1 uncultured Rubrivivax sp. | reverse complement strand
ACGATCAGGGCCCAGGTCTCCTTCGGGTCCCAGCTCCAGTAGCCGCCCCAGGCCTCGGCGGCCCAGAAGGCGCCCAGGATGGTGGCGATCGTGAAGAACGCGAAGCCGACCGCGATGGCCTTGTACATCACGTCGTCCAGCACCTCGAAGCTGGGCAGCCGCGGCGCCAGGCGGCCGCGCAGCGCGATGATCCCGGCCACCGCCAGCGCACTGACGCCGAAATAGATGAACCAGTAGCTTCCCGCCCCGGCGTCGCGCCGGAAGACCAGCGGCTCGAAGCACAGCACCACGCCCAGCAGCCACAGCGGCGCCAGCTTCCACCAGCGCGTCTCGGTGGCGGCCTGCTTGATCAGGTAGGCGAAGGCGACCATGGCCGCGATCGCGAAGGTGCCGTAGCCGACGAAGTTGGCCGGCACGTGCAGCTTCATCCACCAGCTCTGCAGCGCGGGCACTAGCGGCTGGATCTCGTGCGCCTCGCGCACGATGGTGTACCAGAGCAGGAAGCCGACCGCGGCGCTGACGATCAGCATCGCGAAGGCACCCAGCGCCCGCGTGCGGTAGTGCTGCTCGTAGTACAGGTAGAACAGCGTCGTCATCCAGCAGAACATGACGAACACTTCGTACAGGTTGCTCACCGGGATGTGGCCGATGTCCGGCGCGATCTGGTGGCTCTCGTACCAGCGCACCAGCGAGCCGATCAGCGCCATCACCACCGCCGCCCAGGCCAGCCCGGTGCCGATGCGCAGCGCGGTGTTGTCGCCCGTGGCGTCGCCCTGGCCGCCGGCCTTCGCGAACAGGCCGATCCAGTAGAAGGCCGTGCTCATGAAGAAGAGCAGGCTCATCCACAGGATGGCGCTCTGGCTGGACAGGAAATACTTCAGCAGGAAGACGTTCTCGCCGGCCGCCAGGTCGGCGCCGAAGTCGTCGGGCGTGCGCGCATACAGCGCGATGGCGATCAGCACCGCCGCGCCGACGCCCAGCGACAGCCCGCGCAGCGGGCCCCAGAACCAGCCCAGCGCGATCAGCGAGGGCACCGCGCCGACGAGGATCCAGGTCTCGTAGACGTCCATCGCCGCGCCGTAGCGGTTGAAGGCGTAGCCGGCGCCGGCCACGACCAGCAGCGCGAACACCCAGTCGTAGGCCGACAGCCGCGCCAGCGGATTGCCGCCGCGGCGCGTGCCCAGTTCGCTGGCCAGCGTGGTCGTGTTCATGTCGTCTCCTTGGCCTGCAACAGCCGGGCCTTCAGCTTGTCGAACTCCGCGTCGCCGTCCAGCGTGCGCCGCGTGCTGGACAGCGCGGTCGCCACCCGCGTGCCCCCGGCGCCCTCCGGCTGCAGCCAGACCCACAGGCGCCGGTCGCGAACGTACAGCATCACGAACACCCCCACGATGAGCAGCACCGAGCCCAGGTAGACCAGGGTCTTGCCGGGCGCGCGCGCGACCTGGAAGACGCTGGCCTGGACCTGCGTGAAGTCGGCCAGCTGGAACAGGATCGGCGAGGGATAGAAGAAGCTGTCCGACAGCGAGGTCACCGCCGCGGCCATGAAGCGCTCGAGCTCGGGGGCTATGGTCAGCGGCGCCAGCTTGTCGCGTTCGCGCGCGGCGTTCATCAGCTCGAACAGCGAGCCGTTGAGGATGCGCAGCAGCACCTCGGACATGCGCATGCGGTCGCCCTCGGGGATCGCGGTCTCCATGAACTGCGCCAGCGCCTGCAGGCCGCCGCCCTGGCGCACGAGCTCGACGCGGCTGCCGGTGCCGTCCGGCGGCCTGACCGAGGGGTCGGCGCCGGCGAACAGCCCGAGCGTGCGGCGAGCGGTGGCGGCCAGCTGCTCGGTCAGCTCGGGGCGGTCGGGCGGCGTGGCCAGCGCTGCGTAGCGGCGCGCCGCGACCTCGCGCAGCGCGGGGTCGTCCAGCGCGCGCTTCAGGCGCAGCCAGCCGTCCAGCGCGCCGTTCTCGTCGGCCGGGATGCGCAGGTAGCGGAACTCGTCCTGCGGCGTGTCGCGCAGGCCGGCGAGGTAGACGCTGACGCCGTCCAGCATCACCGGCGCCATGTAGTTGTGGAACTCGCGGGCCTGGCCGGCGGCGTCGCGCAGCCGGTAGGTGATCGACGGGCCGACGTTGCGCAGCTCGCGCTGGCTCACGGTGCGGATGCCGCTGCCCAGGCGCTGCTGCAGCGAGTCGACGAGGTCCACGCGCCGCGGGTCGGTGGCGCCCTGGCCGACCTGGGCCACCGGCGACTGCGCGCCGCTGAGGTTCTCGACGTTGATCACGCGCAGCTGCGCGAACTCCAGCGTCACCTTGTTCTCGCCCTGCGGGCCGCTGGCCACCAGCTCGGTGCGGCCGCCGATCTGGCCCTCGACCTCGAAGGGCTCGGAGCCCATGCCCAGCGGCAGCGCGCGCAGCTTCACGCGCGAGCCGCCGTCGTCGAAGGAGCTCTGGTAGATCGCGATGCCGCGGTGGAAGGCCGGCTTGTTGACCTCCACGCGGTGCTCGACGGTCTCGCCGGTGGCGTGGTCGTGCACGACGATCTCGCTGGCGAACAGCTTGGGCATGCCGGTGGCGTAGTACTCGACGACGAAGCGCTTGAGCTCCACGTCGAAGGGCAGGTCCTGCAGCACCACCCCGTCGGGCATGGTCAGCACGGCCACGCCGGCGCGGGCGCCCTCGGGCACGAACAGGTTGCCGCGGAAGGTGGGGTTGTTGACCGACAGCCGGTGCTCGGGCGGCACCTCGGCGATCAGGCCGCCGCCGCCGAAGCTGCTCTTGCCCAGCAGCGCCATCTGCGCGCGCACGATCAGGTCGCCGTCGGACAGGCCGCCCAGGCAGATCAGCACGATGGACGAGTGCGCGGCCAGGTAGCCGATCTTGTTGGCGCGGCCCTTGCGCGCGGCGAACATCACGCCGTCCTCGCGCTGCTGGATGCGTGCCGTCCAGCCGGCGTCCTGCAGCGCCTCGGCGACGCGGCGGCGGGCGGCCTCGGGCGGCTCGTCCAGCACCGCCTCGCCGCGGTGGTGGAAGGCCTTCAGCGACTGCGCGCGCAGGTGCTCCTTGTACTGGCGCAGGTCGGCCAGGATCTTGGGCGTGTTGCGCGCGATGCACAGGCTGGTGCTGATCACCAGGAAGGCCAGGATCAGCAGGAACCAGGGCGCGCTGTACACCGTGTACAGGTTGACCTGCGCGAAGACGTCGGCCCAGAACGGCCCGAACTGGTTGACGTAGTTGTTGAGCGGCTCGTTCTGCTTGACGACGGTGCCGATGACCGAGGCGATGCAGATCAGCGTCAGCAGCGAGATCGCGAAGCGCATCGAGCTGAGCAGCTCGACGGCCTCGCGCAGCCGGCGCGAGCCGACCGTGACCTCGACGCCGGAGGTGGAGACAGCCATGGCGGCGATTATGGGTGCCGTCGGTGCCGACCGCAGGCCGCCAAGGACAAGGGCCGGTCGCGAGCCGGCCCTTGGCGTGCGCAGCGCACCGAAACAGTCGTTACCGGAGTCCCGCCGCGTAGTCGGCCACGGCCTTGATCTCGCGGTCGTTCATCTTGGCGGCGATGGCGCTCATCTGCGCGTTGTTGGCCCGTTCGCCCGAGCGGAACTGCAGCAGCTGGGCCTCGGTGTACTCGGCGTGCTGGCCGCCGATGCGCGGGTACTGCGCCGGAAGGCCGGCGCCGTTGGGGCTGTGGCAGGCGGCACAGGCCGGCACGCCCTTGGCCATGATGCCGCCGCGCCAGATCTGCTCGCCCAGCAGCACGGTGTCCTTGTTGCGGGCCACGCCCGTGGGCGCCTTCTTCGACGCGTAGAAGGCCGCGATGTGGCGCATGTCGTCGTCGGACAGCCCGGCGGCCAGGCCGGCCATGATGGCGTTCTTGCGCTTGCCGCTCTTGAACTCCTGCAGCTGCTTGACCAGGTATTCCGGGTGCTGGCCCAGCAGGATCGGGTTGGCCGGCAGGCCGCGCGTGCCGTCCGCCGTGTGGCAGGCCACGCAGGTGGCCGCCAGCTGCTGGCCGCGCGCGAGGTCGGGCTTGAACGGCGCGCCGGTCTGGGCGACGGCGGCGCCGGTCGCGGCCAGGGTCAGGATCAGGGGCAGCAGGGCAGCGACCGCGGTGCGCGGTGCCGTCGCAAGGGTCGACTTCATCGTCGGAGAGCCTCGGGTCGGGGGCGGGAAGGGCAAAAACCCATCGATTTTACAATGCGCCATGACAATCCCCACGCCGTCCCCGGCCGCAGCCCGCGATGCGCTGGCCTGGACGCACAGCGCCCGCTTCCTGACCACCGCCAGCCGGCTGGACCAGCTGCCCGCCGCCGAGCTGCCGGAGATCGCCTTCGTCGGGCGCAGCAACGCCGGCAAGTCCACCGCCATCAGTACGCTGGCCCAGCAGCGCCGGCTGGCCTTCGCCTCGCGCACGCCGGGGCGCACGCAGCACATCAACCTGTTCGCCGTGGGCCCGAAGGACACGCCCGACGCGCTGCTGGCCGACCTGCCCGGCTACGGCTATGCCGCGGTCGAGCGCAGCGCCAAGCTGCGCTGGCAGCAGGTGATGGCCGAATACCTGCAGTGGCGGCGCAGCCTGCACGGCGTGGTGCTGATGGTGGACGCGCGGCTGGGCCTGACCGACCTGGACCAGCGCCTGCTGGCGCTGGTGGCGCCGCGCGTGGCCACCGGCGAGGTGCGCCTGCTGGTGCTGCTGACCAAGGCCGACAAGCTCAACCGCCGCGACGCGCAGGCCGCGCTGCGCAGCGCGCAGGAGGCGCTGGCGCCGCTCGCCACGCAGGGCGAGGGGCAGGCGGACATCGGCGTGACCCTGTTCTCCGCGCTCAAGCGCGAGGGCGTGGCCGACGTCGCCGAGGTGCTGCACGGCTGGCGCGCGTCGCCGGGGGCCGCTGCGGCTGCCGCTGCGGCCGCCGCGGCAGCGCGGGCCGGTGCCGCCGACGAGGCGGTACCGTCGGCCGAGGCCGTTGACGGCGGGCCGCGGCCATGATCCGCCGCTTCGACCTCGCGCTGCCGCACGGCGTCACGCTGGCCTGCCGCGCCGCCGGCGCCGGGCCGGTGCAGGCGCTGCTGCTGCACGGCTTTCCGGAGGCGGCCTTCGTCTGGGACGAGGTGCTCGAGGCACTGGCGCCGGACCTCGCTGCCGTGGCGCCCAACCTGCGCGGCTACCCGGGCTCGTCGGCACCGGCCGGGGTGGCGGCCTATCGCGCGAAGCACCTGGTGGCCGACGTCGCGGCGGCCATCGAGCAGCTCGGCGCGCCGCTGCCGCTGCTGGTGGCCCACGACTGGGGCGGCGCGCTGGCCTGGAACCTGGCGGCGCAGCGGCCGGAGCTGATCCGCCGGCTGCTGATCCTGAATTCGCCGCACCCGGGCGCCTTCCTGCGCGAGCTGCGCACGAGCCCGGCACAGCAGGCGGCCAGCGCCTACATGAACTTCCTGTGCCGCGACGACGCCCAGGCGCTGCTCGCCGAGCGCGACTTCGCGCGCCTGTGGCCCTTCCTCGAGAACCCGCAGGGCGATCCGCCCTGGCTGACGCCGGCGCTGCGCGAGCAGTACCGCCAGGCCTGGTCGGCCGGGCTGGACGGCCCGCTGAACTATTACCGCGCGTCGCCGCTGCGGCCCCCGCGCAGCCAGCCGCCGGCGGCCGACGACCCGCTGTATGCGGTGGACCTGCCGCACGAGGCGGTCACCGTGCGCGTGCCGACGACGGTGCTGTGGGGCGAGCGCGACATCGCGCTGCGGCCGGGGCTGCTGGACGGGCTGGAGCGCTGGGTGCCGCAGCTCGAGGTGGTGCGCGTGCCGGGCGCCTCGCACTGGATCGTGCACGAGCAGCCGGACCTGGTGGTGCGCACGATCCGCCGGCTCGTGCCGGCCTGAGCGGCGCCTGTCGGCGCGTGGTCAGGCCGCGGCGCCAGACGCCACCTGCTGCTGCACACGCGCCGCGGCGCTGCCGACGATGGAGCGCTGCTTCAGGCCCTTGAGCAGGCCCTGCTCGCGCATCAGCACCAGCGCCGCGCGCCGCACGGCCCACGTGGCGTCGGAGCCGCCGTCGCCGAACAGCCAGATCTCGCGCCGTTCGCCGGGCCACAGCAGCTGGGCGTGCACCCAGCGGCCCTGCAGGAACATGCGCACCCAATGGCCGGGCTGCAGCTCGTCCAGCCAGGCCTCGCGCGCCGGGCCCTCGGCGGGCACCGGTGCGCTGGCCGGCGTCTCGGGGAACAGCTCGGCGGGCACGGTGTCCAGCTGCGGCACGTCCAGCATGCCGTGCAGCGTGGACGGCACCGTGTGGCCGGCGGCCAGCTTGTCCTCCAGCTTCTGCAGCGCGCCGACATGGCTGGCCGCCGCCGTCAGCCGTCGCGTCAGGCGCTGGCGCAGGAAGCCGTCGAGCCGCTCGTTGGCCCACTTGTACAGCGCCGACGTCTGTTCGGGTTCGCTCGCCAGCTGGTCGATGGTGGCCTGGGCCACCTTCAGCAGCCGCACGCGCTCGGGGTCGTCGGGGTCGGGCGCCATCTCGGCCTCGTAGGCCAGGCGGTTGACGAAGCGCCACAGCGGGTGCCTGTCCTGGTCGAGCATGTCGCCGTCGCGCAGCGTCAGCCGCATCGCCGGGCCGTGCAGGCGGGAGATCAGCAGCCCCACGTCGCGCGGCACGCGCTCGTCGGCCTGCATCGCGTCGAACAGCCGGCTCACGAGCTCGATGGCCTGGCGGTCGACGCGGTTGCTGGTGTGGCGCGCGATGTCGGTCCAGCGCTCGCCCCGCTGGCCGGACTTCGGCAGCTGGCCGTCGTAGCTCAGACGCGAGTCCACCGGCGCCGGCATGGTCTCGCGCATGCGGTACAGGTCTGGCGAGAACGTGGTCTCTCCCGGCCGGCCGCCGCGGCGCGAACCGGCCGGCAGGATCATCGTGCGGTAGGACGCCGGCTCGACGCCCATGCCCTCCAGCCGCGAGCAGGCCGCCGCGTAGCTGCGCCGCAGCAGCTGGGCCAGTGGCGTGGACGCGTGGCGCAGGAAGGCCACCTGGTGCCCGCGCGACAGCGGCAGCGCCTGCGCCGCGGCCCAGGCGGCGCGCGCCCAGGTCTCGGCGCGGAAGGGGTTGTGGTCGCGCGCGACGTCGAGGTCGCCGACGAGCGCCGAGACGAAGGCCTGCAACTCGCGCAGCTCGTACTCGGCCGTGCTCTTGATGGCCTCGATGGTGTGCGACAGCTCGACGTCGAGCGCCACCTCGTCCTCGTCCACGAGGGCCAGCGTGGTCGGCTTCGTCGGCGCCGGCCTGGCCGCGGCGCCGGAACCCGCGGGCCGGGACTGCGTGAGCTCGGCGCGCACCTGTTCCTCGAGCGAGCGCATGAAATAGTCCGACAGCCGCGCCTGGTGCTGCAGCAGCGCCTGCATCAGGTCGCCGATCGCCGAGCGCTGCAGCGGCGGCAGCGAGGGCAGGGCCTTGCGCGCGTGGTCCATCGTGCCTTCGACCAGCTGGTCGAACAGCAGCGGGGCGCGCAGCATCTCGTCGTCGACGAACTGCTGCAGGGCCTGGGACACGGCAGAGGCAGGCATGGCCAGCGGATTATCCGCCGCCGCCCATGCCGCGGTCCCCGGAAATGGCCGGTGAAGGTCTTCCAGCCGCCGTCCGCCACCGGGCCCGCGTCGCCGTCGGCGGCGGTGCGGCGCGGCCAGAAAGGAAAAAAGGCCCGCGCCGGGTGGCGCAGGCCTTCGTTCGCGGGCAGGTGGGACCCGCGGGGCCGGCGGCGCGCGGCCGCCGGCACACCGCGGCTTACATGTCCATGCCCATGCCACCCATGCCGCCCATGCCGCCGCCGGCGGGCATCGGGGTCTCTTCCTTCGGGGCCTCGGCGACCATCGCCTCGGTCGTCAGGATCAGGCTGGCCACCGAGGCGGCGTTCTGCAGCGCGGTGCGCGTGACCTTGGTGGGATCCAGGATGCCCATCTCGATCATGTCGCCGTAGGTGCCGTTGGCGGCGTTGTAGCCGAAGTTGCCCTTGCCCTCGAGCACCTTGTTGATGACCACGCTGGGCTCGTCGCCGGCATTGGCGACGATCTCGCGCAGCGGCTGCTCGACGGCGCGCATCACGATCTTGATGCCGGCGTCCTGGTCGGCGTTGTCGCCCTTGAGCGCGCCGACGGCCTGGCGGGCGCGCAGCAGCGCAACGCCACCACCGGCGACGATGCCTTCCTCGACGGCGGCACGGGTGGCGTGCAGCGCGTCTTCCACGCGGGCCTTCTTCTCCTTCATCTCGACCTCGGTGGCGGCACCGACCTTGATGACGGCCACGCCGCCGGCCAGC
>CAZUPH010000184.1:0-8339 GCA_964621995.1 uncultured Rubrivivax sp. | reverse complement strand
GTTCCGATGTTCGCGAGCTTCCAGATGGCGTTGGAGAAGTACTTCCTGCAGAGCCTGGTGCCCGACGGCATCGCCAAGCCGGTGATGGGCGCGCTGACGCAGTTTGCGGCCAAGGCCGCGCGCCTGGGCACCGCGGGCCTGGCGTTGCTGGTGCTGACCGCGCTGGCGCTGATGCTGACGATCGACCGTGCGCTGAGCGCCATCTGGCGCGTGCGCCGGCCGCGGCCCTTTGCGCAGCGCGTGCTGATCTACTGGGCTGCGCTGACGCTGGGCCCGCTGGTGCTGGGCGTCAGCCTGTCGCTGACCTCCTGGGCGCTCACCGCGAGCAAGGGCGTGGTCTCGGCGCTGCCCGGCGGCGTGAGCCTGCTGCTGAACACGCTCGAGTTCGTGCTGATGGCCGGCGGCATGGCGGGCCTGTTCCACTTCGTGCCGAACACGCATGTGCGCTGGCGCCACGCGATTGCCGGTGGCGTGTTCGTCGCCGTGGGCCTCGAGGTCGCCAAGCGCGTGCTGGCCTGGTATGTCGGCACCATCCCCACCTACTCGGCGGTCTACGGCGCCTTCGCCGCGGTGCCGATCTTCCTGCTCTGGATCTACGTGGCCTGGCTGATCGTGCTCTGGGGCGCGGTGGTCGCGGCCTACGCGCCCAGCCTGTCGATGCGCATCGTGCGCCTGCCGGATGCGCCGGGCCAGCGCTTCACGCTGGCGCTGGCCGTGATCGGTGCACTCGCGCGCGCGCGCGGCGGCCCGGCGCGGGGCCTGGCGATGCACGAGATCGCAGCCGCGGTGGCCACCGACCCGCTGCAGGTCGAGTCGGTGGCCGAGACCCTGGTCGGCATGGACTGGGTGGCGCGCCTGGACGAGGAGGGCGGACAGCGCCTCGTGCTGCTGGCCGACCCCGCGACGACCTCGGCGCGGCCGCTGATCGACACGCTGCTGCTCAGCCCCGCGCCGGCCTCGCGCCCGTTGCGCGAACGCTTCGGCGTCGAGCGCCTGACGCTCGCCGACCTGATCTGAGACTCAGCGCGCCGCCGTCGGCCTAGGCCGACGCGGCACAGTGCGTCACGCGGTTCTTGCCCGCGTGCTTGGCGGCGTACATCGCGCTGTCGGCCAGCTGCAGCAGGCGCAGCGGCTGCGTCGCGTCGTGCGGCGCGAGAGCGTAGCCGATGCTGGCCGTGACGCCCTCGGCACCCGGGCATTGTGCCGCGCAGGCCCGCACCGCGTCGAGCAGGTGCTCGGCCAGCACCGCCGCGCCGTCGGCGTCGCGCACGCCGGCCAGCACCAGGAACTCGTCGCCGCCAAAGCGGCCCACCGCGTCCTCGGCACGCACCGCCTGCTGCAGGGCCTGCGCCAACGACACCAGCAGCGCGTCGCCGGCGGCATGGCCATGGGCGTCGTTCAGGGCCTTGAACCCGTCGAGGTCGATGAAGAACAGGGCCACCGGCTGCGACGAGCTGATCGCGGCGGCGGCATCGAGCCGCTCCATCATCGTGCGCCGGCTCAGCGCCTCGGTCAGCGCGTCGCGCTCGGCACGCAGGGCCAGGCGCTGCTGCGCCTCGGTCAGCTCGTGCACGTCGATCGTCACCGTGTACACGCCCTGCACCTGGCCCTGCTCGTCGAGGTCGGGCACGTAGCTCGTGCGCATCCAGCGCGCGCCCTGCGGCAGGTCCGGTACAAGGCGCGTGTACTGCACCGCCTCGCCAGCCAACGCGCGGTCGAAGTAGGGCTGGTGCTGGGCCCAGCGCGCCGCGCCGCGCACCTCGCCGATCGGCCGGCCCAGCAGCTCGGTCGCGCTCATGCGCACCGCCTCCTGGTAGGCCAGGTTGACGAAGCGCAGCTTGTACTCGCGATCGACGTAGGTCAGCGGGTAGGGGATGTGCTCGGTGAAGCGGTCCAGGCGCTGGCGTGCTAGCAGCAGCTGCTCGCGCTCGATCACGTCCTGATGGATGTCCCAGCCAATCGTGTAGACGGCCTCGACCTCACCCTCGGCATTGCGGTCCGGGAACACCTGCACGCGCACCCAGCGCGCCGCCGCGCCCTGGTGCGTGATGCGGCGCTCGTAGTACACGGCCTTGCCGCCGAAGGCGACCGCGAACGCGTCCTTGGCGGCGGCCCAGGCCGCCGGGCCGTAGAGCTCGGTCAGCGTGCGGCCGACCAGGTCGGCGCTCGGGCGGCAGGCCCAGCGCGTGTAGGGCACGTTGCAGAACAGCAGGCGCGCCTCGTCACCGGACATGACCCAACGCCCGATCGGCAGGTCGATCGCGTCGACCAGACGCTCGGCCGGGTCGGCCGACAGCGCGCGGGCGGGGGTGTCGTCGAGCTTCATGGGTACTGCGGCGGGCGATGCCGGCATCGTGGCATCGGGCGCGGCGGCTGTCATTCACCCCGAAGAGGGAGTGACAGATCCGCGTGCAGCGCGTCACACCGGATGCAGCACGACAAGCAGGGCCTGGGCCGTGGTTTTCCCGGGGTTGTGGATGCGGTGCGGCACATCCACTGCATAGCGAGCGGTCTCGCCGTGACGCACGCGCGTGCTCTCCGGGCCGGCCTGCACCTCGAGGGCGCCGCTGTGCACTGTCAGGTGCTCGCGCGAGCCGGGTTCGTGCGGCTGCGAGTCGAGGCTGCCGCCGGGCTGCACCGTCAGCTGGTACCACTCGAAGCGGCCGGCCAGCTCGATCGGGCCCAGGATGCGCAGTTCGCACTTGCCGTCCGGGCTGGCGAGCAGCGGGGTGGCATGTGCCGGCACGGTGCTCAGCAGCGGCTCGGCCGGGCGGCTGTCGCCGAGCAGGTCGCCGAGCGCGATGCCCAGCGCGGTGGACAGGCGCCAGACCACGGCCACGGTCGGGTTGGCCTGGTTGCGCTCGATCTGCGACAACATCGACTTGGAGACGCCGGCCAGGCGCGACAGCTCGTCGAGGGACAACCCGCGCTGCTGACGCAGGGCGGCCAGCGTCGCACCGACGCGCGGCGGCTCTTGCGGGGGGTGGGTGGTGCGTGGCACGATAGTGAACAGTTGTTCGATATACTGCACAAGTTCCGTTTCAGTGTACAGCCCCGGAGTCCGGCCATGAGCACCGCCTTCCTCGCCCACCTGCAATCCGAACTCGACGGCCTGAAGAGCGCCGGCCTGTTCAAGTCCGAGCGCGTGATCACCACGCCGCAGGGCGCGACCGTGAAGACCACCGACGGCCGCGAGGTCATCAACCTGTGCGCCAACAACTACCTGGGCCTGTCCTCGCACCCGAAGGTGATCGAGGCCGCGCACGAGGCGCTGCGCACCCACGGCTACGGCATGAGCAGCGTGCGCTTCATCTGCGGCACGCAGGACCTGCACAAAACGCTCGAGCAGCGCATCGCGCGCTTCGTCGGCTGCGAGGACGCGATCCTCTACGCCGCGGCCTTCGACGCCAACGGCGGCCTGTTCGAGCCGCTGCTGGGCGAGCAGGACGCGATCGTCAGCGACGCGCTGAACCACGCCTCGATCATCGACGGCATCCGCCTGTGCAAGGCGCAGCGCTGGCGCTACGAGCACAACGACATGGCCGACCTCGAGCGCTGCCTGAAAGAGGCGCGCGAGAAGGGCGCGCGCTTCATCATGGTGTTCTCCGACGGCGTGTTCTCGATGGATGGCACGATCGCCCAGCTCGATGCGATGCGCGCGCTGTGCGACCGCTACGACGCGCTGCTCGCGATCGACGAATGCCATGCCAGCGGCTTCATGGGCCGCACCGGCCGCGGCACGCACGAGCACCGGGGCGTGTTCGGCAAGATCGACATCATCACCGGCACCTTCGGCAAGGCGCTCGGCGGCGCGTCCGGCGGCTTCACCGCCGCGCGCAAGGAGGTGGTGGAATTGCTGCGCCAGCGTTCGCGGCCGTACCTGTTCTCGAACACGTTGATGCCCGCGATCGCGGGTGCCTCGATCGCGGTGCTCGACCTGCTCGAAGCCAGCACTGCGCTGCGCGACAAGCTGGCCGACAACACGGCGTACTTCCGGCGCGCGATCACCGAGGCCGGCTTCGAGATCAAGCCGGGCGAGCACCCGATCGTGCCGATCATGGTCTACGACGCGGTCAAGGCGCAGCAGCTCGCGGCGCGCCTGCTCGAGCTCGGCGTCTACGTCGTCGGCTTCTTCTTCCCGGTCGTGCCCAAGGGCCAGGCGCGCATCCGCGTGCAGATGAGCGCGGTGCACGACCGGCATCACCTGGAAGCCGCGGTGAAGGCCTTCGCGCAGGCCGGCAAGGAATTGGGCCTCGTCCGATGACCGCGCCGAAGATCCTCATCATCGGCGCCAACGGGCAGATCGGCACCGAGCTCGCCGTGGCGCTGGCCGAGCGCCACGGCCCCGCGGCGGTCGTCACCAGCGACCTCGCGCCGCAGGGCAAGGTATCGGGTCTGGCGCACGAGGCGCTGGACTGCACGGAGATCGGCGCGCTGACGCAGATCGTCGAGCGTCACGGCGTGACGCAGGTCTACCACCTGGCCGCGGCACTCTCGGCGCGCGGCGAGAAGCACCCGATGTGGGCCTGGGACCTGAACATGAAGGGCCTGCTCAACGTGCTCGAGGTCGCGCGCTCGCACAAGTTGGAGCGGATCTTCTGGCCGAGTTCGATCGCGGCCTTCGGACCCGGCACGCCGCAGGAGCACACGCCGCAGAAGACCGTGATGGACCCGAGCACGGTCTACGGCATCAGCAAGCTGGCCGGCGAGGGCTGGTGCGCCTGGTACCACCAGCACCATGGCGTCGACGTGCGCAGCCTGCGCTACCCGGGTCTCATCAGCTGGAAGACGCCGCCCGGCGGCGGCACCACCGATTACGCGGTCGAGATCTTCCACGCCGCGCTGAAGGACGGCCGCTACACCTGCTTCCTCGAGGAGGACCAGGCGCTGCCGATGATGTACATGGACGATGCGATCCGCGCCACGCTGGAGCTGATGGACGCACCGGCGGAGCGCGTGCGCGACCGGCACGCCTACAACCTGGCCGGCATCAGCTTCACACCGCGGCAGATCGCGGCCGCGATCCGGCGTCGCATCCCCGGCTTCACGATGGACTGCGTGCCCGACTTCCGCCAGGCCATCGCCGCGAGCTGGCCGCGCTCGATCGACGATCGCGAAGCGCGCGAGCACTGGGGCTGGCAGCCGCGCTACGACCTCGGCGCGATGGTCGACGCGATGCTCGACAACCTGCGTCCGCTGCTGTCGCGCGCGGCGTGAGCGCAACGCCGCTGCAATCGAGTGCCGCCGGCCTGATCGGTGGCACGCCGCTGGTCGAGCTGGCGCGCATCGCCGGCGGCCGCGGCCGCCTGCTCGCGAAGGTGGAGTTCCTGCAGCCCGGCGGCAGCGTCAAGGACCGTGCGGCGCGCGCCGCGATCGAGGCGGCGCGCGCCGCGATCGAGGCGGCGCGCGCCGACGGCCGCCTCAGGCCTGGCCAGGCGGTGGCGGAGATGACCAGCGGCAACATGGGTGCCGGCCTGGCGGTCGTGTGCGCGGCGCTCGGCCACCCGTTCCACGCCTTCATGTCGGCCGGCAACAGCATCGAGCGGGTGCGCATGCTCGAAGCGTTGGGCGCCAAGGTCACGCGCGTGCCCCAGGTCGACGGTGAGCCGGGCCGCGTCACCGGCGCCGACATCGCCGCGGCCGAAGCGGCGGCGCGCGCGTTCGCGGCCGAGCGCGGCGCGTTCTACGTCGACCAGTTCCACAACCCGGCCGTGGCGCGCGCGCACGAGCAGGGCACCGGCCCCGAGCTGTGGGCGCAGTGCGGCGGCCGGCTCGACGCCTTCGTCGCGATCGTCGGCACCGGCGGCACCTTCGTCGGCACCAGCCGCTTCCTCAAGCGCTGTAGGCCGGCACCGCGCTGTTACGCGGTCGAGCCGGCGGGCACCCAGCCGCTCGCGGGCCGCACGGCGACCGACCCGCGCCACCTGTTGCAGGGCGCCGGCTACGGCCTCGTGCCGCCGCTGTGGAACCCGTCGCTCGCCGACGGCACGCTGGCGGTCGGCGACGACGAGGCGGTCGCGATGCGGCGCCGCCTCGGTGCCGAGGAGGGCCTGTACGTCGGCTACTCGGCGGCGGCCAACGTGGCGGCGGCATTGCGGCTCTTCGACGGCGGCCTCGTCGGGCGTGGCGGCAGCGTGGCCACGGTGCTCTGCGACACCGGGCTGAAGTACGGGTTGCCGGGCTGAATCGACCCAGACCGCGTCCCTAGAATGGGCGCGATGCCGCCCCCCAGCTCACTGCGTTCGCGGCCCCCCGAGGGGGCGCCAGTGCCCTTCGGGCGGCCGTGCGGGCACCGATGAACCTGCGCCAGCTCGAGAGTTTTGTCCGCGTCGCCGAGCTGGGCAGCTTCAGCAAGGCGGCGCGCGTGCTCGACATCGCGCAGCCCGCGCTGTCGCGCCAGGTGCGCCTGCTCGAGACCGACCTGCGCGAGACCCTGCTGCTGCGCAACGGCCGCGGCGTCAGCCTGACGCCGGCCGGCAAGCGCCTGTTCGAGCATGGCGTGCAGATCCTGCAGCAAGTGGCGCTGGCGCGCGAGGACCTGGGCGCCGAGCGCGACGCCGCGGTCGGCCAGGTGACCCTGGCGCTGCCGCCGTCGATGAGCCGGCGCCTGACGCGGCCGCTGATCGAAGGCTTTCGCGCCCAGCTGCCGCGCGCGCGCGTGACCATCGTCGAAGGCCTGTCGGCGCACATCGCCGAGTGGATCACCAGCGGCCGCGCCGACCTGGGCCTCGTCTACAACCCGGAGCCCTCGTCGGCGCTGGAGATCACGCCGCTGCTGCGCGAGCCGCTGTGCCTGGTGCAATCGGCCGCGAAGGGCGGCGCCAAGGCGAAACGCGCGACCGCGGCGACGCTGCCGCTGGCCGAGATCGGCGACTACCCGCTGATCCTGCCCGAGCGCCACCAGTCGATCCGGCGCCTGCTCGAAACGCAAGCCACGCTCGCCGGCGTGCCGCTGGACATCGCCTGCGAGGTGTCCAGCGTGCCCGCGATCATCGACCTGGTCTGCGCCCGCATGGGCCACGCGGTGCTCAACGCCAGCGCGGTCGCCGCCTCGGGGCGCGGGGCCGACCTGGTGGTGCGCAAGATCGTGCAGCCCGAGATCGTCAGCGTGCTGTGCCTGGCGCAGTCGGCGACCAAGCCGCTGACGCCGTTGACGCGCCGCGCGCGCGCGATGCTCGAAGCCCTGGTGGCCGAGCTGCCGGCCGCCGGCCGCAAGGGGCCCAGGCGCGCCTGAGCCCACCCGTCGGGCCATGCCCGATGGCAATAGCTGCTAGTGGTCGGCCATGCTGGATTTGACAGGCCCGGCTGAGCACAATGCGCCCATGACGCAAGCGATCACCGGCATCTCGTCGATGGCCACCAAGGGCCTGCTGGCCGAGCTGGCGCAGGCTTACCAACAGCGTTCGGGGCAGGCGGTCGCGATCGAGGCCGTGGGCGGCGTCGACGCCGCCAGGCGCGTCGCCGCCGGCGAGGCCTTCGACGTGGTGGTGCTCGCGTCCGACGCCATCGACAAGCTGCTCGCGGCCGGGCACGTCGCGGCCGGCAGCAAGGTGGACCTGGTGCGCTCGGGCGTGTCGGTGGCCGTGCGCGCCGGCGCGCCGCGGCCCGACATCGGCTCCGAAGATGCGGTCCGGCGTGCCGTGGTCGCCGCGCGCACGGTGGGCTACTCGACCGGCCCGAGCGGCGTGCAGCTCGCGAAACTGTTCGAGCGCTGGGGCATCGCCGGCGAGATCCAGGGCCGCATCGTCACGGCGCCACCGGGCGTGCCGGTGGGCGCGCTGGTCGCGCGCGGCGAGGTCGAGCTGGGTTTCCAGCAGTTGTCGGAGCTGATGCACCTGCCGGGCATCGACGTGCTCGGCCCGCTGCCCGAGCCGATCCAGATCGTCACCATCTTTTCTGCGGCCGTCGGTGCGAAGGCGGCCCAGCCCGAAGCCGCGCGCGCGCTGCTCGACTTCATGGCCTCGCCGGCCGCCGCCGACGCGAAGCAGCGCCAGGGCATGACGCCGGCCTGAGCATCTACCGAGGAGACACGCAGTGATCATCGACATCCACGGCCACTACACCACCGCGCCAAAGGCGCTGGAGGCGTGGCGCAACGCGCAGATCGCCGGCATCAAGGACCCGTCGGCCCGGCCCAAGGTCTCGGACTTGAAGATCACGGACGACGAGTTGCGCGAAACCATCGAGGCCAACCAGCTGCGCCTGATGCGCGAGCGCGGCTCGGACCTGACGATCTTCAGCCCGCGTGCCAGCTTCATGGCACACCACATCGGCGACTTCGAGGTCTCGAGCACCTGGGCCGCGATCTGCAACGAGCTCTGCTACCGCGTCAGCCAGCT
>CAZUPH010000183.1:0-8400 GCA_964621995.1 uncultured Rubrivivax sp. | reverse complement strand
GCCGTGCCGGCCTTGACGATGCGCACCTTGCCTTCGGCTTCGGTGATCTCGAGCTCGGAGATGTTCGACTCCGAGACCAGGTCGATCAGCGTCTTGAGTTTTCTCAGGTCCATGTGCGGGGGTTCCCTCTGGTCTTGTCGTCGCGGCGGCGCACCGGCACCGCGCGGGCCGTGTCAGGCCGTGCCGGTGGTGCGCAGCGCCAGCGCGTGCTGCAGCGCGAGCCGGTAGCCGTTGGCGCCCAGCCCGCAGATCACGCCGACCGCGATGTCCGACAGGTACGAATGGCGTCGGAACGGTTCGCGCGCGTGCACGTTGGACAGGTGCACCTCGATGAAGGGCAGCGCCACGCCGGCGAGCGCGTCGCGCAGCGCCACGCTGGTGTGCGTCAGCCCGCCCGGGTTGATGAGGATGAAGGTAGTGCCGTCGTCGCGCGCGGCCTGGATGCGGTCGATCAGCTCGCCCTCGTGGTTGCTCTGAAAGCTTCGCAGCAAGGCGCCTGCATCCTTCGCCATCTTGGCCAGATCTGCGTCGATCTCGTCGAGCGTGGTCCGTCCATAGACGGCCGGCTCGCGGCTGCCGAGCAGGTTCAGGTTGGGTCCGTGGATGACGAGCAGGCTCATGAGGTTCATCGGCAGGCCGCCGGCGAGCCCGCGACTGTACGCGATTCCAGATGTAAATGACAGCGGATCAGCGCGTGTTCAGCGCCGTTGAATGCAGAACCGGCCGTTGCAGCGGTGCAGGCTCAGGCGCGCAGCAGCGGCAGCCAGCCTTCGAGCTCGGCGGCGTTGGTCTCGCCGAGCTTGCGCTGCACGATGCGCCCGTCGCGCCCGAACAGCACCGTGAAGGGCAGCGCACCCTGCACGTTGCCCAGGCGCCGGCTGAGCTCGCTGCCCTCGAAGCCGGCCAGCGCGATCGGGTAGCCGACCGGGGTGCGGCGCAGGAATTCTCGCACGGGCGTGGGGCTGTCCACCGCGATGCCCACGACCTCGCCGCCGCGCGCCGCCAGCGTGGCGCGGAAGCGGTCGATCTCCGGCATCTCCTTCACGCAGGGCGGGCACCAGGTGGCCCAGAAGTTCAGCAGCACGGGCCGGCCGCGCAGCGAGGCCATCGCCAGCTCGCCGCCCCCCGGCTGCGCGAAGCGCATCTGCCAGACGCCGCCGGTCTGCGCGTCCACCCGCTGCTCGGCGAGCAGCCGCCAGCCCAGCCCGGTGCCCACCGCGGCCAGGCCGGCGGCGCCGAGCAGCCAGCCGCGGCGCGACCCCCTGCCCGGCGCGCTCAAGGGACGACCCTCCACGCTGCGCGCTCCGGGGTGCGCGCCTGGGAGCGGCCCGGCGCGCTCACGGCGCGGGCTCCGCCATCAGCCGCTCCAGCGCCGCGAGGTCGCCGCGCCAGCTGCGCCCGCGCGCGTCGGGCTTCAGCGCGCCGCGCTGCTCGTCCAGGTCGTGCAGCGACAGGTGCACGGTCACCGTCTCGCCCAGCGCGGGGCTGAAGCTGGCCACCGTCAGCACGCTGGCCGGCTCGCCGCCGCCCGGGCGCGCCGCCGAGGCGGCGTCGTAGTCCACCCCGGCGTTGATGAGCGCGATCTCCGCGGCCTTCGGGTCGTCGCAGTACAGGTCGATGTGCACGGCGGACTGCCGCGTGGCGGTGCCGCGCCAGGCCGCGCCGGCCAGGTGCGGGCGGAAGTCGGCCAGGCGCTGCATCCACTGCCGCGCCACCGCCCGCAGCGCGTGCAGCTCGGCCGGCTGCGTCTGGGCGCAGAAGATCGCCAGGTGCTCGCGCACGGCGTCCTCCACCTCCTCGTTGCTCGGCAGCTCGGGCCGGCCACGGAGGTCGCGCGCGGCACGGCGCTTGGCCGCCGCGTACTCCAGGCCCTGCTCGACGACCAGCGCCGCCGCGGCGGCGGCGATCTCCAGGGTACGGCTCATGCCCTGATTGTCGGCCGGCCGGCGCGGGCCTGCCGCGGCAAGCCCTTGACCAGGGCATTCAGGGCGGCAGATCGACGTCGCCCATGCGTGCGACGATGGTCGCGGCGCGGTCCAGCACGTAAGGCGAGGCCGGGCGCTTCTCGAAGCGTTTGGGCGCCGGCAGCATCACCGCCAACCGCGCCGCCTGGTGGGCGCCGAGCTGCGCCGCGTCGACGCGGAAATAGTGGCGCGCCGCGGCCTGCGCGCCGAACAGGCCCTCGCCCCACTCGACGTGGTTCAGGTAGATCTCCAGGATGCGGCCCTTGTCCAGGAAGGTCTCCAGCCACAGCGTCAGCACCGCCTCCTGCGCCTTGCGCAGCACCGTGCGCTCGCCCGACAGCAGCAGGTTCTTGGCCAGCTGCTGCGTGATCGTCGAGCCGCCGACCAGCCGCGCGCTCGCCGGGCGGCCCGGCTGCCGCGCGGCGCGGCGCTCGGCGCGCTCCCGCGCCTGCTGGTTGCGCGCCCAGGCCTGCTCGACCGCCGCCCACTCGATGCCGCGGTGGCTGGTGAAGCCGGCGTCCTCGCTGGCGATGACGGCGCGCTCGAGCTGGCGCGAGAGCCGCTCGCGCGGCTGCCACTGCTGGCTCCACAGGATGCGGCCCTCGGTGCTCAGCAGCCGCCAGGCCTCGCTGCGCTGGAAGCTGGTGGACGCCGGGTCCACCACCGCCATCAGCGCGATGCGCCCGGCGAAGACGAGCTGCAGCGCCAGCAGGCTCAGCCCCAGCAGCGCCGCCAGCCGCAGCGCCTGGCGCAGCGCCGGCTTCATGGCGCCGCGCGCAGCTGCGCGCGCAGTGCGTCGAGCACCGGCGCGGTCTGCGGCCGCACGCCGCGCCACAGCCAGAAGGACTCGGCCGCCTGCTCGACGAGCATGCCCAGGCCGTCGCGCTCCACCGCGCCGTGCGCGCGCGCCCAGGCCAGGAAGGGCGCCGCGGCCGGCCCGTACATCAGGTCCACCGCCAGCGTGCCGCGGCGCAGCACGTCCGCCGGCACCGGCGACGCGGCGCCGGCCAGGCTGCTGCTGCTGGCGTTGACGACCAGGTCGAAGGCCGCGCCCGGCGCGTCCAGCGGCGCGGTCGTGAACGCCACGCCATGCTCCGCGGCCCAGTCGGCATGGCGCTGCGCGAGCGCCAGCGCCTTGTCGGCACTGCGGTTGACCAGCACCAGGGCACGCGGGCGCGCCTCGATCAGCGGGCCCAGCACGCCGGCGCCGGCGCCGCCGGCGCCGACCAGCAGCACGCGTGTGCCGGCGATGCCGAAGCCCTGGTGCTCCTGCAGGTCGCGCACGAGGCCGATGCCGTCGGTGTTGTCGGCCAGCCAGCCGGCGCGTGCGGCGCCGCC
The DNA here is from genome assembly GCA_964621995.1 of uncultured Rubrivivax sp. Lineage (GTDB taxonomy): Bacteria > Pseudomonadota > Gammaproteobacteria > Burkholderiales > Burkholderiaceae_C > Rubrivivax. The sequence continues at coordinate 5,098 of CAZUPH010000183.1, read as the reverse complement.
GTCGAAACGCAGCGTATTCGCCGCGCCCGCCAGCAGCGCGCGCGGCGTCGGCCGGCCGGCCAGGCGCAGGGCCTCGAACTTGAACGGCAGCGTGACGTTGCAGCCGCGGGTGTCGCCGGCGGCGGCGAAGGCGGTCACCGCGGCCGGGAAGGTGCCGGTGCCGCCCTCGGCGTCCAGCGGCACCAGCACGCGTTCGTACACCAGGTCCTGCCCGGTCTGCTGCGCGAACGCGGCGTGGATGTACGGGCTGCGGCTGTGCTCGACCGGGTGGCCGAGCACCGCGTAGCGGTCCGCTTTCGCGACGGGCGGCCGGCTCATCGCGAGCTGAGCGTGGTCTCCAGGCCGTCGTCGCGCGTGAAGCGGAAGCGCGAGGTGACGACGATCTGGTCGGCCTGCGCGCGCATCGCGGCGCTGAACGGCCCGAAGGGCGCGGCGGCGTGAACGATGGCCACCGCCTGCAGGTCCAGCCGCGGCGTGCCCGAGGCGCGCACGATCTCGGCCTCGACGACGCGCCCGGCGGCGTCCACCGTGACGTTCATCGTCAGCTCGCCGTAGAGCTTGCGGCCCTGGTGCTCGGGGAAGTTGCGCGTGCCGCGGTCCTCGATGCGCCGGCGCAGCGCGTCGTAGTACAGCGCATAGACCTCCTCGCGCGTGGCCGGGCTGATGTAGCGCTTCTTCGGGCGCGCATTCTCGTCGTTGATGCGCTTCTCGATCTCGGCCAGCATGCGCAGCAGCTGGCGGCGGCGCTCGTCCTGCGCGCGCTCCTCGGGCGTGCCCTGGTCGCGCCGCGGGTCGGGCGGCGGCAGCGTGGCGATCTCGCGGCGGATCTGCGCCAGCAGCTGCTGCTGTTCCTCCTGCAGCTGCTCGATGCGCCGGCGCGCCTCGTCGGGGGCGTCGCCGAGCTCCACGGTGGCGGCCACCGGCAGCGGGCTCGTGGCGCGGCCGCGCTCGGCCTCGCCGCCGCCGGCCAGGTTGGCCTGCGCGATGGCCTGGGCCTGGGTCGGCGCCTCGCTGCTCTTGGCATTGACGAGGATCACCTCCAGCGGCGTGTCGCGGAAGGCCCGCTCCAGCGCCTGCGGATCGACGAAGCGCACCGTCAGCAGCCCGGCGTGCACGGCCGCCGAGGCCAGCAGCGCCCAGTGCAGCGTCGACAGTGCACGCCAGTTCATCGCGGGGGCGGATCCTCGTCGGGGGTGCCGGGTTCCGTCGCCTCGGCCGCTGCGTCGCCGGCGGACTCCGCGGCGGCCTCAGGCTCGTCGCCGACCTCGATGGCCAGCGCCAGCGGCGCGGCGGCGGCCTCGGCGTCCTCGGCGTCCGCCTCGGCCTCGTCGCTGACCGCGGCCACGGCATCCAGACGCGCCACCAGCGACGCGTGCAGGTCCAGCGTCAGCAGATCGATGCCGGCGACGCGGGCGCGCACGCGGGTGCCCCGGGCGAAGGACTCGGTGCCGGGCACGCGGAAGACCAGCGGCAGCGCATCGGCGCGCACCAGTCCTTCCTTCATCACGGTCGCTTCGAGCTCGGCCACGGCGTTCTGTTCGATCCAGCGCAGCGTCCAGTAGCGCTCGATGCCCTGCTGGAAGGCGTTGTAGGCACTGTACGCCGCGTCGAAGGTCGAGATCACCGAGAAAAGCGCCGCATCCCGGGGCTTGAACGGCGCCGCCAGCGCCGCGGTGCGGCCGTGGCGGGCGGCGGCGATGATCTGCCACTGGTTGACCAGGTCCACGTAGCGGCGCAGCGGCGAGGTGGCCCAGGCGTACTGCGCCACGCCCATGCCGGCATGCGGCAGCGGCTTGGCACCCATGCGCACCTTGATGCCCGGCAGCAGGCTGGCCTGGCTGCGGTAGATGGCCGGCACGCCCAGCTGCGCCAGCCAGCCGCCCCAGGTGCTGTTGGCCAGGATCATCGCCTCGGCGACGATCAGGTCCAGCGGCGCGCCGCGCCTGCGCGTCGTGATCTGCACCGGCTCGTCGCCCGCGGGCGGGGCGTCGCCGTCCGCGCGCTCCAGGCGGAAGCTGTAGTCCGGCCGCGTGAAGGTCTCGGGCTTGCCACGCACCTGCTCGCGGCGGATCTTCAGCACCTGCGCCAGCTTCCAGCAGAAGGCCAGCTCGGCGGCGTAGGGGTACTCGGCCGGCGCCTGGCCGTCCAGGCTGGCCACCGTGACCACGTCGTCGAGCCGGTCGTGGCGCAGGTTGGCGCCGATGTGCACGCGCTCGAGCCGCGTCTCGCTGCCGCGGATGTCCAGCGTGGCCTCGTCGATGCTCAGGTACAGGCTCACCGCCGGGCAGTCGCGGCCTTCGCTCAGCGTGTAGGCCTGCACCACGTCGTCGGGCAGCATCGTGATCTTCCAGCCCGGCATGTACACGGTGGACAGCCGCGCGCGCGCCACCTGGTCCAGCGGTGCGTCGGGCGCCAGCGCCAGCCCGGGGGCCGCGATGTGGATGCCGAAAGTGACGGTGCCGCTGCCCAGGCCCTGCACCGACAGCGCATCGTCGATTTCCGTGGTGGCCGAGTCGTCGATGCTGAAGGCCGGCTGCGGCGCCAGCGGCAGCTCCTCGGCGATCGCCGGCACCGGCAGCGCCGGGAAGCCGGTGCCCTGCGGAAACTGCTCGAACAGGAAGCGCCGCCAGTGGAACTGGTAGGGGCTGTCGATGGCGCCGGCCTCGCGCAGCAGGTCCAGCGGCGAGCGGTGCGTGCGCTTGGCAGCCTCGATGACGGCCTTGGTCTCGGCCGCATTCTTGTCGGGCCGGAACAGGATGCGGTAGAGCTGCTCGCGCACCGGCTCCGGGCAGCGGCCGGCGGCCAGCTCGCCGGCCCAGGCGTCGATCTGCGCGGCGAGCTGCTTCTTGCGCTCGATGCCCAGCAGCGCGGCCTTGACCGTCTCCTCCGGCGCCTTGCGGTACAGGCCCTTGCCGAGGCGGCGGAAATAGTGCGGCGCCTCGTGCAGGCGCAGCAGCGCGGCGGCCTGATGCTCCGGGCCGGCCTGGGCGTTGAAATACTCGCGCGCCAGGTCGGCGAAGCCGAAGTCGGCCTCGGGCGCGAATTCCCAGGCCAGGTCGAGGTCGATCTCGGCGGCCAGCGCCTGGGCCCGCGCCAGCAGCTCGGCCGGGGCCGGCTGCTCGAAGCGCAGCATCAGGTTGGCGGACTTGACCTTGACGCGCTTGCCGCTGTCCAGCTCGATCTGCAGCGAGCTGCCGGCGTCGGAGAGGACGCGGCCGGCGTGGAAGCGGCCGGCGTCGTCGAAGAGGGCATACATCGGGTGGATTGTCGCCGCTGGGCGCGGCCGCCGGCCCGTTTGCCCCTGCGCGAGGCAGAGTGTGAGAGGCCATCCCATGCGCCCGCGCATGGGATGGCCTCTCACACTCTCAGACAGTCATGCCGCCGGACACCTCGATGACCGCGCCGTTGACGTAGCTCGCGTCGTCGCTGGCCAGGAAGGCATAGACCGCCGCGATCTCCTCCGGCCGCCCCAGCCGCTTCAGCGGCACCTGCTCGCGCATGTGGTCCAGCACCTTGTCCGGGATCGTCTGCAGGATCGGCGTCTCGATGAAGCCCGGCGCGACGGCATTGACGCGCACGCCCTTGGGCCCGAGCTCGCGCGCCCAGGTCTTGGTGAAGCCGATGACGCCGAACTTGCTGGCCGCATAGTTGGTCTGGCCGTAGTTGCCGTAGATCCCGACCACGCTGCTGGCATTGAGGATCACGCCGGCGCCGCGCTCCAGCATCAGCGGGGCCACCGCCTGCGTGCAGTGGAAGACGCCGCGCAGGTTGACGTCGATGACGGCGTCGAACTGCTAGATCGTCATCTTCACCAGCCGCGCGTCCTGCGTGATGCCGGCGTTGTTGACCAGCACGTCGATACGCCCGTAGCGCGCCACGACGGTGGCCACCATCGCGTCGACCGCCGCGCGGTCGGTCACGTCCACGGCCAGCGCCAGCGCGGCGCCGGGCACCTCCTGCGCGCGGCGGTCGCAGGCCACGACGGTGGCGCCCTCCGCGGCCAGCTTCGCGACGGTGGCCGCACCGATGCCCTGCGCGGCGCCGGTGACGATGCAGATGCGGTCCTTCAGTCTCATGATCTCGGGGTCAGTGACAGGAAATCGGTGATCAGCGGCAGGTGCGCCTCGAAGTCCGACAGCGCATGGTCGCCGCCTTCCAGCAGGTGCAGCCGCGTGCCGGGGTAGCGCGCGACCATCTCGCGCCAGTCCAGCACCTCGTCGCCCTTGGCGACGATGGCCAGGTAGCGGTCGGGCCGCGTGACGGGACCGGCTTGCAGCGCGCGCAGCTCGTCCACGTACTCGGCGCGGAAGAAGAAGCGCTCCTCGGGCGTGTGGAACGCCGTCTGCTCGCCGATATAGGCCGCGAGGTCGCGCGCCGGGTCGATGGCCGGGTTGAGCAGCACCGCGCGGCAGCCCAGCCGCTCGGCGACCCAGGTCGCGTAGTAGCCGCCGAGCGAGCTGCCCAGCACCGCCATGCGCGCGTGCGGCCAGGCAGCGACGCCCTGCATCACCAGCGCCATCGCCTCGCGCGGCGAGGGCGGCAGCTGCGGGCACCACCAGTGCACGTCGGGGCGGCGGGCCTGCAGCCAGGCGTGCAGGCGCTGCGCCTTGAACGACTTCGGCGACGAGCGGAACCCGTGCAGGTACAGCAGGTGGGTGGGGGCGGGCCGCGGCGGGTCGGCGGGGGAGGGGGCGGCGGGCGGCATGCGGCAGCGCGGAGTCTAGCGGCGGGGCGGCCGGGGAGCGCCCGCGCGGGCGCCGTTCGTCGGCCGGATGCCGCACTTCGTGCCGCTGGCGCGGTCGTTCGTCGCAGCGCGGGCCGAACCGCGGGGTCGCCCTCTGCACGGCGGCGCACAACTTTGCAGAATGCCGGCCTTCTCCAGCCATTGCCTGTCTTCGCAGTCCTTCACCGGCCTTCCAGCCGCCCGCTGTCCCGGCACCCCGTGCCCGCCCCGAACGATGCCCCTGCCCATCCGTCCCGAACCCTCCCGCCTGGCCGTCCTCGTGCTGGCGGTGTCCACCCTCGCCGGCTGCGCCACCAGCGCCGGTCCCGGCCGCCCGGCCGCCGCGGCCGCTGCCCCGGCGGCCGCGGCACCGCC
>CAZUPH010000182.1:269-8417 GCA_964621995.1 uncultured Rubrivivax sp. | reverse complement strand
GGCCTGCCAGCCCTGCGCCGCGAGCGCGACGATGCGGGTCTCGTCGCCCGGCGCCGCGCCGGCCTGCAGCTGTGCCAGCAGCGCGCCGGCCTCGTCGAAGCAGCCGACGGCGACCAGCGTCACCGCGCGGTGCGCCTGCACGCGCGCGGCGGCGGCGGTCTCGCCGCGCGCCTCGTACAGCGCCTGCGCCTGGGCGAAGTGCTGCGCCGAGGCGCGCGGCTCCCACTGGCTCATGCGCGCATGCCCGGCCACCTGCTGCAGCTCCGCGCTCGCCGCCGCCTGCGCCGGTGGAAACTGGCCGATCAGGCGCAGCAGCGTCGCCGCCGCGCCCTCCGACAGCAGCGCCGGCGCCGCGGCGTGCAGCGCGCGCGCGGCCTCGTCCGGCCGTCCCGCGGCGAGCAGCAGCGCCTGGCGGCGCAGCGGGTCGCTCTCGAGCGACGCCGCCCGCAGCGCCAGCGCGGCGGCGTCGGCCGGCCGCTCCACCTGCAGGCGGTGCTGCAGCGCGTCGCGGAACAGGTCGTGCAGCCGCAGCATGCGCACCGTCCCGTCGACGGCGCTGGCGAACAGCCCGCGCCGCTCGATCTCGTCCAGCCAGCGCGGCGCCAGCGCGTCGCCGGTCAGCGCGGCGCAGCGCGCGGCGTCCAGCTCGTGCAGCACGCTGGTCTGCAGCAGGAATTCGCGCAGCCCGTCCTCCAGCTGGGCCAGCACCTCGCTGGCCAGGTAGTCGAAGGCCTGGCGGTCGATCGCGACGCCGGCACGCAGGCCGCCGGCAACGCCGCGCCCGCCGCTGAGCGCCAGCCGCAGGCCCGCGGCCCAGCCGCCGGTGCGCCGGTACAGCGCCTCGGCGGCCTCGGCGGGCACGCCGTCGCGGGCCAGCAGCGCCACGGCCTCCTCGCGCGAGAAGCGCAGCCGGTCCTCGCGGAACTCGGCCAGCGTCCCCTCGGCGCGCAGGCGCGCCAGGCGCAGCCGCGGCTCGATGCGCGAGACCAGCGCGAGCGTGAAGCGCGGACCCAGCCGCTGCAGCAGCACGCCCAGCAGGTCCAGCGCGTCGGGGTCCTCGAGGTGGTGCAGGTCGTCGAGCACGATCACGCCATGCGCCACGTCGCAGGCCTCGAGCGCATTGACGATCTCGGCGGCGACCGCGCGCCGGGCGCCGTCGCCGCCCTGCGCCGCCGCGAGCAGGCCCTCGGGCGCGCTGCGCCAGGGCGGGTCCAGCGGCTCCAGCGCGGCGAACAGGCACTCCAGCAGCCGGTGCAGGTCGTCGCCGGGGTCCAGCGACACCCAGGCCAGCGCCAGAGAGTCGCGCCGGCGCTCGAGCACCTGGGCCAGCAGCGCCGTCTTGCCGTCGCCGGCCGGGGCGCACAACAGCACCGCGCGCCGCGTCGTCAGTGCCTCGGCCAGCGCCTGCTCCAGCGCCGGCCGCGCGAGCAGCAGCCCGGCGCGCAGGCGCGGCGGCTGGATCTTGGTGAGCGCAAAGCCCATGGCCGGAAATCATAGGTCGCGGCGGCAGCGCCGCGGCGGCCGCGCCCGCCCGTGCCATCGTTCACGCGAACGGCCGCCGGACGCGCCGAAGTTGCAATTGTTTCAGGTGCGTCCCTCCGACGAGGGAACCGCTGCGACGAAGAAGACTCCAGACTGACACCACTGCGACACACCAGCGCACGACGATCCCGACAACGCCTCGAAGGAGCTCCCGGCCGTGCACACCACCCTGCCCGAGAACTGCTGGCGCAGCGAGGCCTTCGCCGAGGACCTGTTCGTCGACGAACCGCCGCCGCGCCGCACGCCGCTGCCGGTGGCCTGGCTCGGCGCGCTGCCGCTGGTGGTGGCCGTGCTCGGCGTGGCCTTCGCGCTGTGGCCGGCGGCCTGAGCAGCGCCCGCCCCGCCCCCCCTCCCGCCCTCCCGCGCCGCCCCGGCGCGTTCCCCTCAGCGGCCGCCTCGGGTGGCCGCTTCGCCTGCAGCCCCGCCGAGCAGCACGCGCCCGAACAGCGCCGGCACCTCGAAGCTGGCGCGGCCGGCGGCGTCCACCGCTACCGGCGGCCCGCCGAGCGCGTCGGCCAGGTCGCCGCGCAGCCCGGCCGGCAGCGCCACCGTCACCTGCCGCGGCGCGGCGGCGTTGCTGGTGGCCACCAGCGCGAAGCGCCCGCCCAGCCGGCGCAGCAGCACGACCACATGCTCGTCCACGTGCAGCGGCGCCTCCAGGCTGCCGCGGCGCAGCACCGCGTGCTCGTGGCGCAGCGCGATCAGGCGCCGGAACTGCGCACGCAGCGCCAGGTCCGGCGCGCCACCCTGGTCGGCCCAGGGATAGGGTGCGCGGTTGTAGGGGTCGTCGCCGCCGGTCACGCCGACCTCGTCGCCGTAGTAGACGGCGGGCGACCCGGGGTAGGTCATCTGGAAGAGCACCGCCAGCAGCAGCCGGCGCTTGGCGCGCTCGATGACGGCCGGGTCGCGCTCGCCGTCCTGCCAGCCCAGCAGGTGCAGGCTGCGCGCCTGGTCGTGCGTGGACAGCAGGTTCATCAGCGCGAAGAAGGCCTGCGGCGGATAGGCCTCGCGCAGCCACTCCAGCTGCCGGACGATGTCGCTCGCCTTCGCGCCGCCGGCATAGTCGAGCACGGCGTTGCGGAAGATGTAGTTCATCGTCGAGTCGAACATGTCGCCGAGGAAATACTTGCTCGAGTCGAACCAGGTCTCGGCGACGGTCAGCGCGTCGGGGCGGTGGGCCTTGATCGCGGCGCGCCACTCGCGCCAGAAGTCGTCGGGCACCCAGGGCGCGACGTCCATGCGCCAGCCGGCGGCGCCGAGGTCCAGCCAGCGCTTCATCACCGAGTCCGGCGCGCGGTAGAAGAACTCGCGCAGCGCGGGGCTGGCCTTGTCCAGCTCCGGCAGGTCGGTGACGCCGACCCAGCCCTGGTACTGGCGGTCGGGGTCCTTCTGCGTGGGGTCGAAGCGGTACCACGAGGCGTAGGGCGAGCCGGGGTCGATGCGCCCGTTCTGGAAGGCGCCGCGGCCCGGGAAATTGCCGTAGCGGTTGAAGTAGACCGAGTCGCTGCCCGTGTGGTTCAGGCTGGTGTCCAGCACGATGCGCATGCCGCGCCGCGCCGCCTCGCGCGCCAGGCGCTCGAAGTCGGCGTTGCTGCCGAAGGCCGGGTCGACCTGCAGGTAGTCCGCGGTGTCGTACTTGTGGTTGCTGCCGGCCTTGAAGATCGGCGTCAGGTACAGCGTGTTGGCGCCGAGCTCGCGGATGTCGTCGAGCTTGTCGATGATGCCGGCCAGGTCGCCGCCGAAGAAGTCGTTGTTGTAGACGGCGTCGCTGCCGTCGCCGCTGCCCGGCTTGTAGGGCCGGCCCAGCCACTGCGGATGCTTCTCCACCGTCGTGTGGCGGTAGCGGTCGCGGCCCGGCACCGGGTCGTTGCCGGGGTCGCCGTTGCGGAAGCGCTCGGGGAAGATGTAGTAGTAGACGATGTCCGGCGCCCAGTCGGGCACGCGGAAGGCCGGGTCGAAGACGGTCTGGCGGAAGCGGCGCACCGCCTTCGGGCTGGCCGGCAGCTCGGCGACCGCGGCGGGGCCGCCGCTGCCCTTCTCGCGCGTCCAGTGGACCGCGTCGGCATTGTTCTGCAGCGCGTAGCGCTGCGCGCCGATGCGCGCCTCGAACCACCAGCCGTGCACCGCGACCTCGTCGAAGCGGTGGCGCGCTCGCCAGCGCAGCCGGTCGCCCTCGCGGCGCGGCGTCATCGCCACGCGCGCGGTCTCGGTGTACTCCAGCAGCTCCTGGTTGCCTTCGAGGCGGCGGCGCTCGACCACCAGCGTCAGCGCGTCCACGCCGGGCAGCGAACCGACCTCGAACTCCACCGTCGTGCCGGCCGGCACGGCGCCGAAGGGGCGCTTGGAGGCGGCGTCGCGCGAGTCGAAGGCCAGGCTCAGCGCGACCGGGTCGCCGACCAGCCTGGCGCTGGGGTCGGCGAAGGACAGCGGGCCGACGCTGAGCTGCGGCCGGCCGCCGGCCCAGACCAGGCGCACGGTGTGCTCGCCGTCGAAGTCGTGCACGAAGTTGGCCTGCCCGTCGGCACTGGCGCCGATGGTCGTCTCGCGCTTCCAGGCGGTGTCGGCCACCTTGAACTCGTGGCGGCCCTTCAGCCGCACGTTCAGGTAGTAGGCGTCGCAGCTGTACTGGAAGGCAAACTCGTCCAGCGCCGCCCAGTTGTTGGGGGTGCCGCGCAGGAAGAGCTGCGCCGGACCCAGCGGCGCGGGGTCGGGGCAGGACTCGATGGCGAGACGGGGCAGCTTGCTGGTCATGGTGATCGTGAAGCGGTGGACGCCGTCGAAGCGCCGGCGCAATTCGGCGCCGCGCAGCGCCAGCAGGCCGGTGGCGGCGCCCCCGCCGTCGCGCGGGGCGCCGAAGTCGGCATCGGCGCTCCAGCCTTCGTCGGCGATCTTGAACGGATGCTCGCCGGCCAGCCGCGCCACCAGCTGCCAGCGGTCGCAGACCCAGACGAAGCGCTGCGACTCGACCGCACTCCAGCTGTTGAAGCCGCCGCGCAGGTACAGGCTGCGGCCGCCGAGCGGGTCGGCGCGGCAGGCGGCGGCCGGGGTGGCGGCGGGGGTGGCGACACCGGTGGTGCCGCGGGCGCCGTCGGCCCCGGCCGGCCCGGCCAGGCCGAGCGCTGCTGCGGCGGCAGCGGCGGCGGCGGCGGCGAACGCGCGCCTCACCCCTTGACCCCGCCGGAGGTGAGCCCGCTGACGATCCAGCGCTGCGCGGCCAGGAAGACCAGCGTGATCGGCAGCCCCGAGAGCACCGCCGCGGCGGCGAAGTCACCCCACAGGTAGCGCTGCTCGTAGAGGTAGAACTTGCTGCCCACCGCGAGCGTCAGGTTGGCCTCCTCGCGCAGCAGGATGCTGGCCACCGGGTACTCGATGATGGTGCCGATGAAGGCGAGCACGAAGACCACCATCAGGATGGGCACCGCCATTGGCAGCAGCACGAAGCGGAAGGTCTGCCAGTGCGTGGCGCCGTCGACCTTGGCGTTCTCCTCGATCTCCACCGGGATGGTCTCGAAGTAGCCCTTGATGGTCCAGATGTGCATCGCCACGCCGCCCAGGTAGGCGACGATCAGCCCGGCGTGCGTCTCGATGCCCAGCCAGGGCACGCGAGAGCCCAGGCCCTCGAAGATGGCGTAGATCGCGACCAGCGCCACCGCCACCGGGAACATCTGCAGCAGCAGCATCGCGTTGAGGATGGTCTGCTTGTTCGCGAAGCGCAGCCGCGCGAAGGCGTAGGCCGCGGTGGTGCTGATGGCCACGATCAGCAGCGCCGCGATGGTGGCGACCTTGATGCTGTTCCACAGCCACAGCAGCACCGGGAACGGCGGCTGGCGCAGCGTGCCGTCGGGCAGCGTGACCGGGATGCCCAGCGCGAGCTGCCAGTGCTCCAGGCTGATCTGCGTGGGGATGATGCTGCCGGTGGCGAAGTTGCCTGGCCGCAGCGAGATGCTGAGCACGGCCAGCAGCGGGAACAGCGTCAGCGCCAGCAGCGCCCACAGCGCGGCGTGGGCGGCCCAGACGCGCCAGCGCTGGCTCTTTCCGGTGACCAGGGGCATGGGTTTCGGGCTCCTAGGGTCGGTGGCCGGCAGCCGAGCCGGCGCGCTGCGGGCCGGGCGTGCGGCTCATCGGCTGCCAGCCTTCTGCGTGAAGCGCAGCTGCACCAGCGCCATCACCGCGACCATCACGAAGATCAGCGTCGAGATCGCCGCCGCGAGGCCGAAGTTCTGCCCGCTGTCGGTGAACGCGATGCGGTAGGTGTAGCTGACCAGGATGTCGGTGGTGCCCGCCGGCAGCTTGGTGTTCAGGAAGTCCGGCCGCCCGTCGGTGAGCAGGCTGATCAGCACGAAGTTGTTGAAGTTGAACGCGAAGGCGCTGATCAGCAGCGGCGTCAGCGGCCGGATGATCAGCGGCGCCGTGATGCGCGTGAAGTTGACCCAGGGCGAGGCGCCGGCGATCGCGCTGGCCTCGTACAGGTCCTGCGGAATGGACTTCAGCAGCCCGCTGCACAGGATCATGATGTACGGGTAGCCCAGCCAGGTGTTGACGATGAGGATCATCGTCCGCGCCAGCCAGGGGTCGGCGAACCAGGCCGGGCGCACGCCGAAGGCCCAGTCCAGGATGGCGTTGATCTCGCCGAAGTTCTGGTTGAACAGGCCCTTGAAGACGAGGATGCTGATGAAGCCCGGCACCGCGTAGGGCAGGAACAGCAGCGTGCGGTAGACCGCGCGGCCCTTCAGCGCAGGCCACTCCAGCAGCACCGCCAGCGACATGCCGATCGCGGTGGCGAACAGCACCGTCAGGCCGGCGAAGGCCACGGTCCAGACGAAGATGCTGACGAAGGGGCCGCGGAAGTCGGCGTCCAGCAGCATGCGCGTGTAGTTCGCCAGGCCGATGCCCACGCGCCAGCCCGGCGGCATGCGCTGGCCGTCGGCGGTCTCGTAGAAGCCGGTGTCGTGGTTGGCGTGGAAGACGCGGCCGGTGGCCAGATGCACCAGGCTGCCGTCGGGCTGCTCGCGCCACAGCGGTTCGATGCGGCCGAATTCGCGCAGGCCGGCGTAGTGCAGCAGCTCGCCGTCGGCGGCACCGGGCAGCCGCAGCGCCAGCCCGCGCAGCGCGTCGCGGCGGCGCACCACCTCGCGCAGCGACAGCGGCTCGGCCAGCTGCGCATCCGCCGGCGCCGGCGCCATCGGCACCGGCGCGGCCTCGTCGGCGCCGTCCAGCGCCAGCGGCGGCGACAGGTAGACCGCGCCCGGCGCCCCGTCGTGCGGCGCCAGCCGCAGCCGCAGCTGCCCGCCCTCGGGGTGCAGCGTGAAGGCCAGCGTATGTTCCTCGTCGACCAGGGTCTGGTCCAGCAGGTAGGCGCGTGCGCGCTCGAATTCCAGCAGGTTGCCCGACGAGTAGTTCGTGAAGCCGATCTGCACCGTGTACAGCAGCGGGAAGGCGACGAACAGCAGCATCCCGGCCACGCCCGGGAACAGGTACTTCCAGGCCACCGAGGTGGCGGTGCCGTAGATCCACACCGCCGCGCCGCCGAAGCCGAGCACGCCCAGGGCCACCAGCGGCTGCCCGGCCAGGTACAGGCTGAAGCTCAGCCACAGCACGCCCAGCGCGGCGGCGCCGGCGACCGCCCACTGCAGCGCCGCCGGCATGCGCCGGCGCGCGCGGCCGTGCGTCGGCGGCGGGGCGGCGGGGGCGGCGGCGTCCACGGTCACCTCAGCGGCTGAGCATGCGCGCGGCCGCGCCGTCGAGCGCGTCCTTGGGCGACTGCCGGCCGTTGGTGATGGCCTCCAGCGCGGCGTCGATCGCCGGGAAGAAGCGCTGCATCTCCGGGATGTTGGGGATCGCCTCGCCGGCGCGGGCGTTGGCCATGGTCGCGGCGATCAGCGGGTCGGACTGCAGCTCGCGGAAGTAGGCCTTGTTGGCCGGCGTGCCCAGCGGCACGTCGGCGCTGATGGTCTTCAGGCTCTCCACCTTCAGCAGGTGGTGCTCGATGAATTCGCGCGCGATGTCCTTGATGCGGCTGGGCGCGGCGATCATGCAGCCGAGCACGCCGACGAAGGGCCTGGCCGGGTGGCCGGCGATCGACGGGATCGGCGCCACGCCGAAGTCGATGCCGCTCCTGCGCACGTTGTCCCAGGCCCAGGGGCCGCTGATCATCGTCGCGACCTGCCCGCGGTTGAAGGCGGCCTCCATCTCCGAGTAGCGCGCGCCGCGCGGCATGTGGCCCTCGCGCACCAGGCGGTCCAGCATGCGCGCGCCGACGACCGCCCCCGGCGCGTTGACGCCCACCACCTTCGGGTCCAGCTCGCCGGCCGCATTGCGCCCGAAGACGAAGCCGCCGGGCCCGGCCAGCAGCGGCCAGGTGAAGAAGGAGTTGTTGTAGGCCCAGAGGATGGCGCCCTTGCCCTGCGGCTTGAGCTTGCGGTCGAGCTCGATGAGCTCCTCGAAGCTGGCCGGCGGCTGCGCCACCAGGGCCTTGTTGTAGATGAGGCCGACGGCCTCGATGGCGATCGGGTAGCCCCAGACCTGGCCGTTCCAGGTGAAGGCCTGCCAGGCCGAGTCCTCGATCTCGTCGCGCAGCCGGCGCGGCGGGCGCAGGGGCGTGATCAG
>CAZUPH010000182.1:0-259 GCA_964621995.1 uncultured Rubrivivax sp. | reverse complement strand
CGGCGCGCGCCCACTCGCCGACGCGGTCGTGCGGCCAGCAGAAGATGTCCGGGCCCTTGCCGGCCGCGGCCGCGGCCTGGAACTTGTCCGGCGCGCCCTCCGGGTGCTGCACGACGACCGGCACCCCGGAGGCGCGGGTGAAGGCGTCGCCGACCTTCTGCAGCCCGTTGTAGCCCTTGTCGCCGTTGATCCACACCAGCAGGCGCGGCGGCGCCTGGGCCGCGGCCGCCGCGGCGGCCAGCAGGCCGGCCAGCGCCGC
>CAZUPH010000181.1:0-8444 GCA_964621995.1 uncultured Rubrivivax sp. | reverse complement strand
CGGCGCCGTCGCACCGTCCGCCGCGCCACCGGCCGCCGCGGACGCTGCCCCTGCGGCCCGCGCCGCTTCGCGCTGCGCCCGCTCGGCCGCACGCTGGGCGTCGCGCTCGGCGGCGCGGCGTGCGTCCACGATGGCGCGCCGGCGCGCCACCTCCACGGCCGCGGCGTCGCGGTGCTCGGCGGCCACCTCGCCGGCCGGCGCGCCGTCGAGGTCGAAGCGTTGCGGCGAGTTCGCCAGCGCCTTCAGGTAGGCGGTGGCGGTGGTGTGGCGGTGCAGGAAGACCGACAGCGCCTTGCGCGTGAACTGGCCCGGCGCACGCTGCTGGATGTCGGCCTGGATGCGCAGCTTCAGCGGCCGCGCCGGACCAGGCCCGAACAGCGCAGGGAACAGCGCGGCCAGGCGGGCCGCGGTTTCCGCCGGCGACAGCTCCGGCGGCGGCGCGGCGGCCTCGGCATGCGCCGGCGCCGCTGGCGCCGCAGGCGCTGCGGACTCGACGGACTCGACGGGCTCGGCGGGCTCGGCGGGCTCGGCGGGCGTGACGGGCTCGACTTGCCCGACGGGCTCGGTGGGCTCGACGGGCGCGGTGGACTCGGGGTTGGGCGACATGGACGATGCTTCTCGGCGGGCCGCCATTGTCCGCGTTCGCGGCCGCCGCGGCCGGCCGGCCCGCCACGGCCCGCCGCCGCAGTGCGCTGTTAGATTGCCCGCCATGGAGATTGCAGTCGTCGGCGGCGGGCTCGCCGGCCTCGTGGCGGCCTGGCGGCTGGCGGCGCGGCACCGCGTGACCCTGTTCGAGCGCCTGGCACGCCCGGGCCTGGCGGCGCATGGCGTGGACGTCGTGCATCGCGGCGCGACGCTGCGCGTGGACCTGCCGCTGCGCGTGTACTACCCCGGCTACTACCCGACGCTGGTGCGGCTGTACGACGAGCTCGGCGTGGCCAGCGAACCGGTCAGCTACGCCACCAGCTTCAGCGACGAGACCGGCGCGGTCTATTTCCGCTGGCGCAACCTGCGCTGGGGCGACCGCTCCTGGCCCTGCGTGCTGCCGCAGGACCTGCGCGGCGTGCGCGCGCGGCGCATCGTGCGCGGCGCCTTGCGTTTCCGCGCCGCGGCGCTGCCGGCGCTGGCGCGCGGCGAGCTGGCCGGGCGCACGCTGGCCGAGTTCGTCGAGGCCGAGCGCATCGAGCCCGAATTCGTCGCCGGGCTGCTGCTGCCGGCGGTGGCCACGATCGCCACCTGCACGATGGCCGATGCCGCGGCCTACCCGGCGGACGTGGTGGCGGCCTACCACGCCGGCGGGCTGACACGGCAGAGCGTGCGCCGCGCCTGCCACGGCGCCGACGACGTCACGGCGCGGCTGCTGGCGCGCGTGCAGCGCGTGGTCTGCGACGCCGGCGTGACGGCGCTGCGGCGCGAGCCCGGCGGCGTGCTGCTGCACCGCCGCGGCCAGGCGCCCGAGCGCTACGACCACGTGGTGCTGGCCTGCGCGGCGCCGCAGGCGCGCGAGCTGGTGGCCGACGCGAGCGCGGACGAGGCGGCGGTGCTGGCCGGCTTCCGCTGCCGGCCGCTGACGGTGCTGATGCACCGCGACACCACGCTGATGCCGGCGCGGCGCGCCGACTGGTCGCCGGTGCATGCGCATGTGCGCGCCGGCGCCGAGCGGCCGGAGAGCACGATCTGGATCAACGCCGTGCAGCCGGCGCTGCGCGACGCCGCGCCGCTGCTGCAGACCGTGCAGCCGCAGCGCGAGCCGCGCGCCGGCACGCTGCTGGCCGAGGCGCACTTCGAGCGCGCGCTGGTGGACGCCGGCAGCGAGCGCTCGCTCGCCGCGCTGCACCGACTGCACCGCGAGCCCGGCCGCCGCCTGTGGTGGGCCGGCGCCTGGGCGCACCGCGGCGTGCCGCTGCTGGAAGGCGCGGCGGCATCGGCGCTGGCGGTGGCGCAGGCGATCGAGGCGGGCGCGGCGCCGCCGGCCGGCGCGGGCTGAACGCCGGCACGCGCTGTCCACGGTTTGTCCAGCGGCAAGCAGGATTCGGCGCGAACGCTTACGCTTCGCACCCGGCGCAGCCGTCACCCCTGCCACTTCGGCCCCCGACCCGACCCGTTATCCGCGAGACCTGCCGAATGAGCCTGAGCGAGCGCCTGCAGCGCCTGGATGCCGACCGCCTGCGCGGCATGCGGCGCGGCATCGAGAAGGAAAGCCTGCGCGCGCTGCCCGGCGGCGGCCTGGCGCTGACGCCGCACCCGGCGGCGCTGGGTGCGCCGCTGACGCACCCGAACATCACCACCGACTACAGCGAGAGCCAGCTCGAGCTGATCACCGGCGTGCACGGCGGCGTCGAGAGCTGCCTGGACGAGCTGCGCGAGATCCACCAGTTCGTGCTGCGCACGCTGGCCGACCCGGCCTGCGGCAGCTGCGACGAGCGGCTGTGGGTCGGCTCGATGCCCTGCGGGCTGCCGACCGACGAGACGATCCCGCTGGGCCGCTACGGCAGCTCCAACGTCGGCCGCGCCAAGAGCGTGTACCGCATGGGCCTGGGCCACCGCTACGGCCGGCGCATGCAGACGATCAGCGGCATCCACTACAACTGGTCGCTGCCCGGGCTGGGCAACGACGAGCATTTCGCGCTGATCCGCAACTTCCGCCGCCACGCCTTCCTGCTGCTGTGGCTGTTCGGCGCCAGCCCGGCGGTGTGCACGAGCTTCGTCGCCGGCCGCGCGCACGATCTGCAGCCGCTGGGCGCGCACTCGATGCACATGCCGCACGGCACCTCGCTGCGCATGGGCCGGCTGGGCTACCAGAGCGAGGCGCAGGCCAGCCTGGCCGTCAGCTACAACGGGCTGGAAGGCTACGCGGCCAGCCTGCACGGCGCGCTGACGCGGCCCTACCCGCCCTACGAGGCCATCGGCGTGCGCAACCTGGGCGGCGAGTACAACCAGCTCGCGACCACGCTGCTGCAGATCGAGAACGAGTTCTACGGCACCATCCGTCCCAAGCGCGTGATCCGCAGCGGCGAGCGCCCGCTGCACGCGCTGCGCGAGCGCGGCGTCGAATACGTCGAGGTGCGCTGCATGGACCTCGACCCCTTCGAGCCGCTGGGCATCGCGGCGCCGACGCTGCGCTTCCTGGACATCTTCCTGCTGCACTGCCTGCTGGCCGAGAGCCCCCCGGACACGCCCGAGGAGATCGCCGCGCTCGGCCGCAACCAGCACCGCACCGCGGCCTACGGCCGCCAGCCGGGCCTCAAGCTCGAGCGCGTCGCCGGCCAGTCCACGCGCGAGGTGACGCTGGTGGAATGGGCCGAGGAGATCCTGCACGACTGCGTGCCGATCGCCGCCGCGCTGGATGCGCGCTTCGGCGGCAGCGAACATGCCCGCGTGCTGGCCGATGCGCGCGCCGCGCTGTCCGACCCCGAACGGCTGCCTTCGGCGCGCGTGCTGGCGACGATGCAGCGCGACTTCGGCGGCAGCTACACCGCCTTCATCCGCGCCCAGGCCGAGCAGACGCGCAATGCGCTGCTGGCGCTGCCCTGGACCGCCGCCCAGCAGGCGGCATTCCAGCAGCAGGCCTGGCGCTCGGTCGAGCAACAGCAGGCCATCGAGGCCGCCGACACGGTCGACTTCGAGACCTGGCGGCAGGCCTACCTGGCGCCGGAGCGGCTGCTGGCCTGATCCTCCTCGGGCGGTGCGCCGGCGCGCCCGCCGAGCACGATGCGTGCGTGGCGCTGGTAGGTCCAGTAGGCCCAGGCCCAGTTCATCAGCACGGCCAGCCGGTTGCGGAAGCCGATCAGGAAGAAGACGTGCGCGGCCAGCCAGAACCACCAGGCCGGCAGGCCGGAGAACTGCAGCCCGCGCAGGTCCACCACCGCCGCCATGCGGCCGATGGTCGCCAGGTTGCCATAGTCCTGGTAGGCAAAGGCCGGCGTGGCGCGGCCGGCAAGCCGAGCGCGCATCGCCGCGGCGACATGGCGGCCCATCTGCTTGGCCGCCGGCGCGACGCCGGGCACCGGGCGCCCGTCGCGCTGCGCCACCGCCGCCAGGTCGCCGGCGACGAAGACCTCCGGGTGGCCGGGCAGCGAGAGGTCCGGCGCCACCTTGACGCGGCCGGCACGGTCGCACTCCACGCCGGCCTGCGCGGCCAGCAGCCGGCCCAGCGGCGACGCCGCCACGCCGGCCGCCCACAGCACGGTGCGGCAGGGCACGAAGGTCTCGCCCAGCCGGTAGCCCTCGGCGGAGATCTCGGCCACCGGTGCGCCGCAGACCACCTCCACGCCCAGCCGCTCGAGCTGCCGGCGCGTCTTGGCCTGCAGCGCCGGCGGGAAGCTCGCCAGCGGCGCCGGCCCGGCCTCGATCAGCCGCACGCGCGCACGCCGCGGGTCGATGCGGCGGAACTCCTGGCGCAGCGTGTGGCGGGCGATCTCGGCCAGCGTCCCGGCCAGCTCCACGCCGGTGGGCCCGCCGCCGACCACGGCGAAGTGCAGCCAGGCCTCGCGCTCGGCCTCGTCGGCCGCGGCCTCGGCGCGCTCGAAGGCCAGCAGCACGCGGCGGCGGATCAGCAGCGCATCGTCCAGCGTCTTCAGCCCCGGCGCATGGGCGGCCCAGTGGTCGTTGCCGAAATAGGCATGCGTGGCGCCGCTGGCCACCAGCAGCTGGTCGTAGGGCAGCGCGCTGCCGTCGGCGCAGCGCACCAGGCGCGCCGCGAGGTCGATGCCGACCACCTCGCCCATCAGCACCTGCACGTTGCGCTGCGCGCGCAGGATGTGGCGCAAGGGCGCCGCGATGTCCGGCGCCGAGAGCCCGGCCGTGGCCACCTGGTACAGCAGCGGCTGGAACAGGTGGTGGTTGGCGCGGTCGATCAGCGTGAGCTGCACCGCCTCGCGCGCCAGCGCGCGCGTGGCCCACAGGCCGGCGAAGCCGCCGCCAACGACGACGATGCGTGGCACGGTCCTCACGGCCCGTCCCCCTGCGGGCCGACGGCCGCCGCCGGCCGCGGGTGCACGCCGTCGCGCGCCATTGCGTCCACCAGCGCGTCGAGCACCGGCCGCGCGCGCGAGGCCTGGTCGTGGTTGACCATCATCGCCACCGCCCAGGGCCGGCCGCGGTCGTCGTGCAGCACGCCGGCCAGCGCGACCACGTTGCGCAGCGTGCCGGTCTTCAGCCGCGCCCGGCCGGCGGCCGGGCTGTCCTTGAGCCGGTTGCGCATCGTGCCGTCCACGCCGGCCACCGGCAGGCTCATCAGCAGCTCCGGCGCATGGCGGCCGTGCCAGGCGGCGCGGATCATCTGCGCCAGCTGCAGCGGCGCGATGCGCTCGCTGCGCGACAGCCCGGAGCCGTTGTCCATCACCACCCCCGCGGGGTCGATGCCGTGCTCGGCGAGCCAGGCCTGGACCTCGCGCGCGGCCAGCTCGGCCGTGGTGGCCTGCGGGTGCGCAGCCATCTGCGGCACGCCCAGGTTCAGGTACAGCAGCCTCGTGAGCACGTTGTCCGAGACCTTGTTCAGCGGGCGCAGCACCTCGCCCCAGGGTCGCGCAAGGCGCCTGGCCAGCACGCGCGTGTCGGCCGGCGCGGCGTCGGCACGCACGCGGCCCGCCCAGCTGCCGCCGAGGCCGCGCCACAGCGTCGCGAAGAGGCGGCCCGCGAGTTCGTCGCGGTCGATCAGCTGCAGCCTGGCGCGCACCGTGCAGCCGCGCGGGAAGCTGCCCGCCAGCACGACCGTCGTCGTGGCGCCGTCGCTGCGCACGCGCGCCGGCTGCCAGCCGTCGGACCAGTCGGCGCAGCGGCCCTCGGCCAGGGTCATCGCGCCGGCGTCGAGCACCAGGCCGTCCAGCGGCGGCACGGCGGTGGCGCGCACCGCGTCGCCCTCGGCGCGCAGCTCCAGCGCCAGCAGGCTGCCGGCCAGGTTGAGCGCCTCCGGGATCACGTTGTAGGGAAACTCCGGCGCGTCGTCGAAGGGCGGCAGGCCCTGGTCGAAGCGCGCCGGCCGGTACAGCGTGCGGTCCAGCACCAGGTCGCCCTCGATCGTGGTGATGCCCTGCTGGCGCAGCTCCAGCAGCAGCGCCCAGAACTCGGGCAGGCCCAGTTCCGGGTCGGCACCGCCGCGCAGCACCAGGTCGCCGCGCAGCACGCCGCCGGCCTGCGGCGCGGCGCTGCGCAGTTCGGTGTAGCCGCGCAGGTTGGGGCCCAGGCGGTCCAGCGCGACGATGCTGGTCACGATCTTCATCGCCGAGCCCGGCTGCATCGGCTGCTGCGCGCGCCAGGTCCACGCGGCGTCGGCATGCGCCAGCGGCAGCGCGGCGGCGCCGAGCGCGTCCTCGGGCAGGCCGGCGGCCTGCAGGGCCAGGCGCACGGCCGCCGGCAGCGGGCCTTCGCGCGCCGAGGCGGCGGCGCTTGCCAGCGCCAGCGCCAGCGCCCAGGCCGCCATGCGGACGGTACGACGGAGATCCATGCGCGGATTGTGCGGGCCGCTCCCGACCCCAGGCCATGAGGGCCGGTGATGGGCGGCTGCGCCCGGCTCATGCGCCAGGCGGCCACAATGCGCCCGATGTCCCATGCGACGACTCTGCTCGGGCTGGGTCTCGATGCCGGCGGCACCGAGACCCGCTGGGCGCTGGCCGATCGCGACGGCCGGCTGCGCGGCAGCGGCCGCGTCGCCGGCATGACCGCGCTGCAGCTCGCCGACGCGCAGGGCCGCGACGCGGTGGCGGCGCTGCTCGCGCGCATCGCCGCGGACGCCGCGCCGGCCGGCGCCGGCGGCCGCGTCGGCGCGCTGATCGCCGGGCTGACCGGCTTCGACGCCGACCAGGCGCCGGTCTTCGCGCAGCTGGCCGGTGCGGCCTTCGGCCTCGCACCGCAAGCGGTGCGGGCGGTCAACGACATCGAGCTCGTCTGCCACAACCACTTCGCGCCCGGCGAGGGCTACGTCGTCTATGCCGGCACCGGGTCGATCGCCGCCTTCGTGGACGAGCACGGCGCGCTGCAGCGCGCCGGCGGCCGCGGCGCGATCATCGACGACGCCGGCGGCGGCCACTGGATCGCACGCGAGGCGCTGAAGCGGGTGTGGCGCGCCGAGGACGAGCGCCCCGGCGCCTGGCGCGACTCGCCGCTGGCCCGCGAGCTCTTCGCGCGCATCGGCGGCAGCGACTGGCGCGCCACGCGCGCCGCGGTGTACTGCGGCACGCGCGGCCAGATCGGCAAGCTGGCGCTGGCGGTGGCCGCCGCCGCCAGCGCCACGCCGCCCGACGCGGCAGCACTGGCGCTGTTGCGCCAGGCCGGGGCGGAGCTCGCGCGGCTGGCGCTGGCGCTCGCGGGGCGCTACGGCGCGCGCCCGGTGGCGCTGGCCGGCCGCGCCTTCGAGCTGCATCCCTCGGTCGAGCAGGCGCTGCGCGAACGCCTGCCCGCCGGCCTGCCGGTGCGCCGCCTGCACGACCCGGCGCACGAGACCGCGGCGCGGCGCGCCGCCCTCACTGCCCTGCCCGCATCACACGACGACCCCACGACATGACCCGACTGCCGAGACTGCTGCTGACGCTGGCGCTGGCCCTCCTGATGAGCGCCTGCGCCACGCGCTACACCACCACCGAGGGCGGCGTGCCCATCCTCGTGGGCAAGCAGGCGCAGGGCCAGGACAGCCGCGTGCTGTTCCTGATCCTGCACTACACGGTGGCCGACTTCCCGCTGTCGATGAAGATCCTCACCGAGAAGGAGGTGTCGGCGCACTACCTGCTGAGCGACGAGTCGCCGCCGCGCATCTGGCGCCTGGTGGACGAGCACCGGCGCGCCTGGCACAGCGGACAGAGCGCCTGGAAGGGGCACCGGCTGCTCAATGCCAGCTCGATCGGCATCGAGATCGTGCACCCGGGCTACAAGGTGGCGCCGGACGGCCAGCGCGTCTTCCAGCCCTTCAGCGACGCGCAGATCGACGCACTGATCCCGCTGGTGCAGGACATCGTCAAGCGCCACGGCATCCTGCCCGAACGCGTCCTGGGCCATGGCGAGGTCTCGCCCTCGTACAAGGTGGACCCGGGGCCGACCTTCCCGTGGCGGCGCCTGGCCGAGCTGGGCATCACGCCGCCCTGGCCCGATGCCGCGCGCGTGGCCGAGCAGCGCGCGCTGTTCGAGGCCCAGCCGCCCGACCTGCTGTGGTTCCAGACCGCGCTCGCGCGATGGGGCTACAACATCCAGCCCACCGGCGTGATGGACGAGCAGACGCAGCGCGTGCTGATGAATTTCCAGATGCGCTACCGGCCGGCCGACTTCAGCGGCCAGCCCGACGCCGAGAGCGCCGCCATCCTGCACGTGCTGAACAACCCCGCGAAGGCGCCGTGACCGGCGGGGCGACGCGCCGAGGCGCCCTGCGCGCCGCCGCGGCCGCGGCGGCCGCGTCGCTGCTGCCGCTGGCGGGCTGCCTGTCCACGGCCGGGCTGCCGGGGGCCACGCCGGGGGCG
>CAZUPH010000180.1:0-8545 GCA_964621995.1 uncultured Rubrivivax sp. | reverse complement strand
CCGCACCCGGCGGCGCGGCGGCCGCGCCGGCCAGCCGCGGCGCCAGCGCCAGCAAAGCCGTGGCGAGCAGCGCGAGCGCGCCGAGGCCGAAGGCGTCCCACCAGGGCGCCGGCCATGGCGGCTCGACGACGAGCCGCACGAAGCCGGCCAGCGCCCAGGCGAGGCACGCGGCGGCCAGCAGCGCGTAGTCGGCCTCGCGGCGGCGGTAGAACCACAGCACGCCCATCGTCAGGGCGAGCATCGCCGCCGCGGCCGCCAGCACCTGCGGCAGCGTGACGACGAGCGCGCTGCGCCAGCCGGCCAGCGTGCGCAGCGTCGCCTCGGCACCGAGCGCGGGCGCCGGCATCGTGCCGTGCCGCGGGTCGGTGGCCTTGACGAGCACGTACAGGCGGTTGTCGCCCGCCTGCCACCAGGCCACCGGTGCGGCCAGCAGCAGCGGGCGCGCGCCGAGCACCGCCACCGGATCGCTGAAGCGCCCGCCCGCGCCGAGCAGGCGGCCATTCAGGTACGCCGCGGCGTTGCCGCCCACGCCGGCCAGGTAGATCGCCTGCGCGTCGCGCGGCGGTTCGGCCAGCTGCAGGTCGAAGCGGTACCAGACGGTGCGGCAGCCGGCGCAGCCGTCGTCGTGCCAGCGGTGAGGCAGCGTCACCGCGCGCGCGCGCTGGTCGTCGATGGTCTCGGCAAACTGCGCCCGGCTGACGAGCAGCGCCCCGGGCGGCGCGCTCGCGATGTCGAGGGCCCACGGCAGCAGCGCCGCCGCCGCGGCCGCGAGCAGCGCCAGGGCCCGCCGCGCACGCGGCGTCACGGCCGCGGATGCGGCAGCAGCCCGAGCTGCTGCGCCTCGAACACCGCCTCGCCGCGCGAATTGACCGCCAGCTTGCGGTAGATCTGCTTGATGTGCGAGGTGACGGTATTCGGCGACATCGCCAGCGTCTCGGCGATGCGCTGGTACGACAGCCCCTTGGCGATCAGCGCGAGCACCTCGCCTTCGCGCGGGGTCAGCGGCGAGGCGGCCGACGGCGCCGGTGCGCTCGGCACGCTGCGAAAGCGGCGCAGAAGGTGGCGCGCGATCGCCGAGCTGATCGGCGACTCGCCGGCGAGCAGCCGCGTGATCGCCATCGCGATCTCTTCGCCGCCTGCGTCCTTCAGCAGGTAGCCGGTGGCACCGGCCTCGATCGCTGCGACGACGTGCGCCTCGTCGCCGAAGACGCTGATCACCATCGCCTCGGCCTCGGGTGCGAGGCGGCGCGCGGCGCGGATCAGGTCGATGCCGCTGCCGTCGGGCAGCTGCAGGTCGACCAGCAGCACATGCGGCGGCTCGTGGCTGGCCAGCCAGGCGAGTGCGCTCTTCAGGTCGCCGAAGGCGGCGGCCAGCGACAGCGCCGGGCTCGCCTGCACGATGCCGGCCAGCCGCTCGCGCGTGGCCGGGTCGTCCTCGAGCAGCAGCACCGGGTGCATGTCTGGGGCGTCAATGCAGGCCGTCCGCCCGGAGCCGGCGACGGCCGCTTCGGGAAACGGCCTGCACGTGCGGGCCGGGGGGTCGAGCCCTTCCGGGTCGGCGGGTCGGGGCATGTTGCGCGATCGCCGCCGCGCGCGCAAGCCGGGCCGGCGCGGCGGCGCCGACGCTGCGCACCGGCAGGCACTCGACGCTGCGCAGCGCCACGCCGGGCGGCAGCGTGCCCTGCGCCGGTTCGCTCGCGTCGCGCGCCAGCTGGCGCGGCGCGGCGCCGTCGAACACCAGGCGCAGGTCGTGCGGGCCGTGGTTGGTCAGCCGCTGCACGCCGGCCGGCAGCCGGCGGTCGATCTCGCCGACGCTGAGCAGGCGCGGCGACGCTGCCGCCCCGGCCTCGCGCAGCGTGTAGCGGCACTCGCCGGCCGCCTGCGCGCCGCCGGCGAGCAGCAGGGTGGCGGCGAGGCCGAAGGCAGCGAGGCGGAAGGCAGGCATGAGGGTGCCCAGTGTGGCCAGCCGCAGCGTCGCGCCGGATCCCAGGAAATGGGCATGCGCCTGACGGCTTCCGGGGATGGGTCGCACGGCACGTGCTGCACAGACTGCGGGCCATGTCCCCAACATGGAGTTCCGCGATGTCCGCACTGCACCCTGCCCTGGTCGTCGCGCTCGCCGCCGCGCTGGCCCCTGCGTTCGCCGCGGCCAGCGACTGCAGGCTGAAGTACCGCGTCAATGGCACCCCCGGCACGCTAACCGAAACACTCGGCGCGAACCAGACGCGCACGCTGAACCGCAATGGCCTCATCGAGGCGCTGAACGACGGCCGCGACGACCTGCTGCTGACGCTGGAGAACCTCGGCACCACCACCACCGTCGTCGCGATTCGCGACGGCAGCGGGAAGACGCTGCTGGTGCCGCCGGTGCTGTTCACCGGCCAGCGGCTGAAGTCGGTGCACTGCCGGCTGCATGCCACGCTGCTGGACACCGGCGATGCGCTGCGCCGCTTGCAGAACCCGCAACAGACGGTGCAGCAGGCGGCCGCCACCGCCAAGCAGGCGGCCGAGCAGGCACGCGACGCGGCGCTGGCGGTCTACAACCCGATCGCCAACGGGCAGTTGATGCAGTTGATGCTTCAGGACCTCGAGATGATGCGCAGGAAGGCCGAGGAGCCCGCGCCGCCGGCAGCCGGCGGCGTGCCGTCCACGGCCATCGACCTGGCCACGAAGTTCCCCGAGTTGCATCGCGCGATCGACGCCAGCACCGACCTGCGCGCGGGGGTCTCTGCTGCCGTGGCCGACGAGCTGCGCAACCGCCAGACCACGCTGGTCACCCGCCTGCAGGCGATGGACCGCAAGTACCGCGTCGGCGCGGTGGCGACGGTGGCGTCGGGGCCGGCGCTGCTCGCCCAGCACTTCCCGGAGATCGACGCGCTGCGCCGCCCCTCGTGTGCCATCGAGCCGCCGCCGCTGCCGCACCTGGACGTGCAGCTGCGTGCCTTCCAGTCGCAGCTGCGCACGCTGCTGCAGCAGCATCCGGCCGGCGGGCCGCTGCCGCCGGAGGTGCGCCAGCTCATGCTCGACGTGCAGGAGCCGCTGTCGTCGCTGACCTCGCGGCCGTGGCCGCTCGCCGAGTTCCACCGTGTCGGCAGCCGCTTCGGCTTGAGCTTCCCGCATGTGCAGAACACGCCGACCGGGCTGCCCTACGCCAGCGCGCCGATGCCCTACCCATCGGTCGCGCCGACACTCGCGCCGACGCCGGTCGCCGCGGCGGCGGGCGAGCTGGAGGACCTGCTGGCCCGCGGGGTGCCGGTGACCATGGACTTCCTCGCCCGTTTCACGGGCCTGGCCGGCGCCGCAGAGGCAGCGCGTGCCGATGCGCAGCGTGTCGCTTCGCTCATCGCGGCAAGCGGCGCCGACTCGGCGGACCTCGGCCGTGCGCTCGTCGCGTTGGCGGCGGCGGTGAACACCCACAAGAACAGCTTGTCGGCCGATGTGATCGCCCTCGGCGCCGCGGCGGTGGCGATCGACCGCCTGCGCGATAGCGTGCGCAGCGGCAGCGCGGCGATGGGCGCCTGTGTCGCGCAGCTCGCCTCGACCATCGTCGCCGCGGGGCAGACCGCGCCGCAGCGGCTGGCGGCGTTTTCGTCGAGCGGCGCGATGCAGGTGCAGGTGCCGATTCCGGTGCGCCAGGCGCTCGATGCGGCGCTGGAACGCACGCTCGGCCTCGGCCCGCGCATCGAAACCCTGCGCCAGCGCCTCGCGCCGCTTCAAGCCTCGCACGCCGCGTTCGAGGCGGCGCGTGTGCAGGTGCTCGCGTCGACGCTGCCGCTGCCCAAGCCCGACCTGCCGCAGCGTGTGCAGGCGCTGCAGCAGGCGCATGCACGCTGGCAGTCGGACCTGATCGCCGCGCAGCAGTCGGCCCAGGCGCTGGGCCAGGCGCACACGCAGGCCTCGTCGGCGCACGCGATGCTGGTGCTGCGCCTGAAGGAGCAGGGCGGCGCGCTGAAGGCCGACGCGGATTCGATCCCCGCACTGGCCTTCGAGCCGGCGCCCTTCAACGCCGACCTGACCCGTGTGCAGGCGCTCGCACCGCTGTGGCAGCACGCGGTGTCAACGTTGCCACAGCGCCTGGCCGCGCTCGCCCCGGTCGCCGCGCCCGTGCCGACGGCGCCGCCGAACACGAACCTGCGCCAGGGCATCGACTTCGTCACGATGCGCCTGGACGCGATGAAGGACTGCCACGGCAAGGCGCTCGACCTGCGCGGCGACCTGGCCCAGCTGCAGCGCGTGAACGCCGCGGTGGCCGTGGCCACCGACGGCCTGCTGCAGCAGCTCACCGGCGTGTTGAGCTCACTGAGCGGGCTCCAGCCACCCACGCCGACGGCGCTCGCCCAGGCGCCGCAGGTGCTGCTGAGTGCGAAGCAGGCGACGCAACGTGTCGACGGCATCGGCCCGGTCGCGGCGCGGGCCTTCGACGTCGCGACGCAGCAGCTGCGCAGCGGGTTGCAGGCCCACAAGCAGTGCTTCGACGCCCATCGCGGGCAGGCCGAGTCGCGCATGGCGCAGCTGCGGAGCCTGAAGTGAAGGCAGCACTGCGACGCGGCACGCGGCAGCTCGCGGCTGCGGCCATTGCGGCCGCCGCGGCAGGCAGCACCGTCGCGCAGCCGATCAGCGTGGGTTTCGCAGAGCGCTGGGTGGCGCCGGACGAGCCGCTCGAGTTGCGCATCGACGCCGACACTGCGGCCGGCCTGGCCGAACTGCGATTCTTCGCCGGGCCGAGCGACGTCACCGCGCTGCTGCGCCGTCCCGAGCCCGGGCGCGTCGTGCTCGACCCCGGCGCCGGCGGCTGGGCCGCCGGCGAGGGCGAGTTCGTCGTCTGGCGTGTCGCCGATGCCCAGTGGCAGGAGGTGCTGCGCGTGCCGATGCGCGTGCGCACGGCCGCCGGCTTCGACAGCAGCGAGCTGCGCCCGAGCGCCGAGCTGCAGTTGCAGTCGCGCGCCGCCGAGGACCGCGACGACGGCCAGCCGGCGTCGCCGCGCGGCGAGACCCGGGACCTCGCCGGCCGCGGCGGCCTGGCCTGGACCGGCACGCGCGGCGACTGGCGCGCCGAGGCGCAGTTCAACCTCGCCGGCGCCAGCTTTCGCGGCGCGGCGCTGCGCTTCTCGCAGCTGCAGGATCGCGCGCCCAAGCTCGATCTCGCGGACTGGCGCGTCGCGCTGTCGCGCGGCGACCACGCGATCGAGGCCGGGCACGTGCAGTGGGGCAACCATCCGCTGCTCGTGCAGGGCCTGTCCAGCCGCGGGGTCGCGGCGCGCACGCGGCTGGCGCCCTGGCTGGACCTGGGCGCCAGCGCGCTGCACGGCAAGCCGGTGGCGGGCTACGACGACCTGTTCGGGCTCGACGAGCGCGAGCAGCGCAGCCATGCGCTGAGCGTCGGCGTCGAGCTGATCGCCGACCGCCCCGGCGGACTGCGCGCCGAGCTGACCTGGTTCGACGCGAGCCAGCTCGCCGACAGCGGCTTCGGCATCGGCGAGATCGGCGACGCCGAGCGCAGCCGCGGCCTCGGTGTGCGCCTCGTCGGCAGCAGCCCCGAGGGGCGCGTGCGCGGCGAGCTGGCGTACGCACGCTCGCGCTTCACGAACCCGTTCGACCCGCTGCTGGCGCTGGGCGGCGAGCTGCAGCCGGTCGCGCCGGTCACCGCGCCGGCGCATGTGGCCGACCTGCAGGTCGAGCTGCTGCGCCAGGCGGCGCTGGGATCGCACCGGCTGGATGTCGGCGTCGGCCTGCGTCACGAGCGCGCGGCGCCGCTGTACCGCAGCATCGGCGCCTTCGTCACCGCCGACCAGACGCTGACGCGGCTGCAGTGGCGCGCTGCGATCGCGGGTGCCCAGCTGAGCTGGCAACTGGCGCGCCGCGAGGACAACCTCGACCGCGTCGCGACGGTGCTCGCCAACCGCACCGACGAGAACGGGCTCACGCTGAACCTGCCGCTGCCGGCCTGGTTCGGCGGCGCGCCCGGCGCGGCGTCGCCTTGGCCCAGCCTCGCGGCGAGCTGGCAGCGGGTGCACCAGCGCGCGACCAACACGCCGGCGACCGTGGACTCGGGCATCGCCGAGACGCACCGCCCGGACCAGATGAACCACACGCAGCAACTGAACCTGTCGTGGTCCTTCGGCGCCACGTCGCTGGCCTACACGCTGGCGCGCTCGCTGCAGGACAACCGGCAGACCGGGCGCGAACGGGCCGACTTCCGCAGCCTCGGCCACCAGGTCTCGCTGTCCGGCAGCCTGGGCGACCGCCTGCGCGCGAACCTGGCCGTCAACCGCAGCCGCAACCTGGCGCTGGAGACCGGCTTCGTGACCTGGACCACCGGGGGCTCGCTGGGCCTGGACTGGCAGGCCGGCGAGCGCCTGGCGGTGGCCGCGAACCTGGCGCACAACCTCGGCGACGACTCCGACGACCGCAGCCTCGCGCGCAGCACCACCGTGCAGCTGCAGAGCACCTGGCGCTTCGAGCTGCCCGGACCCGGCGCCAGCCTGCCCGGGCAGGCCTACCTGCGCATCGCGCGCCAGGGCGACACCCACCGCGACCGCATCTTCGGGCTGGCCAGCGACTGGCGCGCCTGGTGGGTCGACGTCGGCCTCTCGGTCGCACTGCAATGAAGGCGGAGACGGCCATGCGCAAGCGGATCCCCGGGCTGATCGTGTCGCTGATCGTCTCGCTGTTCTTCTCGCTGTTCGCCCCCGGCGCCGCCGCGGTGACGGCGGTCCACCCGTTCGGCGTCAACGTGCGCGCGAACGGTCCGACGACGGTCTTCCTGACCTTCCAGAATCTCGAGCCCGGCGAGGCGCCGGTCGAGGCCTTCTGGTGCGGCGAGCTGCAGCCGGCGCTGATGGCCGCCGATCCGCTGCTGCAGGCGCCGATCCCGGTGCAGGCGACGAACCCCTGCCTGCCCGGCACCGTCTACGGCCGGCTGCCGCTGGCGCTGGACCGCTCGCGCACCAGCACCAGCGGCGCGTTCACGAACCTGACCGACATCATGACGATCCCGGCGTCGGTGGCGCGGCGCGCGGTGCAGGACGCACGCGCCGGGCTGAACTCGGCGTTCTTCTACGTGCGCCGCTTCAGCGGGCCGGCGGGCGAGCGCTTCGTCGTCGTCACCTGCCGGCTCGGCGGCGGCGGCGCGCGTGTGCCGCTGGCGCTGACCGACGTGCGCCTCACCTTCGACGCCGCGGGCACGGCGCCGGTCGTTGCGGTGGTCGCGCGCGACACGCCGCCGCCGAGGTTCTCCGCACGCCTGCAGTACAACGGCAGCGGCACGCTGCGCGGGCGCTGGGAGGTGGTGCAGCCCGGCGACCCCGAGCCCGGCGACGACGACCTGCTGACCGCGGCGACGCTGCCGGTCGAGCGGCGCGCCTTGCAGCGGCGGTGGACGCTGGTGGAGCGCTTCGAGCTGTTCCTGCCGCCCACCGGCGAGGCGACGCTGCCCGGCCCCGACCCGGCACGGCTGCCCAGCGGCGCCGACGGACCGTACAAGCTGCTGCTGCGCGTGGAGGCCAGCGACGACCGCGAGGCGACGTCGAATACCGGCAATGGCCGGCTGGCGATCGCCGGCGGCGTGGCCGGCTTTCCGATGCCGGTGCTGCGCTACTGGGTCGGCGCCGGCGCGACGGTGGACACGCTGGCCGCGGCGCCGCGCACGGTGGCGCTGATCGCGCCGCCGCCGGCGGCGACGGTGCGCGGCGCGCCGCCCCTGTTCAGCTGGGTCGACGTGCCGGACGCGGTGCTCGCCCGGCTGGAGGTCGAGGCCGAGGGGCGCGAGGTGCTGTCCGCGCTGCTGCGTCCCGGCGCCGGCCAGTATCTGGCGCCGCCCTGGTTTGCCGAGCAGCAGCGCGGCAAGGCCTTGCGCTGGCGCGTGCGCGCGCTCGACGCCGAAGGCCGCACTGCCGCGACCAGCGAGTGGCGCACGCTCGAGATCCGCTGAGCCGACGGGCCCCTGCCTGCAGCCCGCTCGCCCCGGTCGAGGCCGCTCCGCGCTGGCCAGCCCCACCGACCGGGGGCACCCGCGGCGGCACTCGCACCCTCGCCGCCGGCAACGTCGACGACGTTGCCCGGGGGTGCTCAGTAGCCGCGCGTGCGTTCGACGACGTGCGCGAGCGGCGCGCCCTCGCGCACTGCGCGCAGGTTGGCCGCGGCCACCGCGGCCGCGCTGCGCGGGTCGGTGGCCGCGGCGGCATGCGGCAGCACCGTCACGCGCGGGTGCGTCCAGTACGGGTGGCCGGCCGGCAGCGGCTCGGTCGTGAAGACGTCGAGCACCGCGTGGCGCAGGTGGCCGGCGTCCAGCGCGGCCAGCAGGTCGGCATCCACGACATGGGCGCCGCGGCCCAGGTTGACGAGTGCGGACTTCGCCGGCATCGCCGCGAAGGCGCGCGCGTCGAGCAGGCCGCGCGTGGCCGGCGTCAGCGGCAGCAGGTTGACGACGATGGCCGCGCGCGCCAGCACCTCGGCCAGCGGCGTGCCGGCGCGCCGCCAGCCCTGCACCGGATATCCCAGCGCGGCCAGCCGGGCCGCCACCGCGCGCCCCATCTCGCCCTGGCCG
>CAZUPH010000179.1:0-8561 GCA_964621995.1 uncultured Rubrivivax sp. | reverse complement strand
GCTGGGCGCGGCGGCGGCGCTGCTGGCCTGGGCGCCGCTGGCCTGGGCCGGGCTCGGCGGCGAGGCGACGCCGCTGCGCGTGGCCGCGGTCGCCGCCGCGGGCGTCGCGCTGGCGGCGCTGCTGTGGGCCTGGCTGGACCTGCGCTCGCGCATCTGGCACCCGGCCAATGCGGCGGCGCGGCTGGCCGAGCTGCAGTCGCGCATCCGCCCGCATTTCCTGTTCAACGCGCTCAATACCGCGCTGGCGCTGGTGCGCGTGGACCCGGCGCGTGCCGAGAGCGTGCTCGAGGACCTGGCGCAGCTGTTCCGCACCGCGCTGGCCGATGCCGGCGCCTCGGTGGCGCTGGACGAGGAGATCGAGCTGGCGCGGCGCTACCTGGCGATCGAGCAGGTGCGCTTCGGCGAGCGGCTGCGCGTGCACTGGGAGATCGACCCACGCGCCGGCGACGCACGGGTGCCGCCGCTGGTGCTGCAGCCGCTGGTGGAGAACGCGGTGCGCCACGGCGTGGAGCCGCTGCCCGGCGGTGCGACCATCGTCGTGCGCACGCTGCGCCAGCGTGGCCAGGTCCTCGTGACCGTGGTCAATACGGTCGGCGACGAGCCGGGTGCGCCCGGTGCCGGCATGGCGCTGCACAACGTGCGCGAGCGGCTGCGCCTGCTGCACGACATCGCCGCGCAGTGCGACGCCTGGCGCGTGCCGGCGGGCGCCGACGGCGCGCCGGAGACCTTCCACGCGCGCATCGTGCTGCCCGCGCCCTGAACCGCGCCTGCCCGCGATGGCCGAGGAACCGCTGCGCCTGGTGATCGTCGACGACGAGGCGCCGGCGCGCTGGCGGCTGCGTGCGCTGCTGGGCGAACTGCCCGGCAGCGCGGCCGAGGTCGTCGCCGAGGCCGCGACGGCGGACGAGGCGCTGGCCGCGCTGCGTGCCGCGCCGGCTGCGGCCCCGGTGGATGCGCTGCTGCTGGACATCGGCCTGCCCGGCCGCGACGGGCTGAAGCTGGCCGCCGCGCTGCGTGCGCTGCCGCAGCCGCCGGCGGTGGTCTTCGTCACCGCCCATGCCGGCCATGCGCTCGCCGCCTTCGAACTGGACGCCACCGACTACCTGACCAAGCCGGTGCGCCGCGAGCGCCTGGCCGAGGCGCTGCAGCGCCTGCACCAGCGCCGCGCGCGGCGCACCGGCGCGCCGGCGGCCGAGGGCCCGGCGCTCGTCGTGCAGGACCGCGGCCGGCTGCTGCGTGTGCCGCACGACGAGGTGCTGTACCTGAAGGCCGAGCAGAAGTACGTGACGCTGCGCACCGCGCAGCACCGCTACGTGCTCGACGACTCGCTGTCCGAGCTGGAGCAGCGCCTGGGCGCCGGCTTCCTGCGCGTCCACCGCAATGCGCTGGTGGCGCGGCGGGCGATCCGCGCGCTGGCGCTGCACCCGGGCGAGGGCGCCGACGCCGGCGCCGAGGGCGAAGCCGGCTGGGCGGTGCAGTTGGCGCCGCTGGACGAGTGGCTGGCCGTCTCGCGCCGCCAGCTGCCCGCGGTGCGCGCCGCACTGGCCGCCGAGGCCGGGCGATGAGCGTGCGGCGCTGGCGCCTGGCGGCCGGCGCGCTGGCGCTGGTGCTGTTGTTGGTGCTGCTGGTGGCGCTGTGGTGGTGGTCGCGGCCGGCCGCCGAGCCTGCGCCGACCCCGCCGCAGGCCAGCGCGCCGGTGACCGGGGCCCCGCCGCCCTCGGCGCATCCCCAGCCCGAGCCGCCGTCCGCGCCACGCGGCCAGGCGCCCGTGCCGCAGGCGGCCGCGCCGGCCCGTCCCGCCGTGCTGGACCTGTGCGGCGTCGGCCGCCTGCCGGCGCCGCCGCAGGTACCGGGCAGCGAGCGCCACGCGCACGACCTGCCGACGCCGCTGGGCCGCGATGCCGACGATGCCCTGCGCCCGCAGCTGAAGGCCACGCTGCAGGCGCAGGGTGCCCGCGGCCAGGCCGCCGCGCTGCTGCTGGCTCCCGACCTGCTGGCCGACGCGGCGCTGCGCCGGCGCAGTGCCACCACGCTGGCGGCGCTGGGCCGCGAGTCGGGCGACGGCCTGCTGATCCACCTGGCGCTCGCGCTGTGCCGCTGGGGCGGGCCGGCGGACGCCTGCGGCGTGAGCGCGCGCGACTGGGTGCGTGCCGAGCCGGCCAACGCCGCGGCCTGGCTGGCGCTGGCCCACGACGAGCCCGGCGCCCGCGCCGAGGCGCTGGCCGGCCTGCAGCAGGCGCGCCGCCACCGCCTGCACTACGGCGCGCTGACCGCGCTGATGCTCCAGCACTGGCCACCCGGGCAGCCCGAATACCTGCAGCTGGTGCAGAGCTTTCAGATGGTCAACATGGAGTCGGTGCTCAGCGTCGGTGCGCTGGCCGGCGCGCTGGCGCTGCGCGACCTGTGCCCCGGCGACCTGGCGCCGGGCAGCGCCGGGCGCGAGGCGTGCGACGGCGTCGTGCGGCAGCTGACCGAGCGTGCCGATACGCTGGCGGCACGCGGGCAGGGCATCGCGCTCGCGCGGCGGCTGGGCTGGCCGCCGGAGGTGGTGCGGGCGATGCAGGCGGACCACGACACCCTGACGGCGGCCGTCCTGCCGCCGCTCACCGGCGATGAGCAGCCTTACGGCTGTCCGGCACTGGCCGCGCGGCGCCGCCACCTGGCCGAGGTGGCTCGGCTGGGCGAGGTCGGCGCGGCCCGCGCCGCTCATCAGCGCGAGCGGGCGTCGGCCGCCGGGCGCTGAGCCGTCCGCGGCCGTGGCGGCCTGCAGCCGGCCCCGGGTGCGCCAGCGCACAGATCGCCACGAGGGGCGGACCTAGGCTTCGGTTTCGCAGCCGCACGCCGCGCCGGAACGTGGCGCCGCGGGCGCTGCGCAGACCGACGATTCGTCCGATGCCCGGGCCTGCGCTTCGTTCGGATCTTGTAGTCAAGAATTCGCCGTTCGCAGGCGACGGAATTCGCGCGCTTTGCGCGAATTAATCAGCTAATTGCAGCGCTGATCAATTTCATTCATTTAATGCGAGATAGCCAGCCCGATCATCGATCGATCGCGCGCTGCGCGGCGCGCCGGAATTGCGGCCTCTGGTCCTCGTGTTCCATCCGCTCGATGCGGCCGATCTGCCTACCCTGCTGGCTGTAGCCTCCCGACGGGCGCATGCGTTGCTCCGCTTCGTGCGGGAAGCCACTGCGCTGGCTGCGAGCGCGCCGCGCTGGGTGGGGCGGCGCACAGACAAGGCGCCTTCCCGTTGCCTGGAATTCCGCCGAAATCGGCCCATCCGTGTTCATGAAGGCCCAAATCCGTCGCACTGAAGAATTGTCTTTGTCGATAATGATTACATGACGTCGTTCGCAGATCGAGGTCTGTGCCTCGGCAGTGTTGATTTGAATGGCATTCATCGTTCTGGCCTGCAACGTGCATTGATTTCCATGCGCCACATTCCGTGGCGGATGGAGTCCCCATGAAATTGAATCGAATTGTTTCAGCGGGGCTGTTCGCAGCCTCCGCATTGGCTGCGCCGCTGGCCCACGCAGCCTTCGTCGTGGGCTCGGCCTCGGCGACCGGCTTCTTCGAGAACAACGGCGACGCGCTGGACCTGCCGGGTTCGCTGGTCAGCACCCTGACCACCTTCGACCTGGCCTCGATGATGACCGTGGGCAGCAGCTCGGGCGACCTGATGCCGGACGGTATGGGCCAGGCCTTCGACTTCTCGATCCTGTCGATCCCGCAGACGATGTACGCCTTCAGCGGGTTCACGTTCGTGCTCGAGCAGTGGGGCCCGGTCAATGCGACGCCGCTGACCTGCGCCGACGACCAGTGCTCCGACGGCATCGGCTTCAGCGGCAACGGCTACGTCACCGGCAACGGCTTCGAGCGCACGGGCTTCAGCCTGGGCTGGTCCGCGCAGGGCAGCTGCAACGAGGACTTCAGCGCACGCGGACAGTGCGGCTCGAATGCCACGGCCTCGTGGTCGGCCAGCATCAGCGCCACCGGCCAACCGGCGGTGGTACCGGAACCGGCCACGCTGGCGCTGGTGGGTCTGGCGCTGGCGGGACTCGGGGTCGCGAGCCGCAAGCGGCGCTGACAGGCCCGGCCCGAAGGGATGGTCCTCGCCGTGCGCGGCGGGGACTGCCGTCCCTTGTGCCCAGGGAGGTGGCGCAGCTCAGCCGGTGTTGCGCAGCCCCGCCGCGATGCCGTTGATGCTGAGGTGGATGCCGCGCTGCAGGCGCTCCACCGCATCGCCTTCGCGGCGCGCGCGGTAGCGGCGCAGCAGTTCCACCTGCAGGTGGTTCAGCGGGTCCAGGTAGGGGAAGCGGTGCGCGATCGAGCGCGCCAGCGCCGGGTTGGACTGCAGCCGGTCGCCCTGCCCGGTGATCAGCGCCAGCGCGTCGTGGGTGCGCTGCCACTCGGCCTTCAGCAGCGCGAAGATGCGCTTCGCGGCGCGCGGGTCCTCGACCAGTTCCACGTAGCGCGCGGCGATGCGCAGGTCGCTCTTGGCCAGCACCATGTCCAGGTTGGACAACAGCGTGCGGAAAAAGGGCCACTGCCGGTGCATGCGCTGCAGCAGCGCGGTGCGCTCGTCGCGGTCGGCGGGCGCGCCCGCGCCGCCCTCGTCCAGCAAGGCCTGCACCGCGCTGCCGAAGCCGCACCAGCCCGGCAGCGCCATGCGGCACTGGCCCCACGAGAAGCTCCACGGGATCGCGCGCAGGTCCTCGATGGCGCGCGTGCTGCGGCCTTCCTTGGGCCGCACCGCGGGGCGCGAACCGATGTTCAGCTCGGCGATCTCGCGGATCGGTGTGGCGGCAAAGAAGTAGTCGGTGAAGCCCGGCGTCTCGTAGACGATGCGACGGTAGGCGCGGTACGCGGCCTCGCTGAGCGCCGCGGCGGCGTCCAGGAAGGCGCGCGGCGGGCTCTTGGTCGGGTGCAGCAGCGTGGCCTCCAGCGTGGCGGCGACCAGGGTCTCGAGGTTGCGGCGGCCGATCTCCGGGTGCGCGTACTTCGACGCGATGACCTCGCCCTGCTCGGTGAGCCGGATCTGCCCGTTCACGGTGCCCGGCGGCTGCGCCAGGATGGCCTGGTAGCTGGGCCCGCCGCCGCGGCCCACGGTGCCGCCGCGGCCGTGGAACAGGCGCAGCGTCAGCGGGCCGGCGCGCGACAGCTCGTCGAACAGCGCCACCAGCGCGGTCTCCGCGCGGTAGAGCTCCCAGTTGCTCGTGAAGACGCCGCCGTCCTTGTTGCTGTCGCTGTAGCCCAGCATCACGTCCTGCTCGCCGCCGCTGGCGCGCACCAGCGCGTGGATGCCCGGCAGCGCGTAGAACTCGCGCATGATGGGCTCGCTGCGCCGCAGGTCGGCGATGGTCTCGAACAGCGGCACGGTGATCAGCGCGGCGCGCGCGTGCTCGCCGAGCAGGCCCTCGAGCAGCCCGCACTCCTTCTGCAGCAGCAGCACCTCCAGCAGGTCCGAGACCTCCTCGGTGTGGCTGATGATGTAGTGGCGGATCGCGTCGCGGCCGTAGGTCGCCAGCGCCTCGCGCGCGGTCTCGAAGACCGCGAGTTCGCCGCGCACCAGCTCCGAGTAGGACGCGCCGCGCACGCGCAGCGGCCGCGCGTCGCGCAGCCGCGCCAGCAGGCAGGCCCGCCGCGCGGGCTCGTCCAGCGCCGCATAGTCGGGCTCCACGCGCGCCACACGCAGCAGCTCGGCGACCACCGCCTCGTGCCTGTCCGAGCTCTGGCGCAGGTCCAGCGTGGCGAGGTGGAAGCCGAAGACCTGCACCGCGCGCTGCAGCGGCGCCAGCCGCGGCGCCACCAGCGCCTGCGCGTGGTGGCTTGCGAGCGACTGCGCGATCACGCGCAGGTCGGCCGCGAACTCCGCGGCGCCGGCGTAGGGGTCCTGCGGCGCCACCGCGTGGCGCAGCGCCTCGGTGCCCGTCAGCCGCAGCAGCGTGGCCGCCAGCCGCGCATAGATGCCGGTCAGCGCGCGCCGGTAGGGCTCGTCGGCGCGGTGCGGGTTGGTGTCGGGGGAGCGGTCGGCCAGCGCCTGCATCTCGGGCGTCACCCGGCTGAGCGTGCCGCTGATCGACAGTTCGGCCCCCAGCGCGTGCACCTCGGTCAGGTAGTGGCGCAGCGCCACCTCGGCCTGGCGCGCCAGCGCGTGCTGCAGGGTGGCCGCGCCCACGTTCGGGTTGCCGTCGCGGTCGCCGCCGATCCAGTGGCCCATGCGCAGGAAGGGCGCCACGGCATGGCCGGGCAGCGCACGCTCGATCTCGCGGTACAGGCGCGGGATCTCGCGCAGGAAGGTCGCCGGGTAGTACGACAGCGCATTCTCGATCTCGTCGGCCACCGTCAGCTTCGTCGTGCGCAGCATGCGCGTCTGCCACAGCTGCGTGACGCGTGCGCGCATCAGCGCCTCGTTGTCGGCGCGGCGCTCGGCGGTGGGCAGCTCGTCGCGCTCGCCCAGCAGCTGCGCGATCGTGCGCTCGGCGTCCAGGATGCTCTTGCGCTGCACCTCGGTGGGGTGGGCGGTCAGCACCGGCGAGAGGAATGCGCGGTCCAGCACCTGCGCGATGTCCGCCGCGCGCTGGTCCGCGCGCGCCAGGCGCTCGAAGGCCAGCGCCAGCGAGCCCTCCTGCAGGTGGCCCTCGCGCTCGTGCACCGCGCGCCGGCGCACATGGTGGCGGTCCTCGGCGATGTTGGCCAGGTGGCTGAAGTAGCTGAAGGCGCGGATCACGGTGACCGTCTGCTCGACCGAGAGGTTCTTCAGCAGGCGGTCGAGCACGCGCCCGGCGCTGGCGTCGGCCTTCAGCCGGTAGGCCACCGAGAGCTGCCGCACGCGCTCGATCAGCTCGTAGGCCTCGCGGCCTTCCTGCTCGCGGATCACGTCACCGAGGATGCGACCGAGTAACCGGATATCCTCGACCAGCGGCCGGTTCTTGGCGGCCGCGTCCGAATCGGGGCCGTCCTTCCTCGTTCCGGTGCGTGCGGGAGGTGTCTTCTGCGCCTTGGTGGTGCGGGACATGGCGGCTCCAGACGGTGTAACCAGGTTACCGATGCTACCCGCAAGCGCCGTGCCGCGGCACCGCCGCGGGGCGGCCGTTGCGGTGCCGCGCGCTGGCTATCATGCGGCGCATGCAAGCCCCCATCGTGATCGCCACCCGCGAGAGCCGACTCGCGCTGTGGCAGGCCCACCACGTGCGCGACCTGCTCGTGGCGCGCTTCGGCGTCGCCGTCGAGCTGCTGGGCATGACCACGCGCGGCGACCAGATCCTGGACCGCGCGCTGTCCAAGGTCGGCGGCAAGGGCCTTTTCGTCAAGGAGCTGGAGACGGCGCTGGAGGAGGGCCGCGCCCACCTCGCCGTGCACTCGCTGAAGGACGTGCCGATGGACCTGCCGCCCGGCTTCGCGCTGGCGGCCATCTGGGAACGCGAGGACCCGCGCGACGCCTTCGTCTCGCCGCGCTTCGCGTCGCTGGCCGAGCTGCCCCGAGGGGCGGTGGTCGGCACCTCCAGCCTGCGCCGCGTGGTGCAGCTGCTGGCGGTGCGGCCGGACCTGCGCATCGAGCCGCTGCGCGGCAACCTCGACACCCGGCTGCGCAAGCTCGACGAAGGCGGCTTCGACGCCATCGTGCTGGCCGCCGCCGGGCTCAAGCGGCTGGGGCTGGGCGCGCGCATCCGCGCCTGCTTCGAGCCGGGGCAGATGATCCCGGCCGCCGGGCAGGGCGCGCTGGGGCTGGAGGTGCGCGAGGACGCCGGCGCACTGCGCGAGCTGCTGGCGCAGACGCTGCACCGCCCCACCTTCCTGGCCGCCCACGCCGAGCGCGCCGTCTCGCGCGCGCTCGGCGGCAGCTGCAGCATGCCGCTGGCCGCGCATGCGACGTGGCAGGGCGACATGCTGCAGCTGGTGGCCGCATTGGGCGACGGCGAGACGCCGACGCGGCCGCTGCTGAAGACGCGTGTCGAGGCCGCGGTCGCCGACGAGGCCGCCGCGCGGGCGCTGGGCGAGCGCGCCGCGGCCGAATTGCGCAGCGCCGGCGCCGGCAGCTACCTGCCGGCCCCGGGCTGATGCGCGGCCGGCGCCCGCCGCCGCGCGGCCGGTGATGAGGCTGATCGTCACGCGGCCGGCGGCGCAGGCCGGTCCCTGGGTCGCCGCGCTGCGCGCCGCCGGCGTCGATGCGGTGGCGCTGCCGCTGATCGACATCGCGCCGGCCGACGACCCGGCGCCGCTGCAGGCGGCCTGGCGCGACCTGTCGTGGTACGCGCTGGTCATGTTCGTCAGCGCCAATGCCGTGCAGCACTTCTTCGCGGCACGGCCGCCGCACGCGGCCTGGCCGGCCGGCACGCTGGCCGGATCGCCCGGGCCCGGCACCTCCGCGGCGCTGCGGGCGGCCGGGGCCGGCGACGCGCTGGTGGAGCCGGCGCCCGATGCACCGGCCTTCGACTCCGAGGCGCTGTGGGCGCGGCTGCGCGAGCACGACTGGCAGGGCCGCCGCGCGCTCGTCGTGCGCGGCGAGGACGGCCGCGACTGGCTGGCGCAGACCCTGCGCGAGCGCGGCGCCCGGGTCGACTTC
>CAZUPH010000178.1:0-8582 GCA_964621995.1 uncultured Rubrivivax sp. | reverse complement strand
GGCGGCTGACCGCGTCGTACTCGTACAGGCCCTGCTGCGCCTTGGTGGTGCTCTTGATGTGCCACTGCAGCAGCGGCAGGCCCAGCGCACGCGCCACCTCCTCGGCCAGCATCGTCTTGCCGGTGCCTGGTTCGCCCTTGACGAGCAGCGGCCGCTGCAGCGTCACCGCGGCGTTGACGGCCAGCATCAGGTCCTGCGTGGCGACATACTGGTCGGAGCCCTGGAATTTCATCGTGCGGGTTGCGCCTGCACTGGCGCTCGGAAACGGCGGGGCAGTATAGGGCCACGCCTATAATGCGCGCTGCCCCGAACCGCAGCCCCCGACGATGAGCAAAGCGTTCCCCTTCCTGCTGGCGCTGGCCGGCGCCCTGGTCACCCTGCCTGCCGCCGCGGGCGACGTCACCGCCGGCCAGCAGAAGGCCGCGATGTGCATCGGCTGCCATGGCATCGCCGGCTACCAGGCCAGCTTCCCGGAGATCCACAAGGTGCCGAAGATCTCCGGCCAGAACGCGAAGTACATCGTCGCTGCGCTGGCCGCGTACAAGAAGGGCGAGCGCAAGCATCCCACGATGCGCGGCCTGGCGGCGTCGCTCTCCGACGAGGACATGGCCGACCTGGGCGCCTTCTACGAGCAGCATGGCGCGTCCAGCGTCAAGACGGTGGCCGCCGGCACCGTGCGCGAACCGTCCGCCGCGGTGGCCGCGCTGTTCACGCGCGGCGCCTGCGCGTCCTGCCACGGTGCCAACTACAACCAGCCGATCGACGGCACCTACCCCAAGATCGCCGGCCAGCATGCCGACTACCTGTACGTCGCGCTGCGTTCGTACAAGGTCCAGGGCAACCCCAACGTGGGCCGCGCGAACGCCATCATGGGCGCGCAGGTCGCCCAGTTCTCGAACGCCGAGCTCAAGGCGATGGCCGACTATCTGGCCACGCTGCCCGGCGACCTGCGCGTGGTGCCGCAGCCGCGCTTCCGCTGAGCCCTGCCGCCCCCTGAAGGCCGCCGCGTTCCGGCGGCCTTCTGCTTTACCGGGCGCGCGCCGCCGGCAGCGGCAGCCGCAGCACCCCGGTGGCGAGCGCCGTGCCCAGCAGGATCACCGCGCAGCCGGCGAGCATCGCCGGCGTGGGCAGCTCGCCCAGGAACAGATAGCCCCACAGCGACGCAAAGACCGGGATCAGGAAGGTCACCGACATCGCGCGCGCGGTGCCCACGCGGGCGATGAGGCGGAAGTACAGGATGTACGCGATGGCCGTGCACAGCAGCGCCAGCAGCAGCGCGGCCACCCAGGCACGCGCCCCCGGCGGCGTGGCCGGCCAGGCCCACCAGGCCAGCGGCGCCAGCGCCAGCGTGGCGGCGACCTGGCTGCCCGTGGCCACGGCCAGCGGCGGCACCGCGGCGGCGGCCTTCTTCGCATAGTTGGCCGCGAAGCCGTAGAGCAGCGTGGCCGTCACGCAGGCGGCGATGCCCAGCGCCGGGCTCATGCCGGAGGCGTCCGGCCGCAGGTCGGCCTTGCCGATGGACAGCGCCACGACGCCGGCGAAGCCCACCGCGAGCCCGGCCGCGCGCGAAGCGCCCGGCCGCTCGGCCAGCCAGAGCCACGCGATCAGCGCGCCCCACAGCGGTGCCGTGGCGTTGAAGATCGCCATCAGTCCGATGCCCAGCACCAGCGCGGCCAGTGCAAACAGCGTGAACGGCAGCGCCGAGTTGAGCAGCCCGATCACCGCCAGCGGCCGCCAGTGCTGCCGCAGCAGGCCGCCCTGGCCGCGCCAGCACAGCAGCGGCAGCAGCAGCGCGCTGGCGCCGGCCACGCGCACGAAGGCCAGCGGCAGCGCGCCGAACTCGCCCGCGCCCAGGCGCATGAAGAGGAACGACGCTCCCCACAGCGCGGCGAGCGCGACGAGGTCCGTCAGGTCGCGGCCGCGCAATGGACCCCCCTGCGTGCTGCGCACTCC
Source organism: uncultured Rubrivivax sp. (assembly GCA_964621995.1). Lineage (GTDB taxonomy): Bacteria > Pseudomonadota > Gammaproteobacteria > Burkholderiales > Burkholderiaceae_C > Rubrivivax. The sequence continues at coordinate 6,629 of CAZUPH010000178.1, read as the reverse complement.
GGGTCGAGCGCTTTCGAGCGGCCCGGCGCGCTCATGCGGCGGCCGGCACCGCCGGGGTGGGCGCGAACGGCGCCGGTGCCTCCAGCGCGAGCAGCGCGCGCTTGCGCGGCAGCCCGCCGGCGTAGCCGGTGAGCGCGCCGGCGCTGCCGACGACGCGGTGGCAGGGCACGATGATGGCCACCGGGTTGCGGCCGACCGCGGCGCCCACGGCGCGCGCCGCCGCCGGTCGGCCGAGCTGCGCGGCCAGCGCGCCATAGCTCGTCGTGGTCCCGGGCGCGATGCCGAGCAGCGCGCGCCAGACCTGCTGCTGGAAGGGCGTGCCCTGCGGGTCCAGCGGCACCTCGAAGTGCCGGCGCCGGCCGGCGAAGTAGTCCGCGAATTCGCGCGCGGCCTGCGCCAGCACGGGATGCGCGGGGTCCTCGGGCGCATCGAGCGCACCGGGGTGGTGGCGCTGCGCATCGAACAGCGCGGCGGCCAGGCCGCGTGCCGTGGCGGCCAGCGTCAGCGCGCCGAGCGGGGTGGCGATGCGGCATTGCGCCACCAGGGTCCGTGTGCCGTTCATGTCGTCTCCACGTGCTGCCACAGCCGCATCAGCGCATACGCGCGCCACGGCTGCCAGGGTTCGGCGAGCGCCGCGATGCGCTTCGCATCGCGCGTGCCCAGCGCATTCATCAGCCCGATGTCGCTGGCCGGCCAGGCGTCGGGCCAGGCCAGCGCGCGCATCGCGATCAGCTGCGCCGTCCACTCGCCCACGCCGGGCAGCGCGCGCAGCGCCGCCAGCGTGGCCTCCAGCGGGGCGCCGCGGTGCAGTGCCAGCCGCCCGGCGGCGACCTCGCGCGCCAGCGCCTGCAGCGCGCCCACACGCTGGCGCACGATGCCCAGCGTGCCGATGGCCTCGGCGCTGGCCGCGGCCAGGGTCTCCGCGGCCGGGAACAGCCGGTGCAGCGCCGGGAAGGGGGTGGCCAGCGGCTCGCCGAAGCGCTCCACCAGCCGCGCCAGCAGCGTGCGTGCGGCCTTCACCGTCACCTGCTGGCCGAGCACGGTACGCACCGCGACCTCGAAACCGTCCAGCGCGCCGGGCAGGCGCAGCCCGGGGCGCAGCGGCAGCGGCAGCCGGGCCATCACGGCGTCGATCTCGCCGGGGTCGGCATCCAGGTCCAGCGCCTGGCGCATGCGCCGCAGCAGCTCGCCGAGCGCCGGGGCCAGGAGATCCGCGGCCGCCACGTGCACCTCGTGCCGTTCCGGCACGAAGCGCGCCTGCACCCAGCCGGCGAGCCGCCGGCCCTGGTGCGTGAGGGCCAGCGTGCGGCGCAGCGTCAGCGTGTCGGCATCGACCTGCTCGATGCCGTCGAGCTGGCGCCGGGCCATAAAGCCGAGCACGCCGTCCAGGTCGTAGGGCGGCCGGTAGGCCAGGCGCAGTGCCGTCGTCTCGCGCGCCGCGCCGCCTTCGCGGCGCAGCTGCGTCGGCGCCAGCCGGTAGCGCTGGCGGAACGCGGCATTGAAGCGGCGCAGGCTGGCGAAGCCGCTGGCCAGCGCGACCGTCGTCACCGGCTGCGTGGTGTCGGTGAGCAGCTGCTTGGCCAGCAGCAGGCGCTGCGTCGTCAGGTACTCGATCGGCGTCACGCCATGCGCGGCATGGAAGATGCGCCGCAGGTGGCGGTCGGTCACGCCCAGCCGCGCCGCCAGCAGCGGCAGGGCCAGGTCCTCGCCAGCATGGACGGCCTGCTCGATGGTGCGCGCCGCATGGTCGGCCAGCGCACGCGAGCTGTCCATCTGCGACAGCCCCGGCGCGATCTCGGGCCGGCACTTCAGGCAGGGCCGGAAGGCCGCCGCCTCGGCCTGCGCGCGGGTGGCGAAGAAGCGGCAGTTCTCCTGCCGCGGCGTGCGCACGCGGCACACCGGGCGGCAGTACACGCCGGTGGAGGTGACGCCGACGAACAGCCGGCCGTCGAAGCGCGCATCGCGTGCCTTCAGGGCCAGGTAGGCGGCATCGGGGTCGGGCAGCATGCGGCCATTGTGACCGCCGGCCGGTCCCGGGCTCGCCGTTTCCGGACCTGTCGCCCCGGGTGCCGGCGCCGCCGCTACATGGCCTTGAACAAGTGGACGTAGGCGCGGCTGACCGGCAGTTCCTCGGCATGGCCCTTCAGGCGCAGGAAGAGCCGGCTCGTCTCGTCGCGCCGCGTGCCGACGAGCTGTGCCATGTTGACGATGGTCGAGCGGTGCACCTGCACGAACTGCCCGGGGTCGAGCTGCGCCGCCAGCTCGGCGATGGACGTGCGGATCAGGTGCTCGTCGCCGCCGAGCGTGCGCACGCAGGTGTACTTGTCGTCGGCGCGGAAGAACAGCACCTCGTCCACCGCCACCTGGTGCGTCAGCGTGCCGGCCGAGGCGCGGATCCAGCGCAGGCGCGGTGCCGCCGGCTGCGGCGCCAGGCGCTGCAGCGCGGCGAGCAGCCGCGCGTCGTCCTGCGGCTGCGCCGGCTGCTCCAGTGCGCGCCGGATGCGCTCCACCGTTCGCGCGAGCCGGGCGGCATCCACCGGCTTGAGCACATAGTCGATGGCCTCGGCCTCGAAGGCCTGCACGGCATATTCGTCGTAGGCGGTGACGAAGACGACGCGCGTCGGGCCCTCGATGCCCTGCGCCACCTCGAGCCCGGTCAGCCCCGGCATCTGGATGTCCAGGAAGGCCAGGTCGGGCTGCAGCGCCGCGATGCGTTCGGCGGCCTCGACGCCGTTCCTCGCGACATGCACGATCTCCAGCCCGGGCCAGGCGGTGGCGAGCTGCTCGCGCAGCGCGCGCGCCAGGTGCGGTTCGTCGTCGGCGATCAGGGCGCGGGTCGTCATCGGGCAGGGTCCTGGGGGGGCGGGATCTCCAGCGGCAGGCGCAGCCGCGCCAGCGTACCCGGGTTGGCCGGCTGCACCTCCAGCGTCGCGGCGCTGCCATAGCGCTGCAGCAGCCGCTCGCGGATGTTGGCCAGCGCGACGCCGTTGCCGCCGCCCGGCCTGGCGCCGTGCGGCCGGCGCGCGCCGGCTTCGGGGCCGGCGCCGTCGTCCTGCACCTCGACGACGAGCACCGGGCCCTCGGTGCGCGCCGAGATGCGCACCTGCCCGCCGTCCAGCGCCGGCTCCACGCCGTGCAGCACGGCGTTCTCCACCAACGGCTGCAGCAGCAGCGGCAGCAGCGGTGCGCGCCGTGCCTGCGCGTCGGCCTGGACCGTATAGCGCAGCCTGTCCTCCATGCGCGCGCCCTGCACGCGCAGGTAGGCCTCGGCCAGTGCCAGCTCGTCGGCCAGCGTCACCTCGTCTCGGCGCATCTGGCCCAGGCTCGCACGCAGGTAGTCGGTGAAGGCGCCGAGCGTGCTCTTGGCCTTGGCCGGCTCGTGGTCGATCAGCGCGGCCACGTTGGCCAGCGTGTTGAAGAGGAAATGCGGCTCGATCTGCGCCTGCAGCAGCCGCAGCTGGGCCTCGGTGGCGCGCTTCTCGGCCTGCAGCTCGCGGGCGCGCGCCGCGAAGTAGAAGTGCAGCGCCAGCGACAGGCCCAGCGCGATCGTCACCGACACGGCCAGCGTGCGCGGGTTGTCGATGAAGAAGGCCAGGGTCGGCTCGCCGAGGCCGATCATCGCGCCCAGCGGCCAGCCGATGATCACGCCGACCAGCGGCACGCCGCCGAAGAACAGGCTGCGCTTCCAGTCCGGCCAGCGCCGGATCGCCGGAGGTCCGCCGACGAGCTTGCCGAGGCCGTCGAACATCGCGTGGATCAGCGCCGCGATCGTCATGCAGACGACGAAATTGCGCGCGTACCACTCCAGCCAGGCCCCGGCGCGGCCGAGCCCGGGACCGCGGTAGAAGACCAGGAAGCCGGCGATCGTGAATGCCGCCGCCAGCCCCATCGCGAACAGCAGCGTCCACACCCACTGCAGCCAGTTCGGCCCCACGCGTTCGAGGTCGGAGGAGATCCACGATCGCCAGGAGGCGCGCAGCAGGGCGGCGTCGAGCGTAGCCATCGGAGAGGTCGTGCGATGAGGTTGACCGCGCCAGTGTAGGCAGCCGGCCCGCCGCGGCGGCAGCGCCGGGCGCCGGATCGACGGCAGCGCCGACGAACGGCAAGCCGCGTGCGCCGATGGCGGCGCCGGTTCTGCCTTGGCAGGGGCGCTGCCTACAATGCGCCGGCCTTCCCCCAGGCCCGCCGTGCCGGGCCACCACCCGAGCCGACACCGATGCAGATCGACCCGACCGTCTTCAAGGCCTACGACATCCGCGGCGTCGTCGGCCGCAACATCGACGAGGCCTTCGCCGAGCAGCTGGGCCGTGCCTTCGGCTCCGCGGCGCGTGCCGCCGGCGAACGCGCGGTGGCCGTGGGCCGCGACGGCCGGGTCTCCGGCCCGGGCCTCGCGGCGGCACTGGTCCGCGGCCTCGTCTCCACCGGGCTCGACGTCGTCGACCTCGGCCCGGTGACGACGCCGATGCTGTACTACGTGGCCGCCACGCGCGGCCGCCACGGCTGCACCAGCGGCATCCAGGTCACCGGCAGCCACAACCCGAAGGACTACAACGGCTTCAAGATGGTGCTGGCCGGCCGCGCGATCCACGGCGAGGACATCCAGGCCCTGCGCCGGCGCATCGAGACCGGCGACCACGTGCAGGGCCGCGGCCGCGCCGCGCGCATGGACATCACGGCCGAGTATGCGCAGCGCATCGTCGGCGACTGCCGGCTGGCGCGGCCGATGCGCATCGTCGTCGACAGCGGCAACGGCATCCCCGGCGCCAGCGCGCCGGGCATCCTGCGCGCACTGGGCTGCGAGGTCATCGACCTGTACAGCCGCGTCGACGGCAGCTTCCCGAACCACCACCCGGACCCGAGCAAGCCCGAGAATCTGGCCGACCTGGTGAAGGTCGTGCACGCCACCGAGGCCGAGCTGGGCCTGGCCTTCGACGGCGACGGCGACCGCCTGGGCGTCGTCACGAAGGACGGCCACGTGATCTGGCCGGACCGCCAGATCATGCTGTTCGCGCGCGACATCCTCAAGCGCCACCCCGGCGGCACCATCATCTTCGACGTCAAGTGCAGCCAGCGCCTGCCGGTGGCCATCCGCGAGGCCGGCGGCGTGCCGCTGATGTGGCGCACCGGGCATTCGCTCGTGAAGGCCAAGCTGCGCGAGACCGGCGCACCCTTCGCCGGCGAGATGAGCGGGCACCTGTTCTTCGGCGAGCGCTGGTACGGCTTCGACGACGCGACCTATACCGCGGCGCGGCTGCTGGAGATCCTCTCGCGCGAGGCCGACCCCAGCGCGCTGCTGGACGCGCTGCCCACCAGCTTCTCGACGCCCGAGCTCAACGTGCCCTGCGCCGAGGGCGAGCACCACGCCGTCGTCGCCGAGCTGCTGGCGCGCGCGGCCGATGGCCGGCTGCAGTTTCCCGCCGGCGAGGTCGGCACCATCGACGGGCTGCGCGTGGACTACGCCGACGGCTTCGGGCTCGTGCGCGCGAGCAACACGACGCCGGTGCTGGTGCTGCGCTTCGAGGGCCACACGCCCGAGGCGCTGGAGCGCATCCGCGCCGCGTTCATGGCGGCGCTGCACACCGTCAAGCCCGACGCGCAGGTCGCCGCCGCGGCGCACTGAGCGCGGCGCACGCAGGCGCACCGTGTTCGCCCGTGCGGCTCGCGCCGCCTATTCGGCGCTGCTGCGGCTGGCCACGCCGGTCTACCTGGCGCGGCTGTGGTGGCGCGGCCGCCGCGAGCCGCCCTACCGCGCGCACTGGAACGAGCGCCTGGGCGGCTTCGCGGGCACGCCGGCGCCCGGCCGGCTCTGGCTGCACGCGGTGTCGCTGGGCGAGACGCGGGCCGCGGCGGCGCTGCTCGACGCACTGCGCCAGCAGCGCCCCGGGCTGGCGCTGCTGCTGACCCACGGCACCGCCACCGGCCGCGCCGCCGCCGCCGCGCTGCTGCGCGAGGGCGACGCGCAGGCCTGGCTGCCCTACGACACGCCGGGCGCGGTGCGGCGCTTCCTGCGCACGCACCGCCCCGCGGCGGGTGTCGTGATGGAGACCGAGGTCTGGCCCAACCTGCTGCTCGAGGCGCGCCGCGCCGGGCTGCCGCTGGTGCTGGCCAATGCGCGGCTGTCGCCGCGCAGCCAGCGCCGCGGGGAACGCTACGCCGCGCTGCTGCGCCCGGCACTGTCGGCCTTCGACGCCGTGCTCGCGCAGACCGCGGCCGACGCCGCGCGGCTGGCCGCCAGCGGTGCGCGCGTGGTGCAGGTGATGGGCAACCTGAAGTACGACATGGCGCCGCGCCCCGAGCTGCTGGCCCGCGGCGCCGACTGGCACGCCGCGCTGGTCGCCGCCGGGCGCGCCGTCGTGCTGGCGGCCAGCACGCGCGAGGGCGAGGAGACACCGCTGCTGGCCGCCTGGCGCGCGCTGCCGGCGCCGCGGCCGCTGCTGCTGCTGGTGCCGCGCCATCCGCAGCGCTTCGACGAGGTGCAGGCGCTCGTCGCCACCGCCGGGCTGCGCGGGCTGCGCCGCAGCAGCTGGCGCGAACTGCCGCCGGCCGGTGCCGCCGCCGCCGACGTCTGGATCGGCGACTCGATGGGCGAGATGCCGCTGTACTACGCGGCGGCCGATGTCGCGCTGCTC
>CAZUPH010000177.1:0-8597 GCA_964621995.1 uncultured Rubrivivax sp. | reverse complement strand
CGCCGACCATGTCGGTCAGCAGGTCGGCCTTGGCCAGCAGCGCGGCGCGGTCGGCCAGCGCGGCGAGCGCCTCGCCGCCGAGTTCCTGCCCGATGCGCCGGGCCAGCAGCCGCACGCGCTCCACGCGTTCGCCCTGGCTGCCGAGCTTGCCGTGGTAGACCACGCGCGCCAGCTCCGGCACGCGGCTGGCCAGCGTGCGGCGGCGGTCCTGGTCGAAGAAGAACTTGGCGTCCGCCAGGCGCGGGCGCACCACGCGCTCGTTGCCCTGCACCACGCGCGAGGGGTCGGCCGGCGCGATGTTGCTGACGACGAGGAAGCGGTTGGCCAGCCGGCCCTGCGCATCGAGCAGCGGGAAATACTTCTGGTTGGCCTTCATCGTGAGGATCAGGCACTCCTGCGGCACGGCGAGGAACTCGCGCTCGAAGCCGCAGGCCAGCACGTTGGGCCGCTCCACCAGCGCGGTGACCTCGTCGAGCAGCGCGTCGTCGTCCACCGGCACCAGGTCCTCGCGCGCGGCCGCGGCGGCGATCTGGCGCACGATCTCGGCGCGCCGCGCCGCGAAGGAGGCGATCACGGCGCCCTGCTCGGCGAGCTGGCGCTCGTAGTGGTCGGCGTCCTGCAGCACCACCGGGTCGAAGGCGGCCTCGAAGCGGTGGCCGCGCGTCTGCCGCCCGGCCACCAGGCCCAGCGCCCGCACCGGCACCACGTCGGCGCCGTGCAGCGCCACCAGGCCGTGCGCCGGGCGCACGAAGTGCACGCTGGTCCAGCCCGGCTGGAAGCCGGGGCCCTCGCCGGTCTCGAGCTGGTACTGCATCACCTTCGGGATCGGCAGCTTCGCGATCGCCTCGTCCAGCGCCTTCTGCAGCCCGGCGGCCAGCGGCGCGCCGGGCACCACGGTGTCCAGGTACAGCACCTCGGCCTTGCCCTCGGCCACCCGGCGCAGCCCGGCGATGGTGTCGGGGTCGGAGGCCACGCCCAGCGCGGCCAGCTTCTTGTGCAGCGCCGCCGTCGGTGCGCCGGCGGCGTCCAGCGCCACCGCGGCCGGCATCAGCTTGACGCTGGCGGCGCGGTCCGGCGCCACCGTCAGCACATGGCTGACATGCGCGGCCAGCCGGCGCGGCGTGGCATAGCCGTTGAGCACCGAGCCGGCATCGGCCAGGCCGGCCGCGCGCAGGCCGTCCAGCAGCGCGGCGCCGAAGGCCTCGCCCAGCCTCTTCAGCGCCTTGGGCGGCAGTTCCTCGACGAACAGCTCGACCAGCAGGTTCTTGGCGGTGGACATGCTCAGGCCGCCTTCGGCGCGTGCTGCGCCAGTTGCGCCGTCACCTCGTCGGCCCAGGCGCGCGGGGCCATCGGGAAGCCCAGCCGCGCGCGGCTGTCCAGGTAGCTCTGCGCCACGCTGCGCGCCAGGTTGCGGATGCGGCCGATGTAGGCCGCGCGCTCGGTGACGCTGATCGCGCCGCGCGCGTCCAGCAGGTTGAAGGTGTGCGCGGCCTTCAGCACCTGCTCGTAGGCCGGCAGCGCGAGCTGCTCGCCCATCAGGTGCTTGGCCTGCCGCTCGTGCGCGGCGAAGGCGGCGAGCAGGAACTCGACGTCGCTGTGCTGGAAGTTGTAGGTGCTCTGCTCGACCTCGTTCTGGTGGTACACGTCGCGGTAGCTCAGCGTGTCGGTCCAGCGCAGGTCGTAGACGTTGTCCACGCCCTGCAGGTACATCGCCAGGCGCTCCAGGCCGTAGGTGATCTCGCCGGTGATCGGCCGGCAGTCGATGCCGCCGACCTGCTGGAAGTAGGTGAACTGCGTCACCTCCATGCCGTTGAGCCAGACCTCCCAGCCCAGGCCCCAGGCGCCCAGCGTGGGGTTCTCCCAGTCGTCCTCGACGAAGCGCACGTCGTTGGCCTGCAGGTCGAAGCCCAGCGCCTGCAGGCTGCCGAGGTAGAGCTCGAGGATGTCCGCCGGCGCCGGCTTGAGCACCACCTGGTACTGGTAGTAGTGCTGCAGGCGGTTCGGGTTGTCGCCGTAGCGGCCGTCCTTGGGCCGGCGGCTGGGCTGCACGTAGGCGGCCTTCCAGGGCTCCGGCCCCAGCGCACGCAGGAAGGTCGCGGTGTGGCTCGTGCCGGCGCCGACCTCCATGTCGTAGGGCTGCAGCAAGGCGCAGCCCTGGGCGTCCCAGTACGACTGCAGGGTCAGGATGATCTGCTGGAAGGTGAGCATCGGGGCGGCGGCGAACGGCGGCGGGGTGCGTCGGGCGGTGGCTGCGGACGGCGGCGCCGCAGCCCGCGAGTTTACGGGGCGGCCGACCGGCGGCGCGCCAGCGCGCAGGCGGCGGTCACCGCCAGCGCGAGCCCCCACAGCGGGGCCAGACCGGCCCGTGACGCCCACCGCGCGTAGGGCGTGAGTCCCTCGCGGCCCTCCACGCTGCCGCTCAGCACGCCGGCAGTGTGCGGCGGCAGCAGCGCGGCGACCCGGCCCCGGTGGTCCACGATCGCGGTGGCGCCGGTGTTGGTGGCGCGCAGCATCGCCCGCTGCAGCTCCAGCGAGCGCATGCGCGAGATGTGCAGGTGCTGGTCCACCGCGATGGTGCGCCCGAACCAGCCGATGTTGCTGAGGTTGGCCAGCAGCGTGGGGGCCGTCGCCGGGTCCGCGAAGCGCAGCGCCAGTTCCTCGCCGAACAGGTCCTCGTAGCAGATGTTCGGCCCGATGCGCTGCCCGGCCAGGCGGAACGAGGGCGGGTTGGGCAGCCCGCGCGCGAAGTCGCCGAGCGGGATGTTCATCAGCTCGGTGAACCAGCGGAAGCCCGTGGGGATGAATTCGCCGAAGGGCACCAGGTGCCACTTGTCGTAGCGGTAGGCGCCGTCGGCGGACAGGCCCGCGACCGAATTCGTATAGCCGGCGTCGAAGTCGCCCAGCGGCACGCCGACCAGCGCGCCGCGGCCGGGCGCCGCGAAGTGCCGCTCCAGGCCCTCCCAGTAGCCCGGCGCGTAGTCGCGCAGCTGGAAGGGCAGCAGCGGCACCGCGGTCTCCGGCGCGACGACGAGCGTCGCCTCGGCGCGGATCAGCTCGCGCGCGACCCAGCCCAGCGTCTGCGGCAGGTGCTCGGGATCGAACTTGCGGTCCTGCGGCACGTTGGGCTGCAGCAGCGCCACGCCCAGCGTGCCGGCCGGCCGCGTGAATTCCCCCGGCCCGGCCAGCGCGGCGCCCAGCCACACCGCCGCGGCCGCCGCCGCAGCGCCCCAGCCGCGGCCACGCGTGTGCACCAGCCGGGTGAGCGCCGCCGCCGCGAAGGCGAGCAGCGCACCGAGGCCATAGACGCCGACCCAGGGCGCGAGCGCGGCCAGCGGCCCGTCGACCTGGCCATAACCGCTCGCGACCCACGGGAAGCCGGTGAACAGCACGCCGCGCGCCAGCTCGGCCAGCAGCCACAGCGCCGCGAAGAGCAGCGCATCGGCCGCGCCGCCGCGCCGCCAGCGCGCATAGGCCGCGCAGGCCAGCGCCAGGTACAGCGACAGCGCGGTGGCCAGCAGCGCCACCGCGGCGGCCGCCAGCGGCGCCGGCAGGCCGCCGTAGCGGTGCATGCTGATGAACAGCCACCATACGCCGGCCGCCAGCCAGGCCGTGCCGTAGCAGCCGCCCAGCCAGGCGGCGCGGCGTGCGGACACCGCATCCAGCCGCCACACCAGCCAGGCCAGCGTGGCCAGCGGCAGCGCCCAGGCGGCGGTGTGCACGAAGGCCAGCGTCTGCAGCGCGCCGAGCGCCGCCGCGAGCAGCGTGTCCAGCGCCAGCGCGGGCGCGCGCGGCCGCGCCGGCGCGCCGGCGGCGCTCAATCGACGTCGCCGCTGCCGTCGGCCGGCTCGGGCGGGGGCAGGCGCGCGACGCGGAACCAGCGCACGGCGCCGCCGCGCGTGAGCATCACCGCGAAGCGCAGGCCGCCGATGTCCACCGCCTCGGCGCGCCGCGGCACGCGGCCCAGCTCGTGCGCGACGAGGCCGCCGATGGTGTCGAAGTCCTGCGCCGGCAGCGTGGTGCCGAAGGCGGTGTTGACGGCCTCGATGGCGACGTCGCCGGCCACGCGGTGGGTGCCGTCGGCCAGCGTGTAGATGCCGTTCTCGCGCTCGTCGACGTCGAATTCGTCCTCGATCTCGCCGACGATCTCCTCGAGCACGTCCTCGATCGTGATCAGCCCGGCGGTGTTGCCGAATTCGTCGATCACGATCGCCAGGTGGTTGCGGTTGCTGCGGAACTCGCGCAGCAGCTCGTTGAGCCGCTTGCTCTCGGGCACGAAGACCGCCGGGCGCAGCAGCGTGCGCAGCTTGAGCTCCGGCGCCCGCTGCAGCTTCAGCAGGTCCTTGGCCATCAGGATGCCGATGACGTTCTCGCGCTGGCCCTCGTAGACCGGGAAGCGCGAGTGCGCGGTGGTGATCACCACGCGCAGCAGCGCGTCGTAGTCGGCGTCGATGTCCAGCAGGTCCATGCGCGGCGCCGGCACCATCACGTCGCCGGCGCTCAGGTCGGCCATGCGCAGCACGCCTTCGAGCATCAGCCGCGACTCGGGCTCGATGAGCTCGCGGTTCTCGGCGTCGGCCAGGGTCTTCAGCAGCTCGGCCTTGCTGTCGGGGCCGGGCGAGAGGAACTCGACCAGGCGTTCGAAGAAGCTGCGCTTGTCGGCGCTGGCGCCCTCGCGGGCGGCAGCGCCGCCGCGCAGGGGCCGGGTAGGGGCAGGGTCGGACACTTCGTGCGTGCCGGCAGTCGGTGAACGCCAAGAATAACCGAGGGCGTGCTCGCCACCGACCGGCGCCCGGCAGCACAGGCCAAGACCCGCTGCCGGCCCCCGAATGCCGCAGCGGCGACAATTGCCGGTTGCCCGCGGCCGCGGCAGCCACCCTGCCGACGCGGCCCGACCGACCGAACCCGACCATGCTCCCCGCCCCGCTGCGCCCCCTGCTCGCCCCGACGCTGGCGATGGCCGCCGTCATCGTGCTGTCCAACGTGCTCGTGCAGCACCCGATCAACGACTGGCTGACCTGGGGCGCCTTCAGCTACCCGCTGGTCTTCCTGGTCGTGGACCTCGCCAACCGCACGCTCGGGCCGGCCGCCGCCAAGCGCGTGGCCTGGGCCGGCTTCGCGGTGGCCGTCGCCGTGTCGCTCGCGATCGCGCCCTGGCGCATCGCGCTCGCCTCCGGCACCGCCTTCATCGCCGCGCAGTGGCTGGACATCCTGGTCTTCGACCGCCTGCGCCGCGCCAGCTGGTGGCAGGCGCCGCTGCTCGGCTCGCTGCTGGCCTCGGTGCTGGACACGGCCATCTTCTTCTTCATCGCCTTCGCCGGCACCGGCATGGACTGGCGGCTGCTCGCCGCCGGCGACCTGGGCGTGAAGGCCGCGATGGCCGTCGTGCTGCTGGCGCCGTACCGGCTGGCGCTGCCTTACCTGGCACCGTGGGCGGCGCCGGCCGCCGCCGCGGGCCGGGCCGGGCCCTCGCCTTGACAGCCCCCTGGGCTTGCACCACAGTCTTCGGCCCCCACCTGCCGGCACCGCCTGCCTTGCGCATCCACCGAGTCCACCGCCCATGCCCCTGATCCCCGCCACCATCCTCACCGGCTTTGGTGTCGGCCGCCCGGCGCTGCCGGGCTTCACGCCCGCTGCGCGGGCATGAGCCTCCCCCGAAGCCCGCAACCTGCCGACCTCCAGCGCACATGCCTCTGATTCCCGCCACCATCCTCACCGGCTTCCTCGGCGCCGGCAAGACGACCCTGCTCAAGCGCGTGCTGTCCGAGGCGCATGGCCAGAAGATCGCCGTCATCGAGAACGAGTTCGGCGAGGAGAACATCGACAACGAGATCCTCGTCGCCGACACGCAGGAGCAGATCATCCAGATGAGCAACGGCTGCGTCTGCTGCACGATCCGCGAGGACCTGCGCACCACGCTGGCCGACCTGGCCGAGAAGAAGCGCAAGGGCGAGCTCGACTTCGAGCGCGTGGTCATCGAGACCACGGGCCTGGCGGACCCCGGCCCGGTGGCGCAGACCTTCTTCATGGACGACGAGATCGCCGAGAGCTACCTGCTCGACAGCATCCTCACGCTGGTGGACGCCAAGCACGCCGAGGGGCAGCTCGACCAGCGCCAGGAGGCACGGCGCCAGGTCGGCTTCGCGGACCAGATCTTCATCAGCAAGACCGACCTCGTCGCGAAGGACGAGGTCGACGCGCTGGTGCACCGGCTCAAGCACATGAACCCGCGCGCGCCGCAGCGCGCCGTGCACTTCGGCGAGGTGCCGATCAGCGAGGTCTTCGACCTCAAGGGCTTCAACCTCAACGCCAAGCTGGACATCGACCCCGAGTTCCTCAGCGGCGACGGCCACGGCGCGCCGCACGACCACGGCCACGACCATCACGACCACCACGACCACGCGCACGGCGAGCACTGCGACCACCCGCACCACCATCACCACGACGACGACGTCAAGTCCTTCGTCTTCCGCAGCGCGCGCGCCTTCAATCCGGCCAAGCTGGAGGACTTCCTGGGCGCCATCGTGCAGGTCTACGGCCCCAAGATGCTGCGCTACAAGGGCGTGCTGTACATGAAGGGCAGCGACCGCAAGGTCGTCTTCCAGGGCGTGCACCAGCTGATGGGCAGCGACCTGGGCCCGAAGTGGGCGCCCGGCGAGGCCAAGGGCAGCAAGCTGGTGTTCATCGGCATCGACCTGCCGCGCGAGGTGCTCGAGCAGGGGCTGGAGCAGTGCCTGGTCTGAGCGCGGGCGCACCCCGGCCGCCGGGGCTGCCGGCGGGCGCCGGGGCGTGGCTACAATCCGCGCGCCTCGAGTGGCCCCCCGGCCGCGCGTGGTGCCCGGCCGCCGGCCGGGCGGACCCCGGGACGCCCCGCGTCCCACAGGCGAGGAGGTTCCCGTGAGCAAGCCCCCGGCCAAGGCCGCAGCGGCCGGCAAGACGGCGGCGAAGACCGCGCCGGCCAAGACGGCCACCGCCAAGACCGGTGCCAAGACCGGTGCCAAGAGCGCAGCGAAGGCCGCCCCGGCGGCCGCACCCGCCGCGCGACCGGCGCCGCGCGCCGAGCCCAAGGCGGCCGCCAAGCCCGCCGCGAAGCCGGCGCCGACGCCGGCACCGGCCCCGGCGGCGGTCAACCGCTTCACCGACCGCTTCGCTCCCGCCCAGCCTGCCTCCCGCGTGATATCAGAGACGGCTCCATTGACCAAGACTGCCCAGAAGATCGACCCCAAGATCGCCAACGCCTGGAAGACCAAGCCGGGCCGCGAACTGACCGACGAAGAGCTGCTCGCGATGCCCGACAGCGAGTACATGAGCGACAAGCAGCTCGACTTCTTCCGTGCCCGGCTGCAGAAGCAGAAGGACGACCTGCTGTCCAATGCCGGCGAGACGACCGAGCACCTGCGCGAGGACACCTCCATCGTGCCCGACCCGGCCGACCGCGCGACGATCGAGGAAGAGCATGCGCTGGAGCTGCGCACCCGCGACCGCGAGCGCAAGCTGCTGAAGAAGATCGCGCAGAGCCTGGCGCGCCTGGACAGCGGCGACTACGGCTACTGCGACGAGACCGGCGAGCCCATCGGCCTGGCGCGGCTGATCGCGCGCCCGACGGCGACGCTGTCGCTGGAGGCGCAGCAGCGGCGCGAGCTGAAGCAGAAGATGTTCGGGGACTGAGCCTGGACGAAGGACAGTCCCTGCGGACTGTCCTTCGCCTGGCGAAGGCCTTGCCGCATGCTTGCGGCAAGGCTGAGCTGGAGCCCCCGGCCGCCTGGCGGCCGGCCTTGCAGGCCGCGCTCGCGCGCGTAGGCGCTCGCCCTTCGCGAGGCGCGGACCCGTCCGCAGGGACGGTCCCGCGTCCACGCTCAGCCCCCAGGGGGGCTACCGAACCCGACCGGGGGACCCGGATCGGGTTCGGCGTGCTAACGCCGCCGCTCCCCCTGGTCGCCTGCGGCGACCGGTCCCCGAGGGGACCAGTCGTGCATACGGTCGCTGGCGGTCCCGTCGACAGCCGCCTGCTCGTTCGCCTCCCGCGAACGCGGCTGCGGCTGGATTTGTGCTCGCTTCGTCGGAAGCGGTGGCGGTGTACCTCGCGTTACCATCGCGGGATGGCCGAGAACGAGAGTTTCTTCCGCAAGGTGGTGAGGTTCGTCGCGAACCCGGCCACCGACTGGAAGGAGCTCGACTCGCGGCAGGACGATTCGCGCGAGCTCGAGATGGAGAAGTCCGAGCTCAAGGCGATGATCGAGCGCAAGCGGCGCAACGACTTCGTGCGCAAGCGCGAGTTCGACATGCTGCGCCGCGTGCGCCGCGAGGGCCTGTCGCCGGAGCAGCTGGCCGCGCTGGGCGGCTCCTCGCGCCTGGACGACTCCGAGGCCCGGCTGCCCGAGGGCCCTGCGGCGCGCCCAGACAGCGGCGTCAAGGCCAAGATCGACGAGATCGAGCAGCAGATGGTCGGCGACACGACGGCCTTCAGCCCCTCGGCGCGGCGCGGGCTGGCGAGTGCGCCCACGCAACCGCTGCCCTTGCGCAGCGAGCCGGCCAGCGGCCGCGGCGCGGCCGACGACGACCGCCTCTACGTCGAGTCGCTGATGGCGGCCGTGGCCCAG
>CAZUPH010000176.1:0-8604 GCA_964621995.1 uncultured Rubrivivax sp. | reverse complement strand
CTTCGGCGGAGGCCGGCGCCGCGGCGGCGGCCGGCGCGGGCGCGGCGCCCAGCGCGGGGCCTGCGGCCAGGGCGGTCAGGGCGGACAGGGCAGCCACAACGACGAGGGCCGCCGGGAGGACCCCGTTGCCGCAGGGACGCGCCGGCTTCATCGCGAACCCCCGTGCCGGCGCCGGCCCAGCGCGATCAGCGCCAGCCCCAGCGCCACCAGCGTCCAAGACGCCGGCACCGGCACGCCATTGCCGTTGCGGTGGCCGTTGACCCCGCGCTCGCCGAGCACCGAGACATTGCTGCACACGTAGGGCACCATGATCGAGTAGGTCTGGCCCATGCGGTCGGTGGCCTCGTAGAAGTCGCCGTATTCCGCGTGCCCGGGCTTGAAGTTGACCCGCATGTTCAGGCACAGCGTCTCGCCGTAGGCCATGGCCGGGATGTGGGTGCCGAACTCGCGCGTGCCGTCCACGGTGCGGATGCCCTCGCGCGTGATCTGCACCTGTCCGTGCGTGACGCCGCGCCGGGCCAGGTCGGCCACGTGGGCCACCACCTCGGGCGGCAGGCGGGCAGCGGCCAGCGCGTGCTCGACGCTGCCCTTGTACGGGTTGCCGCCCGGCACGCCCCAGGCACAGTTGCGGCGGATGGACAGCGGCGTCGCGTTCTGCGCCACGCGGTCGTCGTGCTCGGGCAGCAGCACGCCGTCGAAGTCGATGCCCGGGGGCGCGGTGCGCGCGGCGTGCGCGGCCCAGGGCGGTGCGGCGGCCAGCTGCACCGGCTGGCGCGCGTCGCGCCACAGCCGCGCGCCCTGCACGGCGGCCAGCGTGAGCACGGCGCCGGCCACGAACCACAGCGCGCGCGTGCGCGCCAGCACCACCGGCCTGGGCGGCAGCGCCGCGGGCAGGCGGCCGAGCAGGCCCTGCCAGCCGCAGCGGGGGTTGGTGCAGTGGTAACGGTGCACCGTGCGGAAGACGCTGATCCAGCGGTCCACGCCCTGGCGGTGCTCGCGCACCAGCGGCGAGCCGCAGGCCGGGCAGTGCTGGCCATCGGGCAGGTCGCCGACGGGCGGCGGGCTCGGTGCTCAAGGTCGGTCGCTCGTCGGCATGGACTCGCGGCGGCGTCGGCCGTTTGTGGATGCCACGATTGCACCGGCCCGGGGGCCGGCGCCGATTGACCGGCGTCAATGCGCGGGCCGGGTCGACGCACGCGCCCGGGCCGGGCGTGCGCGCCTGCGCGAACTATCATGTCCCGAGGCTACCCGGAGGCGCCCTTGCACCCCATCGCTTTCGAAACCCGTCAGCTGCTCGTGGGCGGCCGCTGGCATGCCGCCGCCGGCGGCGCGCTGCTGCCGCTGTTCAACCCGTCCGACGGCAGCGAGCTGGCGCGCATCGCGCGTGGCGGCGCGGCCGACGTCGATGCCGCGGTCGCCGCCGCGCAGGCCGCGCTGGACGGCTCCTGGGGCCGCCTCGCTGCCGCCGAGCGCGGCCGGCTGCTGCTGAGGATGAGCGCGCTCGTGCTCGAGCAGGCCGACGAGCTGGCGCGGCTGGAGGCGCTGGACGTCGGCAAGCCGCTGAAGCAGGGCCGTGCCGACGCCGTGGCGCTGGCGCGTTATCTCGAGTTCTACGGCGGCGCCGCCGACAAGGTGCACGGCGAGACCATCCCCTTCGCCGAGGGCTACACCGCCTTCACGCTGCGCGAGCCGCATGGCGTCACCGCGCACATCGTGCCCTGGAACTACCCGATGCAGATCATCGGCCGCAGCGTCGGTGCGGCGCTGGCGATGGGCAACGCCTGCGTGCTGAAGCCGGCCGAGGAGGCCTGCCTCACGGCGCTGGCCTTCGCGCGCATCGCGCAGGCCGCCGGGCTGCCGGCCGGCGCGCTGAACGTGGTCACCGGCCTCGGCGAGGAGGCCGGCGCCGCGCTGGCCGCGCACCCGGGCGTGCGCCATGTCTCGTTCACCGGCTCGGTGGCGGTCGGTGCGCTGATCCAGGCCGCGGCGGCGAGGAATGCCGTGCCGGTGACGCTGGAGCTGGGCGGCAAGAGCCCGCAGATCGTCTTCGCCGACGCCGACCTGGATGCCGCGCTGCCCTTCCTCGTCAATGCCGGCATCCAGAATGCGGGCCAGACCTGCTCGGCGGCCAGCCGCATCCTCGTGCAGCGCCCGGCCTTCGACGAGGTCGCCGCGCGCATGGCGGCGCGCTAGCGCGCGCTGCGCGTCTGCCCGGCGCTGGACGACCCGGACGTCGGCCCGCTGATCAGCAAGCGCCAGCGCGACGGCGTGCTCGGCTTCCTGGAACTGGCCGGCGGCGTGGTCGGCACCGGCAGCGCGCACATCGTCGCGCAGGCGCCGCTGCCCGCCGCGCTGCCGCCCGGCGGGTACTGGGCGCCGCCGACGCTGGTGGCCGGCGCCGAGCCCGGCCACCGCCTGGCGCAGGACGAGATCTTCGGCCCGGTGCAGGTGCTGCTGCCCTTCGACGACGAGGCCGACGCGCTGGCCATCGCCAACGGCACCGCCTTCGGGCTGGTCGCCGGGGTGTGGACGCGCGACGGCAGCCGCGCGCTGCGCCTGGCGCGCCGGCTGCAGTGCGGGCAGGTCTTCGTCAACAACTACGGCGCCGGCGGCGGCATCGAGCTGCCCTTCGGCGGCGTCAAGCACTCCGGCCACGGCCGCGAGAAGGGCTTCGAGGCGCTGTACGGCTTCTCGACGCTCAAGACGGTGGCCATCAAGCACGACTGAAAGGAGACAGCGCATGCGCCTGAAGGGCAAGGTCGCGATCGTCACCGGCGGGGGCTCCGGCTTCGGCGCCGGCATCTGCCGCAAGTTCGTCGCCGAGGGCGCGCAGGTGGTCGTCGCCGACCTCAACCTGCAGGCGGCGCTGGACGTCGCCGCTGCGCTGGGCCCGGCGGCGCGCGGCGTGCGCGTGGACGTCGCCGACGCCGCCGACGTGCGGCTGATGATGGAGGCCGCCGAGCTGCACTTCGGCCAGCTCGACATCCTCGTCAACAACGCCGGCGTCACGCACCTGCCGGGGCCGCTGGAGGACATCAGCGAGGCCGACTTCGACCGCATCGTCGCGGTCAACATGAAGGCCATCTACCTGGCGATGCGCGAGGTGGTGCCGCGCTTCAAGGCGCGCACGCCTGGCGCGAACGGCCTGCGCGGCGTGGTGCTCAACATGGCCAGCACCGCCGGCGTGAGCCCGCGCCCGCGGCTGGGCTGGTACAACGCCAGCAAGGGCTGGGTGATCACGGCCACGCGCGCCAATGCGGTGGAGCTGGCGCCTTTCGGCATCCGCGTCAATGCGCTCAACCCGGTGGCCGGCGAGACGCCGCTGCTCAAGAGCTTCATGGGCCAGGACACGCCGGAGATGCGGGCGAAGTTTCTCTCGACCATCCCGCTGGGCCGCTTCTCCACGCCCGAGGACCTGGGCAACGCAGCCTGCTTCCTGTGCAGCGACGAGGCCAGCATGGTCACCGGCGTGTGCATGGAGGTCGATGGGGGCCGGTGTATCTAGCAGCCGGCGAAGCCGGATTCAGGACAGCCGGTAGGTCTGCAGGTGGATGCTGGTCTCGGTGGCGGCGATGCCCTTGATCAGCCGCACGCGTTCCAGCACGCCGGCCAGTTCGTTCAAGTCCGCGGCGCGCAGTTCGGCCAGCAGGTCCCAGCGGCCGTTGGTGTCGTGCAGTGACGCGATGCCAGGCTCGCCCAGCAGGTGGGCGATCACTTCGCGGGTCTGGTTGCCTTCCACGGTGATGCTCATCCAGGCCGCGATGCCCTGGGGCTGGGCGTCCGGGCGCAATCGCACGGTGTAGCCGACGATCACCCCCTCGTCCTCCAGCCGGCGCAGCCGGTTGGCGACCGTGCCGCGCGACACCCCCAGCTTGTGCGCCAGCGTGGCCACCGTGGCGCGGGCGTCCTGGCGCAGCAGGGCGATGAGCTGGTGGTCGGTGGTGTCCATGCGGCATTGTGGCAGCGATGGCTGCCGAAATGGCACAAACCTGGCGATCTGCGGGCACTTCTGCCGCTTCAGCTTGTCGCGCCGGGCCTGAACAATGGCAGCAGTGCCTGCTGAACCCGACCGCCATGACCATCCTGCTCGACACCGGTGACATCGCCCGCATCGTCGCCGCCCACGGCCTGCCCGAGGTGCTGCGGCGCCTGGAGGCCACGATCACGGCCGACTTCCGGCGCTGGGCCGACTTCGACAAGACCGCGCGCGTGGCCAGCCACAGCGCCACCGGCGTCATCGAGCTGATGCCGGTGGCCGACGCGGCGCACTATGCCTTCAAGTACGTCAACGGCCACCCCGGCAATGGCCGCCACGGCCTGCCCACGGTGATGGCCTTCGGCGTACTGGCCGAGGTGGCCACCGGCCGCCCGCTGCTGCTGAGCGAACTCACGCTGACCACCGCGATGCGCACCGCCGCGACCTCGGTGATGGCGGCGCGCGCGCTGGCGCGGCCGGGCGCGCGCACGATGGCGCTCGTCGGCAACGGCGCGCAGAGCGAATTCCAGGCCCTGGCCTTCCACCACGGGCTGGGCGTGCGCGAACTGCGGCTCTTCGACACCGACCCGGCGGCCAGCGCCCGGCTCGTGCGCCACCTGCGCGGCGTGCCGGGCCTGCAGCTCACGGTCCGCGCCAGCGTGGCCGAGGCGGTGCGCGGCGCCGACATCGTGACCACCGCGACGGCCGACAAGCGCAACGCGACCATCCTGACGCCGGAGATGATCGAGCCCGGCATGCACCTCAACGCCGTCGGCGGCGACTGCCCGGGCAAGACCGAGCTGCACCCGGACGTGCTGCGCGCCGGGCCGGTCTTCGTGGAATATGCGCCGCAGACGCGCATCGAGGGCGACGTGCAGCAGATGCCGGCCGACTTCCCGGTCACCGAGCTGTGGCAGGTGCTCGCCGGTGCGGCGCCGGGCCGCACCGCGGCCGGGCAGGTGACGATCTTCGACTCGGTCGGCTTCGCGCTGGAGGACTTCGGAGCGTTGCGCCTGATGGGCGAGCTGGCCCGCGAACTGGGCCTCGGCCGGGCGCTGGACCTGGTGCCGGCGCCGGCCGACCCGAAGGACCTCTACGGCCAGCTTCAGGCGCTGGCGCCGGCGCGGCTGGCGGCCTGAACCCGCAGGTTTGCGGGCCGCCGGCGGGTCAGCAGTTCCGGTCGTGGCGGTCGGCGGCGGCCTGCAGGTCCGCCGCGAAGTGCGGGTCGCTGGTGCGCCACTGCTGGGCATAGCCGCGCACCCAGGCGGCGTCGGCCAGGCGCTGCTGGCGCAGCGCGCGCTCGGCGCGCTCGCGGCCGACCTTCTCGAACCAGCCCAGCACGCGCGCCGCCAGCGTGGCGGCCAGACGCGCACCGCGCGGCTCGGCAACCTGGGCAGGGGTATGGACGGTGATCGTGGTCATTTCGGGTTCTCCTTCGGGGGACTGCACTGCGACATGAGCAGCGATGGCAGCCATATTAGGGTGAACCCTAGTTATGTTCAAGTGAATATTGAGCAAGTAAGATATTCACAAAGCTGATGTCACAGCGGGCGCACCCTGAACTTCCGTCACCTCGACCTGAACCTGCTGCGCGTCTTCGACGCCGTGATGGCCGAGGGCAGCCTGACGCGTGCCGCCGCCACGCTGGCGATGACGCAGCCGGCCGTCAGCCACGCGCTGCGCCGGCTGCGCGAGACCCTGGGCGACGAACTCTTCGTGCGCAGCGCCCACGGCATGAAGCCGACCGCGCGCGCGCAGGCACTCTGGCCGCAGGTGCGCTCGGCGCTCGCCACGCTGCGCCAGGCGCTGGCGCCGGGCAGCTTCGACCCGGCGCAGGACGCCGCGCAGTTCCGCCTGGCGATGGCCGACGCCACCGCGGCGCTGCTGGCGCCGCCTTTGGTGGACGCCATCGAGCGCGCCGGCGCGCAGGTCAACCTGCGCATGCTGCCGCTGACCACGCGCGACCCGCGCCGGCTGCTCGAGGCCGGCGAGGCCGATCTCGCCGTGGGCTTCTTCCCCGAGGTGCTGGCCGCGGTGGTCGCCGAGGGCCACGACAGCCTGCTGCGCCACGCCCGGCTGTACGACTCGCGCTACGTCTGCGTGATGCGCCGCGGGCACCCGCTGGCGCGCACCGCGCTGACGCTGGACACCTACTGCGCCGCGCACCACCTGCTGGTCAGCTTCTCGGGCCGCCCCTACGGCCTGGTGGACCAGGCGCTGGCGGCGCTGGGCCGGCAGCGGCGCATCGTGCTGACGGTCAACCAGTTCTTCACCGCCGGACGCGTGGTGGCACGCTCGGACCTGCTGACCGTGCTGCCCGACGGCTTCGTGGCCGCCACCGGGCAGGGCGACGAGCTCGTCACGCGTGAGCTGCCGCTGGCGCTGGCGCCGGTGAACGTGGAGATGGTCTGGCACCTGCGCCAGGACGGCGACGCCGCGCACCGCTGGCTGCGCGCGCAGGTGCAGGCGGCGACCGTCGTCGCCGGGTCGGCCTGAGCGGGCCGAGCGGCCTGAGCGGCCGCCCGGCTACAGCACCGCCGCGAAGGCCGCCGCGGTGCGCTCGACGTTGCCGCTGTTGAGCCCGGCCACGCACATGCGCCCGCTGCGCACCAGGTACACCGCGTGCTCTTCGCGCAGCCGGTCCACCTGCGCGGCCGTCAGGCCGGTGTAGCTGAACATGCCGCGCTGGCTGAGGAAGTAGCCGAAGTCGCGGCCCGGCCTGGCGGCCACCAGCAGCGCGTGCAGGCGGCGGCGCATCGCGGCGATGCGCTCGCGCATCGCGGCCACCTCGGCTTCCCAGTCGCGGCGCAGCGCGGGGTCGGTCAGCACGCGCTCGACGATGCCGGCGGCGTGGATCGCCGGGCTCGAGTAGTTGCGCCGCACGGTGGCCTGCAGCTGGCCCAGCACGAGCGCGGCCTCGGCGCGGTCGGCACACGCCACGCTGAGGGCGCCGGCGCGCTCGCCGTAGACGCTCATGCTCTTGGAGAAGGAGTTGGCGACGAAGAAGCTCAGCCCCGCGTCGGCCAGCAGGCGCACCGCGAAGGCGTCCTCGGCGATGCCGTCGCCGTAGCCCTGGTAGGCCAGGTCCAGGTAGGGCAGCAGCCGGCGCTCGCGCAGCAGCGGCAGCAGCGTGCGCCACTGCTCGTGGGCGAGGTCCACGCCGGTGGGGTTGTGGCAGCCGGCGTGCAGCAGCACCACGCTGCCGGCGGGCAGCGCCGAGAGCTTCTCGCGCATCGCGTCGAAGGCCAGCGTGCCGCTCGTCGCGTCGTAGTACGGGTAGCTGTGCACCTTGACGCCGGCACCCTCGAACATCGCGCGGTGGTTGTCCCAGGTCGGGTCGCTGACCCACACCTCGCTGGCCGGCAGCCAGCGGCGGATGAAGTCGGCGCCGACCTTGAGCCCGCCGCTGGAGCCCACGGTCTGCAGCGTGACGACGCGGCCCTCGGCCAGCGCGCGGCTGTCCTCGCCGAACAGCAGCGCCTGCACGGCGCGGCGCATGCCCGGCGAGCCCTCGATGGGCAGGTAGGGCTTGGGCCGGCCCTCGGCCAGCAGTGCGGCCTCGGCGCGCTTCACGCAGTCCAGCACCGGGATGCGCCCGGCGTCGTCGAAGTAGATGCCGATCGACAGGTTGACCTTGTGCGGCCGCGCGTCCTTCTGGAAGGCCTCGTTGAGGCTCAGGATGGGGTCGCCGGCGTAGGGCTCCAGGTGGCCGAAGAAGCCGCTCATGCCGGCACCTGCTCCGCCAGCGCCGCCTCGATGTCGCGGCGCAGGCTCTCGGGCGCGTCGTTCGGCGCGTAGCGCTTGCGCACCGTGCCGTCGCGGCCGACGAGGAATTTCGTGAAGTTCCACTTGACGCCCTCGGTGCCCAGCAGCCCCGGCGCCTGCGCCTTGAGCCACTGCCACAGCGGGTGGGCCTCGCCGCCGTTGACCTTCACCTTGGCCATCATCGGGAAGCTGACCCCGTAGTTGAGCTGGCAGAACGACGCGATCTCGTCGTTGCTGCCCGGGTCCTGGCCGCCGAACTCGTTGCTCGGGAAGCCCACGATGACCAGTCCGCGGTCGCGGTAGTCCTGCCAGAGCTTCTCGAGCCCGGCAAACTGCGGCGTGAAGCCGCAGGCGCTGGCGGTGTTGACGATCAGCAGCACCTTGCCGCGCTGCGTGGACAGCTGCGCCGGCTTGCCGTCGATCGACAGCGCCTCGAAGTCGTAGACGGTGGGCTTGCTCATGTCATGATGCCTTTGCGGTCGGGGGGCGGTCGGTGGGCGGTCGCTGCGCCAAATGCTGCCCGGGGATGTTAGCCGGCCGCGCCGCGCGGCGTTGACAGCGCGCCGCACGCGGCCCCACCATGCACCGCGCACCCGCGCATCCCTCCCATGAGCCGGACCTACCACGTCGCCTTCCTCGGCTTCAGCGACTTCGAGCGCAAGACGCTGGGCTCGTATTTCCGGCTCGCCACCCACCGCACGCCGCACTACGAGCTCTCGCTGGACGTCGCCGGGGCGGACTTCCTGGTGGCCGACGCCGACCACGCGCCCTCGGTGCGCCTGGTCACGGTGACCGAGCGGCTGGACAACACCGTCTTCATCGGCGCCGCCGCGCCGCCGGGCGCCACCGCCTGGATGATGCGG
>CAZUPH010000175.1:0-8606 GCA_964621995.1 uncultured Rubrivivax sp. | reverse complement strand
CGCCCGCCGTAGTCCAGCTGCTGCCACTGCCGCACCATGCCGAGGTAGCGGTTGTTCAGGCTGACGACCTTCACCGGCGTGTCGTACTGCTTGCAGGTGGACAGCTCCTGCAGGCACATCTGGATGCTGCCCTCGCCGGTGATGCAGAACACGTCGCTGTCGGGCTTCGCGAGCTTGATGCCCATCGCATACGGCAGGCCCACGCCCATCGTGCCCAGGCCGCCGCTGTTGATCCAGCGCCGCGGCTCGTCGAAGCCGAAGTACTGGGCAGCCCACATCTGGTGCTGGCCGACGTCGGAGGTGACGTAGGTGTCGCGGCCGCGCGTCAGCTCCCAGAGCTTCTTCACCACCATCTGCGGCTTGATGACCTCGCTGCTGTCGCGAAAGGCCAGGCAGTCGCGCTTGCGCCACTCGTTGACCTGGGCCCACCAGGCGTTCAGCGCCGCGGGATCCGGGCGCGAGCCCGTGCCGTGTCGTGCCTCGCGGATCTGCGCGATCAGCTCGACCAGCACCTCCTTGACGTCGCCGACGATGGGGATGTCGACCTTCACGCGCTTGCTGATGCTGCTGGGGTCGATGTCGACGTGGATGATCCTGCGCTCGACCTGCGCGAAATGCTTCGGGTTGCCGATCACGCGGTCGTCGAAGCGCGCGCCCACGGCCAGCAGCACGTCGCAGTGCTGCATGGTCATGTTGGCCTCGTAGGTGCCGTGCATGCCCAGCATGCCCAGGAACTTGGGGTCGCCCGCGGGGATCGCGCCCAGGCCCATCAGCGTGTTGGTGCAGGGGAATCCCAGCAGGTCGGCCAGCTCGCGCAGCTCGGCGCTGGCGTTGCCCAGGATCACGCCGCCGCCCGTGTAGATGTAGGGGCGCTTCGCGTCCAGCAGCAGCTGCACGGCCTTGCGGATCTGCCCGCCGTGACCCTTCTTCACCGGGTTGTACGAGCGCATCTCCACGCGCTCGGGGTAGTGGAAGGGCGCGGTCTTGAGCGACACGTCCTTCGGGATGTCCACCACCACGGGCCCCGGGCGCCCGGTGCGCGCGATGTGGAAGGCCTTCTTGACGGTCAGCGCCAGGTCGCGCACGTCCTTGACGAGGAAGTTGTGCTTGACGATCGGGCGCGTGATGCCGACGGTGTCGCACTCCTGGAAGGCATCCAGGCCGATCGCCGGCGTCGGCACCTGCCCGGTGATGATCACCATCGGGATCGAGTCCATGTAGGCGGTCGCGATGCCGGTGACGGCATTCGTGACGCCCGGGCCCGAGGTGACCAGCGCCACGCCGACCTCGCCGGTGGCGCGGGCGTAGCCGTCGGCGGCGTGCACGGCGGCCTGCTCGTGGCGCACGAGCACGTGCTCGATGGTGTCCTGCTTGTACAGCGCGTCGTAGATGTACAGCACGGCACCGCCGGGGTAGCCCCAGAGGTACTTGACCCCTTCGGCCTGCAGGCAGCGCACGAGGATCTCCGAGCCGTTGGGCTCGTGAGCGGACGAGGAGGAGGGAGAAGACGGCTGGGCTTGCGCAGCCCGCTTGACTTCCGCGGCAGACACTTCCATTTCAGAACCTCTGTGAATTTCTCTGACGAAAAACCATCGGTGCCCCTCCTCGCGCCCTCGTGAGGCGGATTCGGAACCTGCGCGGTCAAAGAACCGCCGTCCGGGTCGGACGGCCGGGTGTGACCCAAAGAGCGTTGTTGCGAAGCAGCATTATGCACGCGGGCCCGGCCGCCGGCGGCGGCCGGCGGCTTCGCGCGGGGCCGGTGACATAATTTCCAGGCCTTCCGGGGCTGCCCCGGCGCCCTGCACGTCCTCCCGCTCCTTGGCCACCGACAAAGAACTGTCCGACTTCCTCACGAGCGTCGGGAAGCGTGCATTCAAGCGCACGGTGTATGCGGTCCGCAGCGACGATGCGGCGCTGGACATCGTGCAGGACGCGATGACCCGGCTGGCCGAGAAGTACGCCGACCGTCCGGCGGCGGAGCTGCCGCTCGTCTTCCAGCGCATCCTGTCCAACGCGACGATGGACTGGTTCCGCCGCGAGAAGGTGCGCGGGGCGGTGGTGCAGAACCTGTCGGACTTCGAGGGTGCCGGGGACGGCGGCGACGACGCCGGCTTCGACCTGCTGGAGACGCTGCAGCTGGTGGACGGCAGCCTGGCCGGCGAGAGTGCCGCCGATGCAGTGTCGCGGGCACAGTTGATGCAAGCCATCGAGCAGGAGGTCGCCGCCCTGCCCGGGCGTCAACGGGAGGCGTTCCTGCTTCGTTACTGGGAGGAGTTCGACGTGGCCGAGACGGCGGCGGTGATGGGGTGTTCCGAGGGCAGCGTGAAGACGCACTGCTCGCGCGCGCTGCATGCGCTGGCCAAGGCCCTTCGTGCTCGAGGAATCACGCCATGACGACCCCGCCCTCCCCCCGCCCCCCCGCCGCCCCGGTCCTGGCCGACCTACAGGCCCGGCTGGGCGCGCGTCTCGCCGGCGCGCTGTCGCAGCAGGCCGAGCAGCTGCCGCACGACATCCACGAGCGGCTGCGCTTCGCGCGCACGCAGGCACTGCAACGCGCCCGGCTCGCCCGCCTGGCCCGCGCGGCCGCCCCGGCCAGCGGCCGCCTGCAGCCGCAGGCCGCCCCGGCGCTGGCGCTGGCCGGCGGCTCCGCGCCTGCCCCGGGCCGGCCGCCCTGGTGGCTGCGCACGGCCGGGCTGCTTCCGCTGCTGGTGCTGGTCGCCGGGCTGATGGCGATCCAGACCCTGCGCGACCGCGAACGCGTCGCGACGGCGGCGGCGATCGACGCCGAGCTGCTGGCCGACGACCTGCCGCCGGAGGCCTGGAGCGACCCCGGCTTTGCCGAGTTCCTGCGCTCGTCGGAGCCCTGAAGGGGTCCGCTGATGCCGCTGCCTTCGCGCCTCGTCGCCTGCACGCTGCTGATCGTGGCGGCGGCCGCGCTGCGGCCCGCGCAGGCCGCAGCGGAAGCGCCGCCGCCCTGGGCCGCGTTGACCGTGGCGCAGCAGCAGGCGCTGGCGCCGCTGCGCGAGCACTGGCCCGGCATCGACGCCGGCCGCAAGCAGAAGTGGCTGCAGCTGGCCCGGCGCTATCCGCAGCTGTCCCCGCCGGAGCGCGAGAGGCTGCAGGCGCGCATGGCCGACTGGGCCCGGATGAGCCCGCAGGAGCGGGGGCAGGCGCGGCTGCAGTTCCAGGAAACACGCCGCCTGCCGGCCGAGGAGCGGCAGGCACGCTGGGAGGCCTACCAGGCGTTGAGCGTCGACGAACGCCGGGCGCTGGCCGAACGGACGCGCCCGGGCGAACGCGCCGGGCAGACGGCGGGCGGCGACGAGTCCGCGCGCAGCGGCGCCAGCAAGCGCAACATCGTGCAGCCGGTCGGGACGCCGCCGCGCAAGCCGGTGTCGCCGACGGTCGTGAAGTCGGGCCCCGGCGCCACGACGCTGCCGCTGACGCGCGCCCCGACACCGCCCGCGCACCACCAGGCGGGGCTGCCCAAGGTGGCGGCGACGCCGGGCTTCGTCGACCCGTCGACGCTGCTGCCCCAGCGCGGGCCGCAGGCCGCCGCGGTAGAGTCTCGTCCGGCGCCTTCGGTGATGCCCGCGGCTTCCGGCGCGGCAGCGAGTCCGGCCTCGGCGCCCGCCTCGAGCCCGTGACCGCGACCGCCGACCCCGCACTGCCGCCCCCTGCCCCCGCCAGCCCCGACGCCTGGCCGCCCGACCCGGCGACCCAGCCGACCCCGGGCGTCTGGCGCCGCCTGGCCTGCTTCCTCTACGAGGGGGTGCTGCTGTTCGGCGTGGTGATGATCGCCGGGCTGCTGTACTCGGTGACGACGCAGCAGCGGCATGCCCTGCAGGGCAGCACCGGCATGCAGGTCTTCCTGTTCCTGGTGCTCGGCGCCTACTTCACCTCGTTCTGGACCCACGGCGGGCAGACCCTGGCGATGCAGACCTGGCACGTGCGCCTGGTCACGCGCGAGGGCCGGCCGCTCGCCTGGGGCCGCGCCGCGGCGCGCTACCTGCTGTCGTGGCTGTGGTTCGTGCCGGCGCTGCTGGCGCTGCACTTCAGCGGGCTGGCCGGCGGCTGGACGAGCTTCGGCGCCGTGCTCGCCGGCGTGCTGGCCTACGCGGCGCTGGCCCGGCTGCACCCCGACCGCCAGTACTGGCACGATGCGGTCTGCGGCACACGCCTGGTGACCTGGCGGCCGCCGCCGCGGCGCAGGAAGCCGCGCCCCTGAAGCAGCGCCCGCCCGCGTGACGCATCCCGAACCCGCCCCCGCTCCTTTCAGCGTCTGCGTGTACTGCGGCTCGCGCCACGGCGCGCGGGCCGAGTATGCCGAGGCGGCGCGCGCGCTCGGCCGCGCGATCGGCGAGCGCGGCTGGCAGCTCGTGTACGGCGGCGGCGCGGTGGGCCTGATGGGCGAGGTCGCCAACGCCGTGCTGGCCGCCGGCGGCCGTGTCGTCGGCGTGATCCCGGACACGCTGATGAAGCGCGAGGTCGGCCACCGCGGCCTGCACGAGCTGCACGTGGTGCCGACGATGCACCTGCGCAAGCAGATGATGGCCGAGCGCGCCGACGCCTTCGTCGCGCTGCCCGGCGGCATCGGCACGCTGGAGGAGCTGTACGAGGTCTGGACCTGGCGGCAGCTCGGCTACCACGACCAGCCGATCGGGCTGCTCAACGTGGCCGGCTATTTCGACGGCCTGCTCGCCTTCATGCAGACCAGCGTGCACGAGGGCTTCCTCGCGCCGGCGCAGCAGCAGGTGCTGCAGGTGGGCACCGACGCGGTCGAACTGCTGCTGCGGCTGGCTGCGCAGGCGCGCCGCAGCGGCGGGGCGGACGATTACTCGCGCGTCTGACGCGACCGCGAGCGCGGCGCGGTCAGACCGCGGCCTCGTCGGTCTCGCCGGTGCGGATGCGCACCACCTGCTCGACCGCGGTGACGAAGATCTTGCCGTCGCCGATCTTGCCGGTCTTGGCGGCCTTGACGATGGCCTCGATGCAGCGCTCGACGTCGTCGTCCTTCACGACGACCTCGATCTTCACCTTGGGCAGGAAGTCGACCACGTACTCCGCGCCGCGGTACAGCTCGGTGTGGCCCTTCTGGCGGCCGAAGCCCTTGACCTCGGTGACGGTCAGGCCCGAGACGCCGACGTCGCCGAGCGCTTCACGGACTTCCTCGAGCTTGAAGGGCTTGATGACGGCGGTGATCTGCTTCATGGCGACGGCTCCGGCAAGGTACGAGGGGGTTGCGCGGATTTAAGCACGGAACCTCGACGTGATGGGATAGCGCCAGTCTCGCCCGAAGGCGCGATGGGTGATGCGGATGCCCACCGGCGCCTGCCGGCGCTTGTACTCGTTGACCTTGATCAGGTGCGCCACGCGCTCCACCGTGGTGCGCTCGAAGCCGGCGGCGACGATCTCGTCGATGCTGCGGTCGTTCTCCATGTACAGCGCGAGGATCGCGTCCAGCACCTCGTAGGGCGGCAGGCTGTCCTGGTCGGTCTGCCCGGGGCGCAGCTCGGCCGAGGGCGGCCGCGTGATGATGCGCTGCGGGATCACCTCCGCGCCCTGCGCGTTGCGCCAGTTCGCGAGCCGGTAGACCAGGGTCTTGGCGACGTCCTTGATGACCGCGAAGCCGCCGGCCATGTCGCCGTACAGCGTGCAGTAGCCGGTGGCCATCTCGCTCTTGTTGCCGGTGGTCAGCACGATCGCGCCGCTGCGGTTGGACAGCGCCATCAGCAGCATGCCGCGGATGCGCGCCTGCAGGTTCTCCTCGGTCGTGTCGCCCGCCGGCGGTGCGAGCTCCTGCAGCAGCGGCGCCAGGCTGGTGCGGAAGGCGTCGAACATGGGCGTGATGCCGATCTCGTCGTGGCGCACGCCCAGCCGCGCAGCCATCTCCCGCGCGTCCAGCCAGGAGATGTCGGCGGTGTAGGGGCTGGGCATCATCACCGTGCGCACCCGCTCGGCGCCCAGCGCGTCCACCGCCACGGCCAGCACCAGCGCCGAGTCGATGCCCCCGGAAAGGCCGATGATCGCGCCCGGGAAGCCGTTCTTGCCGAGGTAGTCGCGCACGCCGGTGACCAGCGCCGCCCAGGCCTGCGCCTCCAGCGCGGGCACCGGCGCGATGGTGCCGCGCGGGGCGGCACCGGCGTCCACGTCCAGCAGCAGGGTCGCTTCCTCGAAGAAGGGCGCGCGCGCCGTCACCGTGCCCGCGGCGTCCAGCGCGAAGGAGGCACCGTCGAAGACCACCTCGTCCTGACCGCCGACCAGGTGCGCATAGACCAGCGGCCGCGCGCAGGCGCGTGCCCGCTCGCCCATGCGCGCCTCGCGCTCGCCGGCCTTGTCCAGGTGAAAGGGCGAGGCGTTGATCACGCACAGCAGCTCGGCGCCGGCGGCCACCGCGGCCTGCGCCGGCTCGTCGAACCAGGCGTCCTCGCAGATCAGCAGCCCGATGCGCCGGCCGCCGGCCTCGAAGACCAGCGGCGCCAGGCCGGCGTCGCGGCCCGAGGCGAAGTAACGTCGCTCGTCGAAGACCTGGTAGTTCGGCAGCTCGCGCTTGCAGTAGGTGCCGACGACGCGGCCGCCGGCCAGCACCGAGGCCGCATTGAAGCGCCGCTGCACGGCGATCGACTTGGACCTAACATCCCCCTGCCCGCCGAACTGGTGCGGATGGCCCACCACCAGATGCAGTCCCGCGCAGTCCGCCAGTTCCGCCGCCAGCGCCGCCAGCGTCTCGGCGCAGGCCCGCATGAAGGCCGGGCGCAGCAGCAGGTCCTCGGGCGGGTAGCCGCTGAGCGCCAGTTCGGGCGCGACGACCACCGCCGCACCCTGTGCATGCGCCTCCCGCGCGCGGCGTGCGATGCGCTCGGCGTTGCCGCGCAGGTCGCCGACGGTCGCGTTGATCTGCGCGATCGCCAGCTTCACGATCTCGGGGCCTGAATGCGGCAGCAGGAATCCACTGCGGACGATTATGTCATCGGGGTCCACGAGTCACCGCTGGCGATCGCGGCCGACGAGTGGAATGCGTTGCTCGAGGCGCAGGCCGCGCCGACGCCCTTCATGCGCCACGAATACCTGGCCGCGCTGCACGCCTCCGGCAGCGCGGTGCCGGCCACCGGCTGGGCGCCTCGCTTCCTCACGCTGCGCAGCGGGGGCCGCCTGTGCGCTGCCGCGGCGCTGTACCTGAAGGCCCACTCCTACGGCGAGTACGTCTTCGACTGGGCCTGGGCCGACGCCTACCGCCGCCATGGCCTGGAGTACTACCCCAAGCTGCTCGGCGCGGTGCCGTTCACGCCGGCGCCGGGCACGCGGCTGCTGGCGCGGGACGACGCCTGGCGCGACCGGCTCGTCGCGGTGGCGGGTGCGCTGGCGCGCGAGTGGAGGCTGTCGTCGGCGCACCTGCTCTTCGTCGACGAGGTGGACCGCGCGGCGCTGCAGCGCGCCGCAGCCGGGGGCTGGCAGCTGCGCCACGGCGTGCAGTTCCACTGGACGCAGGACGCGGCCGCACCGGTCGCCGGCTTCGACGAGCTGCTCGCGCGGCTGCAGCGCGAGAAGCGCAAGAAGATCCAGCAGGAGCGCCGGCGCGTGGCCGAGCAGGGCATCGTCTTCACGGCGCACGAGGGCGCGGCGATCGACGGGCCGCTGTGGGACTTCTTCCACCACTGCTACACGCTGACCTACCGCGCGCACCACAGTACGCCCTACCTGACGCGCGACTTCTTCGCGCGCATGGCGGCGACGATGCCGCAGCACTGGCTGATGTTCGTCGCGCGCCGCGGCGACGCGGCGGCGCCGCCGCTGGCGGCTTCGCTGATCGCGATCGACCGCGTGCGCGGCACCGCCTGGGGCCGTTACTGGGGCGCCACCGAATTCGTGCCCTGCCTGCATTTCGAGGCCTGCTACTACCGGCCGCTGGCCTGGTGCCTGGCGCAGGGCTTCACGCGCTTCGAGGGCGGCGCGCAGGGCGAGCACAAGATGGCACGCGGCCTGCTGCCGGTGCAGACCACCTCGGCGCACTGGCTGCGCGACGCACGCTTCGCCACCGCGGTGGCGGACTTCCTGGCCGCCGAGAGCGCCGGCGTGGACGAGTACGTGGACGAGCTGCGCGAGCGCAGCCCATTCAGGGACGGCCGCTGATCAGGTCTTCTGCTTCGCGCGCCAGGCGGCGATGCCGGCGGTGACCTCCGCGCGGGCGCTCTCCGGGCCTTCCCAGCCGAGCACCTTGACCCACTTGCCTTCCTCGAGGTCCTTGTAGTGCTCGAAGAAGTGCTGGATGGTCTTCAGCCGCAGCGGGTTGAGATCCTCGGGCTTCTTCCACTGCGTATAGATCGACAGGATCTTGTCGGTGGGCACCGCAAGCAGCTTGTTGTCGCCGCCGGCCTCGTCGTCCATCTTCAGCACGCCCAGTGGCCGGCAGGTGACGACCACGCCGGGGATCAGCGGCACCGGCGTGATGACGAGCACGTCCACCGGGTCGCCGTCGTCGGCCAGCGTCTGCGGGATGTAGCCGTAGTTGCACGGGTAGTGCATCGAGGTGGCCATGAAGCGGTCCACGAAGAGCGCGCCGCTGTCCTCGTCGACCTCGTACTTGATCGGGTCGGCGTTCATCGGGA
>CAZUPH010000174.1:0-8676 GCA_964621995.1 uncultured Rubrivivax sp. | reverse complement strand
GCCTGGAAGGTCAACTTCTGCAAGTTCACCAACGAGACGCGCAACGGCATCGAGGACAGCAGCCGCGACGGCCTGAAATTCCTGGCCGCCGTCAACGGCGCCTGCGCCGGCGGCGGCTACGAGCTGGCGCTGGCCTGCGACGAGATCCTGCTCGTGGACGACCGCAGCAGCAGCGTCAGCCTGCCCGAGGTGCCGCTGCTGGGAGTGCTGCCCGGCACCGGCGGCCTGACGCGGGTGACCGACAAGCGCCGCGTGCGCCACGACCTGGCCGACATCTTCTGCACCACGGTGGAGGGTGTGCGCGGCCAGCGCGCGAAGGACTGGCGGCTGGTCGACGAGATCGCGAAGCCGGCGCAGTTTGCAGCCAAGGTGCAGGAGCGTGCGCTGGAGCTGGCCCGCGCCAGCGCGCGCCCCGGCCCCGGCGCCGGGGCCAAGGGCGTGGCGCTGACGCCGCTGGCGCGCACGGTGCAGGCCGATGCGCTGCGCTACACGCACGTGCAGGTGCAGATCGAGCGCGCGCGCCGCACCGCCACGCTGACGGTGAGTGCGCCCCGGGCGCCGCTGCCGCAGGACATCGCCGCGATCGAGGCCGCCGGCGCCGCCTGGTACCCGCTGGCGCTGGCGCGCGAGCTGGACGACGCCATCCTGCACCTGCGCAGCAACGAACCCGAGGTCGGCCTGTGGCTGCTGAAGACCGAGGGCGACGCCGCGGCGGTGCTGGCCAGCGACGCGGTGCTGCTGGCGCAGCGCGGGCACTGGCTGGTGCGCGAGACCATCGGCTGGCTGCGCCGCGCCTTCGCGCGGCTGGACGTCTCCAGCCGCAGCCTGTTCGCGATCGTCGAGCCGGGGTCGTGCTTCGCCGGCAGCCTGCTGGAGCTGGCGCTTGCCGCCGACCGCAGCTACATGCTGGCGCTGCCGGACGAGCCGGCGCGTGCACCGGTGCTGACGGTGGGCGAGGCCAATCTCGGCCTGCTGCCGCTGGTGACCGGGCAGAGCCGGCTCGAGCGCCGCTTCTACGGCGAGGCGCCGGCGCTGGACGCCGTGCGCGCGCGCATCGGCCAGCCGCTGGCCGGCGACGAGGCGCTGGCACTGGGCCTGGTGACCAGCGCGCCGGACGACATCGACTGGGCCGACGAGACGCGCATCGCGATCGAGGAGCGCGTGGCGATGAGCCCCGACGCGCTGACCGGGCTGGAAGCGAACCTGCGCTTCAACGGACCGGAGAACATGGTCACGCGCATCTTCGCGCGTCTGTCGGCCTGGCAGAACTGGATCTTCCAGCGCCCGAACGCCGTCGGCGCCAAGGGCGCGCTGAAGGTCTACGGCACCGGGGAGAAGTCCGCGTTCGACTGGCACCGGGTCTGAGATGCGGCGGGAGCTGGCATGACGCGCGCATCGCATCGGTCCGGTCTCGGCGCGTTGCCGACACTGCACGCCTGGCCACGCAGACCACCGTTCGCGCTGAGCCTGTCGAAGCGCTCGCTCGAGCCGTTCGCGCTGAGCCTGTCGAAGCGCCCGCCCGAACCGTTCGGGCTGAGCCTGTCGAAGCCCAGAGGACCACGGGCGCTTCGACAGGCTCAGCGCGAACGGTTGTGTGCCATGTCCGCAACGCGCCGCCAGCCGTCGCTCCGGTCGAAACCGACCCCAAGTCACATGTCGCGCATCAGCGCCATCGAGGAACCGAGATGAGCACCATCGACTACAGCGAGAAGATCCCGAACAACGTCAACCTGTCCGAGGACCGCACGCTGCAGCGCGCGCTGGAGCAGTGGCAGCCCAACTACCTGAACTGGTGGCAGGACATGGGGCCGGAGGGCAGCCACGACTTCGACGTCTACCTGCGCACGGCGGTCAGCGTGGACCCGCAGGGCTGGGCGCAGTTCGGCTACGTCAAGATGCCCGACTACCGCTGGGGCATCTTCCTGAACCCGGCCGAGCAGGACCGCAGGATCCACTTCGGCGACCACCTCGGCGAGCCGGCCTGGCAGGAGGTGCCGGGCGAGCACCGCGCCAACCTGCGCCGCATCATCGTCACTCAGGGCGACACCGAGCCGGCCAGCGTCGAACAGCAGCGCCACCTGGGACTGACCGCGCCCAGCCAGTACGACCTGCGCAACCTGTTCCAGGTGAACGTGGAGGAGGGCCGCCACCTGTGGGCGATGGTCTACCTGCTGCACAAGTACTTCGGCCGCGACGGCCGCGAGGAAGGCGAGGCACTGCTCGAGCGCCGCAGCGGCGACCAGGACAACCCGCGCATCCTGGGCGCGTTCAACGAACGCACGCCGGACTGGCTCTCCTTCTTCATGTTCACCTACTTCACCGACCGCGACGGCAAGTTCCAGCTCTGCGCGCTGGCCGAGAGCGCCTTCGACCCGCTGGCGCGCACGACGAAGTTCATGCTCACCGAGGAGGCGCACCACATGTTCGTGGGCGAGTCGGGCGTCAGCCGCGTCATCCAGCGCACCTGCCAGGTGATGAACGAGCTGAAGACGGACGACCCGGACAAGCTGCGCGCCGCAGGCGTGATCGACCTGCCGACCATCCAGCGCTACCTCAACTTCCACTTCAGCGTCACGATCGACCTCTTCGGCGCCGACCAGAGCAGCAACGCCGCCACCTTCTACAGCTCGGGCCTGAAGGGCCGCTTCGATGAAGGCAAGCGCAGCGACGACCACGTGCTCAAGGGCCAGAGCTACAAGGTGCTGGACGTGCAGGGCGGCCTGCTCGTCGAGAAGGAAGTGCCGATGCTCAACGCGCTCAACGAGGTGCTGCGCGACGACTACATCAAGGACAGCGTCGGCGGCGTCGAGCGCTGGAACAAGGTCATCGAGAAGGCCGGCATCCCCTTCCGCCTGAAGGTGCCGCACAAGGCCTTCCACCGCCAGATCGGCACGCTGGCCGGCGTGAAGGTGGCCCCCGACGGCCGCCATGTCAGCGACCACGAGTGGAACGCGCATGTCGAGGAATGGCTGCCCAGCGACAGCGACCGCGCCTTCGTCGCCAGCCTGATGGGCCGCGTCGTCGAGCCGGGCAAGTTCGCGCACTGGATCGCGCCGCCGGTGATGGGCATCAACCGCCAGCCGGTCAACTTCGAATACATCCGGTTCAACTGAGCCCCCGGCCGCCTGGCGGCCGCCCCCCGAGGGGGCCACCGAACCCGACCGGGGGACCCGGATCGGGTTCGGCGCGCCAACACCGCCGCTCCCCCTGGTCGCCTGCGGCGACCGGTCCCCGAGGGGACAATGCAGGCCAGGTTCCGCGCGAGGGCGCGCTGGCAGAGGACACTTAGGGCATGGACATGGCCGTCGGCGAGAAGGTGATCAGGCAGCACCTGATCGACCCCGAGATCTGCATCCGCTGCAACACCTGCGAGGCCACCTGCCCGGTCGGCGCGATCACGCACGACGACCGCAACTACGTGGTCGACGCGGCCAAGTGCAACCTGTGCATGGCCTGCATCCCGCCCTGCCCCACCGGCAGCATCGACAACTGGCGCACGGTGCCGCGCGTGCGCGCCTACAGCGTGCAGGAGCAGCTGGGCTGGGACGAGCTGCCGGCCGAGCTGGGCGCCGAGGAGATGGCCGCCGCGGGCGTGAGCGGCGACGAACTGCCCGCAGCCGAGCCCGCGCCGTCCGAGGCGCCCACGGCCGCCGACGGCAGCCTGCCCTTCAACAGCGCCGCCTACAACGCGACCGTGCCGCCCTGGTCGGCCGCGCATGCCTACACCAACCTCTACGGCCCTAAGGCGCGCGAGCCCCACGTCACCGCCACCGTGGCGGGCAACGTGCGCGTCACCGAGGTCGGCACCGAGTACGACACGCACCACGTGGTGCTGGACTTCGGCGCGATGCCCTTCCCGGTGCTCGAAGGGCAGAGCATCGGCATCCTGCCGCCGGGCACCGACGCGCAGGGCCGGCCGCACCATGCGCGCCAGTACAGCGTGGCCAGCCCGCGCAATGGCGAGCGCCCCGGCTACAACAACGTCTCGCTGACGGTCAAGCGCGTGCTGGAGGACCACCAGGGCCGGCCGGTGCGCGGCGTGGCCAGCAACTATGTCTGCGACCTCAAGGTCGGCGACAAGGTGCAGGTCATCGGACCCTTCGGCAGCACCTTCCTGATGCCGAACCATCCGAAGAGCCACCTCGTGATGATCTGCACCGGCACCGGCAGCGCGCCGATGCGCGCGATGACGGAGTGGCGGCGCAGGCTCCGCGCCTCGGGGAAATTCGAGAGCGGCAAGCTGCTGCTCTTCTTCGGCGCGCGCACGAAGGAGGAGCTGCCCTACTTCGGCCCGCTGCAGAGCCTGCCCAAGGACTTCATCGACATCAACCTGGCCTTCAGCCGCACGCCCGGGCAGCCGCGGCGCTACGTGCAGGACCTGATGCGCGAGCGTGCGGCCGACCTCGCGCCGCTGCTGGCCGATGCCCACGCGCATTTCTACGTCTGCGGCCTGAAGGCGATGGAGGAGGGCGTGGTGCTGGCGCTGGCCGAGATCGCGCGCGGCGCGGGCCTGGACTGGGAGCAGGCCGGCGCGGCGATGAAGCGCGAGGGCCGCTTGCACCTGGAGACCTACTGATGGCGACGTACTCGACGCTCGCGTTGACCCCGCGCTGCGCCGGCGTCGTGCAGGTCACGATGATGCGCGAGGCGGTCTTCAACGCCTTCGACGAGACGATGATCGGCGAGCTCGACGCGGCCTTCGCGCAGCTCGCGGCCGACGAGGCCGTGCGCGCCATCGTGCTGGCCGGCGCCGGTCGCCACTTCAGCGCCGGCGCCGACCTGCAGTGGATGCAGCGCGCCAGCCTTGCCGACGAGGCCTGGAACCGCGCCGATGCGCGGCGCTTCGCCGGCATGCTGGCGCGCATCGCGGCCTGCCCCAAGCCCACGGTCGCGCGCGTGCAGGGCGCGGCGCTGGGCGGTGGCGTGGGGCTGCTGTGCGCCTGCGACATGGCCATCGCCGCGGGCGACGCCAGCTTCTCGGTCAGCGAGGCGAAGTTCGGCATCCTGCCGGCGGTGATCGGCCCGCACCTCGTCAACGCCGTCGGCCGCCGCCAGGCGCGGCGGCTGGCGCTGAGTGCCACGCGCCTCACGGCCGCCGAGGCGCTGGCGATCGGCCTCGTGCAGCAGGTCGTGCCGGCGGCCGGGCTCGACGCGGCGGTCGATGCGCTGCTGGCCGAACTGCGCGCCTGCGGGCCGCAGGCGCAGCGCGAGATCAAGTCGCTGTTCGCACGCCTGGCGCCGGGCGAGGTGGACGAGGCAGTGCAGGAACTCACCGCGGCGACGATCGCGCGCGTGCGCGGCGGCGCCGAGGCGCGCGAGGGCTTTGCCGCCTTCCTGGCCAAGCGGCCGCCGAACTGGAACGACGAGCCATGAAACCCCTGGGAACGGACGCGCCGGTGCTGGTGGTGGGCGCCGGCATCATGGGCAGCGGCATCGCGCAGGTCGCGGCGCTGGCCGGGCACCTCGTGTGGCTGCACGATGCACGCGCGGGCGCGGCCGCCGCGGCGCGCGACAAGCTCACCGCCACCTTCGACGGCCTCGTCGCGAAGGGCCGGCTCGAGGCAGCCACCGCGCAGGCGGCGCTGGCGCGCATCGTGCCCGTGGCCGCGCTGGACGAGGCGCGTGCGGCGCGGCTGGTGGTGGAGGCCATCGTCGAGGACCTGGCGGCCAAGTGCGCGCTGTTCGCGGCATTGGAGGACCTGCTCGCGCCGGATGTGGTGCTGGCCAGCAACACCAGCTCGATCAGCATCACCGCCATCGCCGGCGGGCTGCGCGCACCGGCGCGCGTGGTCGGCATGCACTTCTTCAACCCGGTGCCGCTGATGAAGCTGGTGGAGGTGGTCAGCGGCCTGCAGAGCGACCCCGCGGTCGCGCAGGCCGTCTTCGAGCTCGCGCGCGCCTGGGGCAAGGTGCCGGTGCATGCGAAGAGCACGCCGGGCTTCATCGTCAACCGCATCGCGCGGCCCTACTACGCCGAGACGCTGGCGCTGCTGCAGGAGCAGGCGGCGCCGCCGGCGGTGCTGGACGCCTGCCTGAAGGCGGCGGGCTTCCGGATGGGCCCCTGCGAGCTGATGGACCTGATCGGCCACGACACCAACTTCTCGGTCACGAACTCGGTCTTCGAGGCCAACTTCTGGGACAAGCGCTACCAGCCCAGCGCGCTGCAGCGCGAGATGGTCGCCGGCGGCCTGATCGGCCGCAAGAGCGGGCGCGGCTTCTACGCCTATCCCGACGGTGCACCGGCGCTGCCGGTGCCGGTGTTCGAGGCCCCCGCCACCGCCGGCGCGGTGGCGGTGCATGGCCGCGGCCCGATCGCCGACGCGCTGGAGGCCGCCGCGACCGCCGCGCTGGCACCGCAGGGCTGGGGCCCGGCGCGCGTGGAAGGCAGCGACTGGTGCGGGCTGGAGGTGGACGGCGCGCGGCTCGTGCTCACCGACGGCCGGCCCGCCTGGCGCGTGGCGGCGGACACCGGCATCGCCGACATCGCCGTCTTCGACCGGCCGCTGCTGCTGCCCGCACCGCCGGCGCCGCAGGGCTATGCCCTCGCGCTCGCGATCCACGCCGGCGCGTCGCCCGCCTGGCGTGCGCAGGCCGGCGCCTGGCTGCATGCGCTGGGCTACACGCCGCTGCCGCTGGCCGACGCGCCGGGCCTCGTCGTCGCGCGCACCGTGGCGATGCTCGTCAACGAGGCCAGCGACGCCGTGCTGCAGGGCGTGTGCAGCGAGGACGGCGCCGATGCCGCGATGAAGCTCGGCGTCAACTGGCCCGCCGGGCCCTTCGAATGGCTGCGCGGCTGGGGCCGCGACGGTGTGGTCGGCGTGCTGCGCGCGCTGGACGAGGAGTACCGAGGCGAGCGCTACCGGGTCAGTCCGCGGCTGCGGCGTGCTTGAGCGCGGCCGAGCGCGGCCTGGGCGGGCGGACGGCGAACGGGGGCAGGGCGCGCGGGCGTATGGGTCGAACGGGCCCCGGGGGCCTGGCCGCGTGGCGGGCCGTGCGGCCTACCGCGCCCAGCAGGGGGCGTGCAGCGACGTGGCCACCTCGGCCGCCGGCGCGCGGGGGGCCGGGGCGGTGCCTGCGGGGGGCGGCGGCAGCTTGGCGGCCGGTGCGGGCAGCGCCGGCGCGGGCGGCGCCGCCGGGTCACCGAGGTGGCGCCCGAAGAAGGCCAGCACCCGATCGGTATAGGCCGCGGGCTCGCCGCCGAAGGAGCCGATGTGGCCGCGGGTCGCGGTCGTCCACAGTTCGGCGCCGAGCGCGCCGGCGAGGGTGTGGGCGTCGGCCACCGGGATGAAGCGGTCGCCCTCGCTGTGGATCACCAGCACCGGCCGGCCCGCCAGCGCGGCGGCGCTGGCGATCGGGCGCACGCCGCGCAGGTCCACGCCGGTCAGCAGCCGGCCCACCACCAGCGCCCCGGGCAGGAAGCAGCCGGGCAGCCCGGAGAGCTTGCGGTACTGACGCTGGATCATCAGGTGGAAGTCGGCGAAGGGGCTGTCGACGACCAGCGCCGCGATGCCCGGCTCGTCGGCCGCGGCCATCAGCGCGGTCGACGCACCCATCGACGCGCCGAGCACGCCGATGCGTGTCTGGCCCTGGGCGCGCAGCCAGTCCACCGCGCCGAGCACGTCGTGGCGTTCGCGCGCGCCGTAGGTCAGCCGCGCGCGGCTGCTGTCGCCGTGGCCGCGCAGGTCGATGCTCAGCACCGACAGCCCGGCGTCGCGCAGCGCCCGCGCCAGCGCGCCGGTGGGGGACTTCAGCTCGTCGCCGCGGCAGGCGTCCTTGCCGTGCACGAAGACCACCGCGCCGGCGGGCTGCGGCGCCGGCAGGTACCAGCCGGCAATCTGCGCGCGCCCGTCGCGGGCCGCGAAGCGCACGCTGCGCGGCGCCGGGCCCCAGGGCTGTGGCGCCTGGC
Organism: uncultured Rubrivivax sp.; assembly: GCA_964621995.1. Classification (GTDB taxonomy): domain Bacteria; phylum Pseudomonadota; class Gammaproteobacteria; order Burkholderiales; family Burkholderiaceae_C; genus Rubrivivax. Next base: position 770 of record CAZUPH010000174.1, on the reverse strand, counting down.
GGCGTGCGGTCGTGAAGCGCAGCGCCACGATGCAGCACACCACGGCGTAGATCAGCGCGGCGATCGCGAGGCCCGTCAGGGCGGCGGCGGCGAGGGCGGGGGTCGTCACGGAGGGGCTCCTGCGGGGGCGGCTGCTGGTGCAGGCAGTCTGGTCCGCGGGCGCCCGGGAGTCTCGAAAGGGCCGTGAAAAGCGGTGCCGTGCGCCTTTCATGCGTCTTTCATCGCGGCGGCAGGACCGCCGGCGGCGGTCTGCGAAGACTGCGGGGCCTGCACACCCCGGAGATCCGCGATGACGCCTTGCGCCGACCCCCTGCGGGCCCAGCCGGCACCCGCCCTGCGCCCCCGCGCGAGCGCCGCCGCGCTGCGGGTGCGGCCGGTGCAGCCCGACGACCGCGCGGCCATGGCGGCCTTCGTCGCCGCGCTGAGCCCGCTGAGCCGCCGCCGCCGTTTTCACGGCGCCGTCTCGGCGCATTCCGAGCGGCTGCTGCGCCACCTGCTGGCGGCCGACGGCGGCGCGCAGCGCGCCTGGGTCGCGGTGCTGCACTGCGACGACGGCGCCGAGTGCGTGGTCGGCGAGGCGCGCTACGTGCCCTGCGGGCGCGGCGGCGCGCAGGCCGAGCTGGCGCTCACCGTGGCCGACGCCTGGCAGGGCCGCGGCGTCGCCGCGCAGCTGATGGACGAACTGCTGCGCGCCGCCGCGGCGGCCGGCGTGCAGCGGCTGCACGGCGACGCGCAGGACGACAACGCGCCGATGCTGGCCTTTCTGCGCC
>CAZUPH010000173.1:0-8707 GCA_964621995.1 uncultured Rubrivivax sp. | reverse complement strand
TTCGTGCTGTTCACGAACTACCAGTTCTACATCGACGAGTTCATCAAGCTCGGCCACGCGCTGATGGCCGACCCCGGGGCCGACTACGAGGCCTTCGTCGAGCCCGGCAACGTGCTCACTCGGCGTGCCGGCGAGCCCGCGCGCGAGGGCGACGAAGCCGGCCGCGCGCCGCCGCGGCTGCCGCAGATGCCGGCCTACCACCTGGTGCGGCCCGACAGCAGCGGCATCACGATGGTCAACATCGGCGTCGGCCCGGCCAACGCGAAGACCATCACCGACCACATCGCGGTGCTGCGCCCGCATGCCTGGCTGATGCTGGGCCACTGCGCCGGGCTGCGCAACAGCCAGCAGCTCGGCGACTACGTGCTGGCCCACGCCTACATGCGCGAGGACCACGTGCTGGACGAGGAGCTGCCGCTGTGGGTGCCGATCCCGGCGCTGGCCGAGGTGCAGCGCGCGCTGGAGCAGGCGGTGGCCGAGGTCACGCAGCTCGAGGGCTACGAGCTGAAGAAAGTGCTGCGCACCGGCACCGTGGTCTCCACCGACAACCGCAACTGGGAACTGCTGCCGCACCCGGGTCCCGAGCGCCGCTTCAGCCAGAGCCGCGCCGTCGCGCTGGACATGGAGAGCGCGACGATCGCGGCCAACGGCTTCCGCTTCCGCGTGCCCTACGGCACCTTGCTGTGCGTCAGCGACAAGCCGCTGCACGGCGAGATCAAGCTGCCGGGCATGGCCAACACCTTCTACCGCGAGCGTGTGGACCAGCACCTGCGCATCGGCATGCGGGCGGTGGAGCTGCTGCGCCAGGAGCGCCCGGGCAGCCTGCACAGCCGCAAGCTGCGCAGCTTCGCCGAGGTGGCGTTCCAGTAGGCGGCAGCGCGCGCCGCGCTCAGGCGGCGCGCGCCAGCAGCGGCCGCAGCGCCCACAGCCCGACCAGCGGCCCGATCGCCAGCCAGGGCAGCAGCGTGGCCAGCGGCTGCGCGGCGGCCAGGCCGACGAAGAGCTCGATCGACAGCACCGAGATCGCGAAGCCGATGCAGTTGACCAGCGTCAGCACGCTGCCCACCGCGCCGGGCGGCGCGTTGGTCGCGGTCAGGGCCGAGAACTGCGGCGAGTCGCCGGCCACCGAGATGCCCCAGACCAGCAGCCACAGCATGAAGCCCTGCACGGGCGCGGCCACCGCCCAGGGCGCGAGCAGGCAGCACAGGCCGCTGGCCGCCAGCTGCACGCCGGCCACGCGCGCGCTGCCCCAGCGCCGCGCCACCAGCCCGCCGCCTATGCAGCCCAGCGCGCCGGCGCCCATCACCAGGAAGGCGGCCCAGGACACCGCGGTGTCGTCGTCCAGGCGCAGCGCCAGCACCAGCGGCAGCAGCACCCACATCGTGTAGAGCTCCCACATGTGGCCGAAGTAGCCCAGCACCGAGGCGCGCAGCCGGCGGTCGGCCCAGGCGCGCACCAGCGCGGCCAGGCGCAGGCCCGGCGCCGGGGCGCCCAGGTGGTGCGGCTCGGGCACCAGCACCATCACCGCCACGCCGCCGGCGGCGCACATCACGGCCACGCCGTGGAAGACCGCGGTCCAGTCCCAGCCCACGCCCAGCGCACGCAGCGCATGCGGGCTCGCGCTGCCCAGCACCAGCGCGCCGACCAGCCAGCCCAGCGCGGCGCCCAGGCCGCGCGGAAACCACTGCGCCGCCAGCTTCATGCCCACCGGGTAGATGCCGGCCAGGAAGAAGCCGGTCAGCACGCGCCACATCAGCATGGTGGAGAACGAAGGCGCCGCGGCCGCCGCGGCCAGCGTGCAGCCGGCCGCCGCGAGCGCGCAGGCCAGGAAGACGAGCCGCGCCGAGACGCGGTCGGCCAGCGCGAGCAGCGCGAAGACCAGCGTGCCCCCGATGAAGCCCAGCTGCAGCGCCGAGGTCAGCGAGCCCACCGCCTCGGGCGACCAGCCGTGGGCGCGCTGCAGGTCCGGCATCACCGCGTTCACGGCGAACCAGGGCGCGGTGCCCAGCAGCTGCGCCAGCACGATGACGGGAAGCACGCGGCGCGGCGCGCGGGGGACCTCGGACACAGCCCGCGAGCCTATCAGGCACCGGTGCCCGGTCGGCTCATGGTTTGGACCAGTCCGCGGGGCCGCCGCCGGCCTTGTGCCGGGCCGGCCGATCCCTTACCCTGAAACGAGCACAAGAGCCCGGACGGGCCGGGCCCGCGCGACCTGAGGAGACCCCCCATGGCAAGCCCATCCAACGGCGCCGGCGCAGGCGGAGCCGGCCCCGAAGGCATCCGCACGCTGGCGCTGGTCGGCCCCGCGGCGGCCGGCAAGACGCAGCTCGCCGAGGCGCTGCTGCACGCCGCCGGCGCGATCACCACGCCGGGCTCGCTCGAGCGCGGCAGCACGGTCAGCGACCACGACCCGCTGGAGCGCCGCATGGCGCATTCGCTGAACGCCTCGGTGATGCACATGGCGCACGAGGGCGTGCGCATCCACTTCATCGACACCCCGGGCACGCCCGACTTCCTGGGCCAGAGCCTTCCCGCGCTGGAGGCGGTGGAGACGGCGGTGGTGGTGGTCAATGCGGCCACCGGCATCGAGCCGATGGCGCTGCGCATGATGGAGTACGCGGCCAGCCGCCACCTGGACCGCCTGATCGTGGTCAACAAGATCGACAGCGCCGGCGTGGACCTCGCCGGCCTGCTGGCGCAGCTGCAGGAGGCCTTCGGCAAGGAGTGCCTGCCGCTGAACCTGCCCGACGAAGGCGGCGCGAAGGTCGTCGACTGCTTCTACAACCGCGAGGGGCACAGCGACTTCGGCTCGGTGGCCGACGCCCACCGCGCGCTGGTCGAGCAGGTCGTCGAGGTGGACGCCGACTTCGTCGACCGCTACCTGAACGACGGCGACATCGACGCCGCCGAGCTGCACGCGCCGCTGGAGCAGGCGCTGCGCGAGGGCCACCTGATCCCGGTGTGCTTCACCAGCGCGAAGACCGGCGCAGGCGTGGCCGAGCTGCTGGACGTCATCGTCAAGCTGCTGCCCAACCCGACCGAGGCCAACCCGCCGGACTTCCTCAACGGCGAGGGCGCGGCGGCGGTGCCCATGCACGCCGACCCCGACCCGGCCAGGCACGTGCTGGCGCATGTGTTCAAGGTCACCGTGGACCCCTACGTGGGCCGCCTGGGCATCTTCCGGGTGCACCAGGGCACCGTCACGAAGGACAGCCAGCTCTACATCGGCGACGGCCGCAAGCCCTTCAAGGTGGGGCACCTGTTCATGCTGCAGGGCAAGGAGCACGTGGAGGTGGCGCGCGCGGTGCCGGGCGACATCGTCGCGGTGGCCAAGGTCGACGACCTCCGCTTCGACGCGGTGCTGCACGACGCCGCCGAGGACGACCACATCCACCTCGCGCCGCTGGATTTCCCGGTGCCGGTGCACGGGCTGGCGATCGAGCCCAAGCGCCATGGCGACGAGCAGCGCATGTGGGAGATCCTGGGCAAGCTCGTCGACGAGGATCCCTGCCTGAAGGTGGAGCACGTGGCCTCGACCAACGAGACCATCGTCTACGGCCTGGGCGAGCTGCACCTGCGCGTGCTGCTGGACCGCCTGCGCGAGACCTATCGCTTCGAGGTGCAGACGCGGCCGCCGCGCATCGCCTACCGCGAGACCGTCACCGCGCCGGCCGAGGGGCACCACCGGCACAAGAAGCAGACCGGCGGCGCCGGGCAGTTCGGCGAGGTCTTCCTGCGCGTGGAGCCCATGCCGCGCGGCGGCGGCTTCGAGTTCGTCGATGCGGTCAAGGGCGGCGTCATTCCGAACCAGTTCATCCCGGCGGTCGAGAAGGGCGTGCGCGAGGTGCTGACCAGCGGCGCGATCGCCGGCTACCCGGTGGTCGACGTCAAGGTCACCGTCTACGACGGCAAGAGCCACAGCGTGGACAGCAAGGAGATCGCCTTCGTCACCGCCGGCCGCAAGGCCTTCATGGCCGCGGTGCGCGAGGCGCGGCCCATCGTGCTGGAGCCCATCGTGCACGTCGAGATCACGGCGCCGGACAGCGCCATGGGCGACATCACCGGCGACCTCTCGTCGCGCCGCGGCGTGGTCAGCGGCACCACCAACGGCGCCCCGGGATGGATGATCGTGCGCGGCCAGGCGCCGATGTCGGAACTGGCGGGCTACCAGTCGAGGCTCAATTCGCTGACCAGCGGCCAGGGCCGCTACACGATCGAGCTGTCGCACTACGAGGCCGTGCCGCCGAACGTGCAGCAGCAGCTGGTGGCGCAGTTCCAGGTCAAGGACGAGGACTGAAGGTCTGTCCGGTCGCGCCACCGTACCGGGCCACCGACCCCTGGATCGGCCCCCGGAATGGGGGGCCGTCGCCCATGTCGCATTGTCGATTCCGGCAGTACACTGATTCAGCCTAGTCGCAGACGGTGCACCCACGATGCCGGCGGCGACGGCGGCCGAGACACGGTCCGGCCTGCGGCCTTGACGGAGACTTCATGATGAAGACGCGCTCGCTGTCCCGCCTGGCACTGGTGTCGCTGCTCAGCGCAGCCGGACTTCCCGCTGGCGCCGCCATCACGGCCATTCCGGGCTTCGAGGGTGTGCGTGTCTGGGAGGCGACCTATCAGCTCGCCCATCAAGCCGACTTTCTGGCCGGCGACCTGCGTCTGGTCAATCGGCTCGATGGCGCCGCGCTGAACATGACCGGGCGCGATTTCGGCTTCTTCGCGGGCGAGGAAAACTACGACCTGTATTTCTCCAACGCCGACGGCAGCCTCAACCCCCAGGGGCGATTCCTCACGATCGACGGCAACTGCAATGTCGCCTCGAGCTGCTTCAACATCACGGAAGCGGCGCTGATCGTCAACGGACAGACGCAGCTGGCCAACGGCGTCGTTCGGGTGGTCTACAGCGGCAGCTCACAGGTCGCGGGCTCGCACCTGGCTGCCGTCGACGGCAACTTCTCCACCTTCTCGCGCCTGGGCGATACGGTGAGCGACTTCCCGAACGGGCGCATGAGCATGACGCTCTCGTTCGCCAACGTCCCCGAGATACCCGAGCCACCTGGCGCCGTGCTGATGGTCGCCGGCCTGCTGGGGCTGGGAGCGCTGCGGCGTCGCCTCGCCACGGCTGCCCGGGCGGACTGACAAGTTCCGGTGCGGCCGGGCACACGTGCCGAACGCGGTGCGGGCCTGATCGGCTGAGCGCTTGCGCGGGCCGCAGGTGCGGCTGCCGGTGGCTGCATCGTCTCGGGTGGCGCCAGCCGCCCCTCGCCGCAGCGGCACAAGCCCCCGGGCGCCCCGGGCCCTTGGCATCGCAGGGACAATGCGCACCGTCGAGGGGGGAGTAGCGAGCGGCACCCAGCCGCAGCGGCATCCGTCAGTACGGTGACCGGCACCTGGCCGGTTTCCCGGAGCCGCAGACCCGTGCCGTGCACCGGCGTCCCGGTCCCGCAAGACCTTTCGGCGCGAGTTCAACCCCTCACTTCGGGAGTGTCCGTGGACACCATCGCGCCGGCCTGGCTGTGGGCCTTCTTCGTCGCGTCCGTGCTGGTCGCGCTGTTCGTCGACTTCGTCGTGCTCGCCCGCCAGGGTGCGCACACCGTCACCGTGCGCCAGGCGCTGAACTGGTCGCTGGTCTGGGTGGCGCTGTCCTTCGCCTTCAACGGACTGTTCTGGTGGGCGGTCGCGCAGGACCATGGCAACGCGGTGGCCAACACCCGCGCGATGGAGTTCCTGACCGGCTACCTGATCGAGAAGAGCCTGGCGGTCGACAACATCTTCGTCTTCCTGATGATCTTCACGTACTTCGCGGTGCCGCCGCAGTTCCAGAAGCGCGTGCTGATGATCGGCATCGTGGGCGCCATCGTGCTGCGCACGGTGATGATCCTCGTGGGCGCCTGGCTGGTGCAGCAGTTCCACTGGATCCTGTACGTCTTCGGCGCCTTCCTGCTGCTGACCGGCGTGAAGATGTGGTGGGCCGCCGGGCAGGAACCCGACCTGGCGTCCAACCCGGCGCTCAGGCTGCTGCGCCGCGTGATACCGGTGTCCGACAAGCTCGACGGCGAGCGCTTCTTCACGCGCCACCGCGGCAAGCTGATCGCCACGCCGCTGCTGCTGGTGGTGGCGCTGGTGGGCGTGACCGACGTGATCTTCGCGGTGGACTCGATCCCGGCGATCTTCGCGATCACGACCGACCCCTTCATCGTGCTCACCTCCAACATCTTCGCCATCCTGGGCCTGCGCGCGATGTACTTCCTGCTCGCCGCGGTGGCCGCCAAGTTCCACCTGCTCAGCTACGGGCTGGCGGTGGTGCTGGTCTTCATCGGCACCAAGATGCTGCTGGTGGACGTGATCAAGATCCCGGTGCTGGTCTCGCTGGGCGTGGTCGTCGCGGTGCTCGCGGTGACGATGCTGTGGAGCGTGAAGACCGCGCCGAAGGTACCGGCCGGTCGCGGGCAGCAGGCGGGCTGAGGCGCCGGCCGCGGGCCGGCTGCCGCGGCCGCGTCGGACCAGCCCGAGTTCCGCGTCGCTGGCGGCCTGCCCGTACTTGTCGCGCGGCGGCCAGGGCCGCGCGCGCCAGTCGGGCTCGAAGACGAAGGACGATCGTGTGCGCCCGGGCAGCAGCGCCCCGGTGCCGGCGCCGCGCGCGCAGTCGTGGTAGAGCTTGACGATCTCCTCGCGCGTGACCTGCTGCGCCGCCGGGTGCTCGCGGCAGGCGTCGGCCCAGCGCCGCACGCGGGCGTAGCGCGGCTCGTCGGGCAGCACGAAGTCCTCACAGTACTCGAGGAACCAGAAGCGCATGAACATCGGCGCGCAGACGGCCTCGGCCCAGCCGAGGCGCTCGAACAGCCGGGTGCCCTGCGGCGCGTGCTCGTCCAGGAAGTCCGACAGCCGCGCGTACTGGCGCAGCGTCGCCTCGCGCAGCGCCTCGCGGCGTGCCGGGTCCCGGTTCATGACCCCGATGTAGCCGGCCGCGACGAACTCGCCCTCCAGCCGCGTCATCATGTTCTCGACCGCGCGGCGGCAGGGGTCGCGCTGCGCCACCGGCGGGTCGGGCAGCAGGTCCTCCAGGTACTGCATCAGCACCAGGCTCTCCTTCAGCACGCGGCCGTCGGCGGTGACCAATCACCGGCAGCGCCGTGGTGCCGCGCGTCATGCGCAGCAGCGCGGGATCGCGCGGCCCCGTGATGTCGACGATGCGGAACTCGACCGCGTCGCGCCGGCCCTTCATCGCGAGCAGGATCTCCAGCCGCTGGCTGAACGGGCACACGGGATGTGGTGGACGACGGGGCGGTTCATGGGCGGTTCCTGGTTCCCGGCGGCCGTCTTCAGCGCATGGCCAGCGGCACCGGCCGGCGCGGCGGCGGGAAGCGTCGGTCCAGCAGCGCCAGGTCCTCGTCGCCCAGCACCAGCTGCCGCGCGCTCCAGTTGTGGCGCAGGTGCACGGCGCTGCCGGCCTTGGGGATGGCCATCACGCCGGGGTGGCGCAGCACCCAGGCCAGCGCCACCTGCGAGGGCGTGGCCTGGTGGCGCGCCGCCACCTCGCGCAGCGCGGGGTGGTCGGCCAGCTCGCCCTGGTCCAGCGGGCTGTAGGCCATCAGCGGCATCTGGTGCACGCGCTGCCAGGGCAGCAGTTCGAGCTCCACGCCGCGCTGCGTCAGCGAGAAATACACCTGGTTGGCCGCGCAGGCCTTGCCGCCCGGCACCGCGGCCAGTTCGCGCAGGTCGGCGAGGTCGAAGTTGCTGACGCCCCACAGCCGGATCCAGCCGCGGCGCTGCAGCGCCTCGAAGCCGCGCACGGTGTCGGCCAGCGGCACGCCACCGCGCCAGTGCAGCAGGTACAGGTCGATGTGGTCCAGGCGCAGCGCGCGCAGGCTGCGCTCGCAGGCCGCCACGACGCCCTCCTCGCTGGCGTGGTGCGGCAGCACCTTGCTGACGACGAACAGGCGCTCGCGCGGCAGGCCGCCGCGCAGCGCGTCGGCCAGCGCCTCGCCGACCACGGCCTCGGCGCCGCCGTCCCCGTACATCTCGGCGGTGTCGATGACGCGGTAGCCGATGTCCAGCGCCAGCCGCAGCGCACGCACCTCGGCGGCGCGACGCGCCGGGTCCTCACCCACGCGCCAGGTGCCCAGGCCCAGGGCCGGGCGGTCCTCCCCGCTGGGAAAGCTCACCTCGGGGCCGGCGGCCGACTGCGCATCCATGGTGCATTCTGCGGGCAAGCGCGCGGCCGCGCCAAACCTGCTGAACGCGGCTTTATCATCGGGTCCGATGCAAGGCGCCGCCCCCGATCTCGCGCAGGTCCGCCTGGACAACGCGCTGGCGCTGTTCGAGGAGTTCGTGCGCGCCACCGCCCGCCATGCCGACGCGGCCACGCTGCGCGGCCTGGAGCGGCGCTTCGCCGAACGCGTGCAGATCCAGCCCAGCTACTGGAGCCAGATCAAGGGCCGCAGCCGGCAGATCGGCGAGCGGCTGGCGCGCCAGTTCGAGCACCTGTGCCACAAGCCCCGCGGCTGGATGGACGTGCCCCATGTGGCGGGCGTGCCGGGCGCCGCTGCGACGCCGGCCGCCGCGGTCGAGGAACCCGACGCGCTGGCCCCGCGCGACGACGACGAGCGCTTCATCGTCGGCCTCGTGCTGACCTACTACCGCCGCCACCCCCAGCGCGCGCGTGTGCGCCTGCTGGACCTGCTGGGCGAGGTGCTGACGCCGG
>CAZUPH010000172.1:0-8800 GCA_964621995.1 uncultured Rubrivivax sp. | reverse complement strand
CTGGACGGCGTGACCGACCCGCACAACCTGGGCGCCTGCCTGCGCGTGGCCGACGGCGCCGGCGCGCACGCGGTGATCGCGCCCAAGGACCACGCGGTGGCGATCAACGCCACGGTGGCCAAGGTGGCCAGCGGCGCCGCCGACCACGTGCCCTACCTGATGGTGACCAACCTCGCGCGCGCGCTCGGCGAGCTCAAGGCCGCCGGCGTGAAGGTGGTGGGCACCAGCGACGCGGCCGATCGTTCGCTGTACCAGGCCGACCTCGCCGGCCCGCTGGCGCTGGTGCTGGGCGCGGAAGGCCAGGGCATGCGCCAGCTCACCGCGAAGACCTGCGACGAACTCGTGGCCATCCCGATGCGCGGCGCGGTCGAGAGCCTGAACGTCTCGGTGGCGGCCGGCGTGTGCCTGTACGAGGCGCGGCGCCAGCGCGGCGGCTGACTACACTGGCCGGCAACGCCGCGAGGAAGCCTGCCGCCATGCCCGTCATCGAAGTCCGCCATCCGCTCGTGCGCCACAAGGTCGGCCTGCTGCGCGAGCACGAGATCTCGACCAAGAAGTTCCGCGAGCTCACGCACGAGCTCGGCCGGCTGCTGGCCTACGAGGCCACGGCCGACTTCCCGCTGGAGGACACCACGGTGGACTGCTGGAGCGGTCCGGCCACCGTGCAGCGCATCGCCGGCAAGAAGGTCACCGTGGTGCCGATCCTGCGCGCCGGGCTGGGCATGCTGGACGGCGTGCTGGACATGATCCCGAGCGCCAAGGTCAGCGTCGTCGGCCTCTCGCGCAACCACGACACGCTGCAGCCCGAGCACTACTTCGAGCGCTTCGTCGGGCAGCTCGACGAGCGCGCCGCGATCATCATCGACCCGATGCTGGCCACCGCCGGCTCGATGGTCGCCACCGTGGACCTGCTCAAGCGCCGCGGCTGCCGCGACATCCGCGCGCTGGTGCTGGTGGCCGCACCCGAGGGTGTCGCGGCGCTGGACCGCGCGCACCCCGAAGTGCGCTGCTGGACGGCGGCCATCGACGACCACCTGGACGCCAACGGCTACATCATCCCGGGCCTGGGCGACGCCGGAGACAAGATTTTCGGCACGAAGTAGAGGCGGTGCCGAGCACGGCCGGACATCGGCGCGCGCCCAGCCTTATCGAGGTTCCACCACCTCGCGCAGCGCCTGCGTCACCGCGTCCTGGTAGGCCGGGTAGCGATGCAGGTCGCCGTGCGCGGCCTGCGGCACCACGACCAGCCGCGCCGCCGGCGCCAGCGCATGCAGCCGGCGCGCGTGGTGCACGGGGATCAGCGTGTCCTGCCCGCCGTGCAGCAGCGTGACCGGGCCGCGGATGCGCGGCAGCGCCTCGTCGGCGGCAAGCGGGTAGCGCAGCAGGCGCCGCATCAGCGGCGTCGGCACCCAGGGATGGTGCTCCACGGCCAGCTGCAGCACGCTGGTGTAGGGCGCGACGAGCAGCGTCGCGTCGGGCTGCACCTCCGCGGCCAGGCGTGCCGCCAGCCCGGCGCCCAGCGAACGGCCGACCAGCACGCGCACGCCCTGCGGCACCAGCGCCGCGGCATGGTCCCAGGCCGCGCGCACGTCGGCTTCCAGCTGCGCCTGGCTCTCGATGCGGCCGGGGCTCTTGCCGTAGCCGCGGTAGTCGATCATCAGCACGTCCAGCCCGGCGCGCGTGTAGGGCAGCAGGTCGAACCACCAGGCGCCCAGGTGCCCGCCGTTGCCGTGCAGGATCAGCGCGAAGCCGGTGGGCTGCGGCTGGCGCAGGTGCAGCGCGTTGAGCCGGCCGCCGTCCACCGCGATCCAGGTCTCCTGCACGTTGCGCGGCAGCGCGAAGCGGTGGTCCGCGGGCAGCCGCTCGGGCCGGAACAGCAGCCACTCCTGGCCCCACCACATCAGCCCCACCATCAGGGCGTAGGCGGCGGCCAGCAGCGCGAGCGTGCGCGCCAGCGCGGCGAGCCGGCCACGCACGCGCGGCGCGCGCACGGTCGCCTCAGACATGGCCGGCCCTCATGCGCGAGGCGACGAGCAGGCTCAGCCCGATCGCCAGCCCCATCCAGGCCAGCGCCGCCCAGGACAGCGGTCCGTAGCCGCCCGCGGCCAGCAGCGCACCGCCCCCGGCGGCGCCGATGGCCTGGCCGAGGTAGATGGCCGAGGTGTTCAGCGCCAGCAGCGCCGGTGCGTAGGCCGGCGACGCGGTCGACACGCGCGCCTGCTGCGCCGAGTTCGACGAGAAGCAGCCGAGCGCCCAGGGCACCAGCACGAAGGCCATCGCCAGCGCACTGCCGGCCAGCGGCCACAGCAGCAGCGACAGCGCCATCAGCACCAGCGTGGCGTTGACGCAGCGCGCCGCGCCGACGCGGTCGATCCAGCGCGACACGAGCAGGTTGCCCACCAGCCCGAAGGCGCCGAACCACAGGAACAGCAGGCTCACCGCAGCCGCGCCGGCGCCCAGCTCCTGCCGGTAGTAGGGCGCGAAGTAGCTGAACAGCGTGAACTGCCCGGCGCCGCTGAGCACGGTGACCGCGACGATGCCCATCAGCAGCGGGTGGGTCAGCGCGCTGCGCCAGCTGGCCAGCGACAGCGGGGTCGGCCGCAGGCCGCGCGGCATCGTGCGCCAGACGCCCAGCGCGCCGGCGGCGCTGAGCAGCGCGACCAGCACGAAGGCCCAGCGCCAGCCGAAGGACTCGCCGATGTAGCTGTGCAGCGGCATGCCCAGCACCGAGGCCAGCGACCAGCCGAGGAAGACGAAGGTGATGAGCCGGCCGCGCTCGGCCACCGGCGCCATCACCGTGATCGCCGCGGCGGCCTGCGGCGTGAAGACCGCGGCGCCGAGCACGCTGAGCGCGCGCACCGGCAGCAGCGCCGCGAAGTGCGGCATCAGCGCGGCCAGCAGGTGGCCCACCGCGTACCAGGCCAGGGCCAGCGTCAGCAGGTGGCGGCGGTCCCAGCCGCCCAGCACGGCGGCCAGCAGCGGCGCGCCCAGGCCCATCGCCACCGCGCCGGCGGTGATGAGCTGCCCGCCGACGGCCGGCGAGACGGCCAGCGAGTTCGACAGGTCGTTCAGCGAGCCCGGCACGACCATCACGCCGCAGCCGATCGCGAAGTTGCCGGCCAGCAGCGCCCAGGACGCGCGGCGCACGCGCGCATCGCCCGTCCCGGGATCGGTCGCCGCTGTCACCTCAGCGCAGGACCTTCAAGGCCTCGGGGTTGACCAGGTTGGTCGGCTCGTTGCGGATGAAGTTGACGATGTTCTGGAACGCGGCGCCGAAGTACAGCTCGTAGCTGTCCTGCTCGACGTAGCCGATGTGCGGCGTGCACACGGCATTCTCCAGCCGCAGCAGCGGGTGGCCCTGCAGAATGGGCTCGGTCTCGAACACGTCCACCGCGGCCATGCCGGGGCGCCCGCGGTTGAGCGCGGCGACCAGCGCGTTGTCCTCGATCAGCTCGGCGCGCGAGGTGTTGACCAGCAGCGCGGTGGGCTTCATGCGCGACAACGCGTCCAGCCGCACGATGCCGCGCGTGGTGTCGTTCAGCCGCAGGTGCAGGCTCAGCACGTCGCAGGTCTCGAAGAAGGCCTCGCAGCTGTCGGCGGCCTGGTGGCCGTCGGCCAGTGCGGCCTGGCGCGAGTGTTCGCTGCCCCACACCTGCACCGACATGCCGAAGGCGCGGCCGTAGCCGGCGACCAGGCGTCCGATCTTGCCGTAGCCCCAGACGCCCAGCGTCTTGCCGGCCAGCACCATGCCGATGCCGAAGTTGGGCGGCATCGACGCCGACTTCAGCCCGCTCTGCTGCCAGGCGCCGTGCTTGAGGTTGCCGATGTACTGCGGCAGCCGCCGCATGCTGGCCATGATCAGCGCCCAGGTCAGCTCCGCCGGTGCGACCGGCGAGCCCACGCCTTCGGCCACCGCGATGCCCAGCCGCGTGCAGGCGGACACGTCGATGTGCGGGCCGACGCGGCCGGTCTGCGAGATCAGCTTCAGCTTGGGCAGCTTCTCCAGCAGCGCGCGCGGAAACTGCGTGCGCTCGCGGATCAGCACCAGCACCTCGGCGTCGCGCAGGCGCACCGAGAGCTGGCCGATGCCCTTGACGGTGTTGGTGAAGACCTTGGCGTTGAAGGGCTCCAGCAGCGCGGCGCACCTGAGCTTGCGCACGGCGTCCTGATAGTCGTCGAGGATGATGATGTTCATGGTGGGCGGCCCCGGGCCGATTCTGCCGCGTCCTGCGGCCTGCGCAGGGCGGCGCTAGCATCCGGGCGTCCGCGGCCGCTGCCGCCCCGAACGGAGAACCCCGATGAGCCTCTCGATGCACGCCGCGAGCGTGCCCGTCTTCGTGCGCATGCTCGGCAACCTGCTGGCCTGGCTGGACAAGGCCCAGGCGCACGCCCAGGCCCGCAAGTTCGACCCCCATAACTACCTGGGCCTGCGCCTGGCGCCGGACATGCTGCCCTTCGCGCGCCAGATCCAGATCGCCAGCGACGGCGCCAAGGGCTGCGTCGCGCGGCTCGCGGGCCTGGAGGTGCCGAAGTGGGGCGACGACGAGGCGACGCTGGACGAACTGCGTGCGCGCGTGCGGCGCACGATCGAGTACGTGCAGTCCGTCGATGCGGCGCAGTTCGAGGGCAGCGAGCGGCGAGAGATCGTCGTGCCCACGCGTGCCGGCGAGCCGCTGCGCTTCAGCGGCGAGGACTACCTGCGCCACTTCGTGCTGCCCAACTTCTACTTCCACCTCACGACCGCGTATGCGCTGCTGCGCCACGCCGGCGTGGAGATCGGCAAGCGCGACTACCTGGGCTGAGGCCTGGGCGCAGGCGGGGGCCGGGTCGGCCGCGCCGGAGGCGCCTTGGTCGAGCCGGCCGCGGGCCGGCTGGCCGTCGGCTTGACGGCGGCACGCGAGGCCGCCTGCGCGCCGGGCTTCTTCGGCGCGGGCCTGGCCGCGGCCGTGCGCTCCGGTGCGCGCGGCAGCATCACCACGATGCGCTGACCGGGGCGGAACTTCGCCTGCACGCCGACCTGGTTCCACTGCGCGACCTGCGCGCGCTGCAGCCGGTAGCGGCGCGCCACCGCGGCCACGCTGTCGCCCTTGCGACCGGCGCGGAAGACGACGCGGCGCACCTTGCCGGCCTCCGGCGCCAGGGCCAGCGTGCCGTTGTGGGCGATGTGCTCGGCCACGTCGTCGGTCACGTCCTCGTCGCGAGGCACCAGCAGCGTGGAGCCGGCACGGATCATCATGCGCGGCGGGATGCGGTTGGCGTCCAGCAGCTCGGCCTCGCTCATGCCGGTCAGCTGCGCGGCCTCGGCCGGCCGCAGCGTGCGCGGCGCGACCCAGGCCGTCCAGCTGGCCAGCGGCCCCTCGTGGCGCGCGAGTCCACGCACGAAGCGGTTGGCGTTGTCGTAGGGCAGCAGCAGCTGCGGCGTGCCGGCGGCCAGGATCACCGGCTTGTTCATCTGCGGGTTGAGCAGCTGGAACTCGTCCATCGGCAGCCCGGCCAGGCGCGCCGCCAGGCCGACGTCGATGTCGCGCTCGATCGCCACCGTCAGGAAGGCCGGGTGGTTGTCCAGCGCCGGCAGCGCCAGGCCGTAGCGTGCCGGGTCGGCGACGATGTTCTTCACCGCCTGCAGCTTGGGCACGTAGTTGCGAGTCTCGGCCGGCATGCGCAGGCTGGCGTAGTCGGTGCCCCGGCGCTGGCGGCGGTTGGTCTCGATCGCGCGGTTGACGTTGCCCTGGCCCCAGTTGTAGGCGGCCAGCGCGAGCTGCCAGTCGCCGAAGCGGGCGTGCAGGCTCTGCAGGTAGTCGAGCGCGGCGTTGGTGGAGGCGAGGATGTCGCGTCGGTCGTCGCGGAAGAGGTTCTGACGCAGCTCGAAGTGCGCGCCGGTGGCCGGCATGAACTGCCACATGCCCGCCGCACGCGCACTGGACACCGCCTGCGGGTTGAATGCGCTCTCGATGAAGGGCAGCAGCGCGAGCTCCATCGGCAGGCCGCGGCGCTCGACCTCCTCGACGATGTGGTACAGGAAGCGGCCACCGCGCTCGGTCATGCGGCGCACGTAGTCCGGGCGCGCGGCGTAGTAGGCCTCCCACTTGCCTACCAGCGGGCCCTCGACGTCGGCGATCGCGAAGCCGTCGCGCACGCGCTGCCAGAGGTCGCCGCGGTCGGCGTCCTGGTCGGGGTCCAGCCGCGCGCGCGGCACCGCCACCACGGCGGGGGGCGCCGCCACCGCGGCCGCCTGCGGCAGCGCCACCAGCACGGCCGCCGAGGGCAGGGGCTCCGCGACCGCGCCGGCCGCCGCCTGCGGCGGCGGCGTCTGCGGTGGCGCCGGCTCGCCGGTGCCGGGCAGCGCGGCGCAGCCGGCCAGCAGCAAAGCCGCGACGATAGCGAGCCAGGTCGCCGGGGCTTGCGCGTGCGTGCGGTGACGGCCGGGGGTGCTCATCGGAAGCGGTTCTTCCACTCGCGCAGGGCCGCGAAGACGTCCACCGGACCGCTGCTCGCGGCGCCCTGGCCACGCGCGGCGGCCACGACCGCGGGCGCGGTGCAGCGCAGGAAGGGGTTGATGCGGCGTTCCAGCGCGACCGTCGAGGGCAGCGTGGGCCGGCCGGCTTCGCGCAGCGCCGCGCAGTGGCGCAGGTGCGCGGCCAGCGCCTCGTTGTCCGGCTCCACCGCGCTGGCGAAGCGCAGGTTGGACATCGTGTACTCGTGCGTGCAGCAGACCTGCGTATCGCCGGGCAGCGCGGCCAGCCGCGCCAGCGAGGCGCTCATCTGCGCCGGCGTGCCCTCGAACAGGCGGCCGCAGCCGGCGGAGAACAGCGTGTCGCCGCAGAACAGCAGCGGCGCCGAGGCGGTGTCGAGCTGCCGGTAGGCGATGTGGCCGGCGGTGTGGCCGGGCACGTCCAGCACCTCGAAGCGCAGGCCGAGCAACTCGACGACGTCGCCGTCGGCGTGCGGCACGAAGGGCTCGGGGATGCGCTCGCGCGCCGGGCCGTGCACGGGGCCCTGCAGCAGCGGGCGCAGCGCGTCGACGCCGCCGACATGGTCCGGATGGTGGTGCGTCACTAGAATGCCCCGCAGCACCAGACCCCGGGATTCCAGCGCCTGCTGCACCGGCGCCGCATCGCCCGGATCCACCACCAAGGCCGCATGGCCGTCGTGGAGCATCCAGATGTAGTTGTCGGAGAAGGCGGGAAGCGCTAGCAGATTCATGACGCGGGAAGAGTCGATTATAGAGTTGGGGTCCTGGCTGCGGACCGCGCCGGGCCAGCTGCTGCTGGCCTGGGAGCAGGACCGTCTGGACCACGCGGTGGCCGATGCGTTCGGGTTTCACGCGCTGCAGCTCGGCCTGCCCGAACTCGACGGCCTGCGCGCCAACCGCATGCCGCATCGCTGGGTGGCCAGCGACGCGCTGCTGGTGCCCGAGGCGCTGGCGCTGCCGCCGCCGGACCCGCAGCTGAGCACGCAGCCGGGGCACGAGCCGATCGCGCTGCACTGCGAGTTCGACGCGCTGCCCTTTCCCAACGCCAGCATCGACCTCGTCGTGCTGCCGCATGCGCTGGAACTGGCGCGCGACCCGCACCATACGCTGCGCGAGGTCGAGCGTGTGCTGGTGCCCGAGGGACGCGTCGTCGTCGCTGGCTTCAACCCGGCCAGCCTGTGGGGCCTGCGCCAGCGCGCCGGGCACCTCAAGCGCGGCCTGGGCCTGGGCCGGCAGTCGCCGCTGTACCTGCCGCGGGCGGGCGAGTTCCTGGGCTACTGGCGGCTGCGCGACTGGCTGCGCCTGCTCGGCTTCGAGGTCGAGGCCGGGCGCTTCGGCTGCTGGCGGCCGCCGCTGCGCAGCCCGGTGTGGCTGGAGCGCTTCGCGTGGATGGACCGCGTGGGCGACCGCTGGTGGCCGGTGCTCGGCGCGGTCTACTTCCTGGTCGCGGTCAAGCGCGTGCGCGGCATGCGGCTCGTGGGCCTGGCGAAGCAGGAACGGCGCAAGACGGCGGCCGCGCCGGCCGTGGTGGCCAACCGCCAGCGCACGCGCGTGCCGGAGGAAGCGCAAGGACGCTGAGCCCGGGCCCGGCACAATCCGCCGCATGAGCGAAGTGGTGATCTATGCCGACGGTGCCTGCCGCGGCAACCCGGGGCCGGGCGGCTGGGGCGTGTGGCTGAGGAGCGGCGAGCACGAGCGCGAGCTGTGGGGCGGCGAGCCGCAGACCACCAACAACCGCATGGAGCTGACCGCGGTGATCGAGGCGCTGGCCTCGCTGAAGCGCCGCTGCGCGGTGACGATCTACACCGACAGCGAGTACGTCAGGAACGGCATCACGAGCTGGATCCACGGCTGGAAGGCGCGCGGCTGGAAGACGGCCGACCGCAAGCCGGTCAAGAACGTCGAGCTCTGGCAGCGGCTGGAGGCGCTGAATGCGGCGCACGACGTGCAATGGCGCTGGGTGCGCGGGCATGCCGGCGACCCGGGCAACGAGCGCGCCGACGCGCTGGCCAACCGCGGCGTCGACGAGGTGCAGAAGGCGCGCTGACACGCCGGGGCTGCGCCGGCCCGGGCGGTGGGCGCGTGGCCGGCAAGGCGACCCCGAACCGGGCGAGCAAGGTGCGCCGAGCCCGGCTACAGTGTCGGGTTTTTCAGCGCGCCGCAGGGACGATACCTTGAAGAAAGCACACACCGTGGTGGCCGTCGTCGGCATCGCGCTGGCCAGTGGTGCCGCGTGGTGGTGGCAGAACCGCAGCCCGGCCCCGGGCGGGGTGGCGCAAGGCGTGCCGGGCGGCGCCGGCATGGCGCCAGCGGGCGGCGGCGCGGCCC
>CAZUPH010000171.1:0-8989 GCA_964621995.1 uncultured Rubrivivax sp. | reverse complement strand
GCCCGCCGGCGCCAGCGAGGACCGGTTGCTCGGCGGCATCGACCTCACCGCCACGCTGGCCGCCGGCCGGCCGGTGCTGCAGCGCGGGCTGCTCGCCGCGGCGCATGGCGGCGTGCTGCTGGCTGCGATGGCCGAGCGGCTGCCCGCCGCCACCGCCGCGCACCTGGCCGCGGCGCTGGACAGCGCGCAGGTGCGCGTCGAGCGCGACGGGCTCAGCGCGCTGCAGCCGGCCGCCTTCGCGCTCGTCGCCTTCGACGAGGCGCTGCCCGACGATCCGCCGCTGGCCCCGGCCCTGGCCGACCGCCTCGGGCTGTGGCCGGACCTGTCGGCGATCGCGCTCGCCGACGCGCCGCTGGCCGACGCCGCGCTGGCGCAGGACGTGCGCCGCGCGCGTGCACTGCTGCCGCAGGTGACGGTGGCCGACGAGCTGCTGCAGGCACTGGTGGCGGCGACGCTGGCGCTGGGCGTGGACAGCGCGCGCGCGGCCTGGTTTGCGCTGCGTGCCACGCGGGCCTCGGCCGCGCTGCGTGGCGCGCTGCAGGCCGACGCCGACGACGCGGCACTGGCCGCGCGCCTGGTGCTGGCGCCGCGCGCGACGCGGCAGCCGATGCCGACGCCGCCCGAGCAGCCGGACGAGGCCGACGAACCCGAGGCCGACAAGCCCGAGGCTGCGGAAGCGGCGCCGCCACCCGACGACGCCTCCGACGAATCGCAGGCCGAAGGGGAGCTCTCCGAGCGCCTGATCGAGGCCGCGCTGGCCAGCCTGCCGGCCGGGCTGCTGGCGCGCCTGGCCAGCGGCGAACGTGTGCGCGCCAGCCCGCGCGCGGCCGGGTCGGCGGGGGCGCTGTCCTCGTCGCGCCTGCGCGGGCGGCCGCTGGGCGCGCGGCGTGCGGCGCCGCAGGCCGGCGCGCGGCTGCACCTGGTCGAGACGCTGCGCGCCGCGGCACCGTGGCAGCGGCTGCGCCGGCTGCAGCACGAGGCTTCCGGCACCGGCGGTGATGCGGCCGCGTCGCCGCGTGTGCTGGTGCGCGCCGACGACTTCCACGTGCGACGCTTCGTGCAGCGGCGCGCCACGACCACGGTCTTCGCGATCGACGCCTCGGGCTCGTCGGCGCTGCACCGGCTGGCCGAGGCCAAGGGCGCCGTCGAGCTGCTGCTGGCCGAGTGCTACGTGCGCCGCGACCAGGTCGCGGTGCTGGCCTTCCGCGGTCGCGGTGCCGAGCTGCTGCTGCCGCCGACCCGTTCGCTGGTGCGCGCCAAGCGGGCGCTGGCCGGGCTGCCGGGGGGCGGCGGCACGCCGCTGGCCGCCGGCCTGGCGGCCGCGGGTGCGCTGGCGGCGCAGGTGCAGCGTACCGGGCAGACCGCGGTGGTGGTGCTGCTGACCGACGGCCGCGCCAACGTCACGTTGGCCGGCGAAGGCGGCCGCGCGCAGGCGCAGGCCGAGCTGGCCGCCGCGCGCGTGTTGCGGGCCGGGGCGGCGCAGGTGCTGCTGATCGACACCTCGCCGCGCCCGGACCCGGCGGCGCAAGCGCTGGCGCTGGCCGCCGGCGCGCGCTACCTGGCGCTGCCGCAGGCCGATGCGCGGGCGCTGTCGGGCGCGGTCACGCGCTCGCTCGCCGGCCCGCCGCCCGCGCGCCGTGGCTGAGCAGGGCGCGGCGGACCGCGCGGCGCTGCCGGACTTCTGGCCGCACCGCGCGGCCAGCCGTTTCGTCGACGCCGGCGGCCTGCGCTGGCACCTGCAGGAATTCGGTCCCGGCGACACGCCCGACGCGCCGGTGGCGCTGCTGCTGCACGGCACCGGCGCGTCGGCGCATTCCTGGCGCGGCCTGGCGCCGCTGCTGGCCACGCGCTGGCGCGTCGTCGCGCCGGACCTGCCGGGGCATGGCTTCACGTCGCGCCCGCCGTCCGGCGGGCTCTCGCTGGACGGCATGGCGCAGGCGCTGTCGGCGCTGCTCGCGGCGCTGGGGCTGCGGCCACAGTGGCTGGTGGGGCACTCGGCCGGGGCCGCGATCGCGGCGCGGCTGTGCCTGGACGGCGCTGCGGCGCCGCAGGCGCTCGTCAGCCTCAACGGCGCCTGGTTCCCGCCCGGCGGCAGCGGGGGCTGGTGGTATGCGCCGATGGCGAAGCTGCTGGCGCTGAACCCGCTGGTGCCGCACCTGGCGGCCTGGCACGCCGGCAACGAGCGGGTGCTGCGCCGGTTGATCGCCGGCACCGGCTCGCGGTTGGACGACGAGGGCGTGCGCCAGTACCGGAAGCTGCTGCGCGACCCGCGGCACGTGGGCGCGGTGCTGGCGATGATGGCCGCCTGGGACCTGCCGCCGCTGCTGCGCGAGCTGCCGCGGCTGGCCGTGCCGCTGCACCTGGTGGCCTGCGCGCACGACCGCGCGGTGCCGCCGGCGCTGGCCGCGCGTGTGCAGGCACTGGTGCCCACGGCACGTGTGCACCGGCTGCCCGCGCTGGGCCACCTGGCGCACGAGGAAGACCCGGCCGCGGTGGCGCGGCTGCTCGCCACGCTGTAGCGCGCAGGCCGGGTTGCCGTGGTTGACGCTGCCGGGTGCAGTGTCTATGCTGCCTGACACTACACGGTGACAGGCGTGCATGACGTGCGCCGCCGCAGGAGGCGCCATGGCCCATGCCCGCATCGAGAATGCCCTGCTCGACACCCTGGGCCGCTGCGCCGCCGGCAGCCCGCCCAAGCTGGCGGCGGCGGTGCGCCACGCGGTCTTCCCGGGCGGCGCGCGCATCCGGCCGCAGCTCACGCTGGCGGTGGCGCGCGCCTGCGGCGACGACCGCCCGGCACTGGCCGACGCCGCGGCGGTGGCGGTGGAACTGCTGCACTGCGCCTCGCTCGTGCACGACGACCTGCCGTGCTTCGACGACGCCACGCTGCGCCGCGGCCAGCCCTCGGTGCACAGCGCCTACGGCGAGCGGCTCGCGGTGCTGGCCGGTGACGCGCTGATCGTCATCGCCTTCCAGGCGCTGGCGCGCGCCGCGGCCGCCGAGCCGGCGCGCCTGCCGGCCCTGCTGGACACCGTGGCGCAGGGCGTGGGCATGCCCTGCGGCATCGTCGCCGGCCAGGCCTGGGAATGCGAGCCGCGTGTGTCGCTGCACGAATACCAGCGCCAGAAGACCGGCGCGCTGTTCGCCGCCGCGACGATGGCCGGCGCGCAGGCCGCCGGCGGCGACGCCGAGCCCTGGCGCGCGCTGGGCGAACGCCTGGGCGAGGCCTACCAGGTGGCCGACGACATCCGCGACGTGCTGGCCAACCCGCAGTGGCTGGGCAAGCCGATCGGCCGCGACGTCGCGCTGGGCCGTCCCAGCATCGCCAGCGAACAGGGGCTGCCCTCGGCGCTGCGCCAGTTCCAGCGCCTGGTCACCGGCGCCGCCGACGCGGTGCCGGCCTGCCGCGGCGCGCCGATGCTGCGTGCGCTGGTGCGCAGCGAGGCCGAGCGCCTGGTGCCCAAGGCGATGCGCCAGGCCTCGCTGCAGGCGGTGGCCTGAAGGCGATGGGCCGCTCGGCGAGCGGCACCCGGCGCGGCGCGGCCGACACGATGCCGGCGCCGCCCTCCGCCGAGCCCGGCCTGTCCTGGTGGGTGCGCTGGCAGGAGACCTGGCAGGACTGGCGCAACCGCCGCATCGCCAGCCACGGCTTCCGGCGCTGGGCGGCCGGCTTCTGGCCGACGCGGCCGCTGGCGCGCCGCCAGGCGGCGCAGCTGTTCGACGTCGTCGCCGGTTTTGTCTACTCGCAGGTGCTGCTGGCCTGCGTGCGCCTGCACCTGTTCGACCGGCTGGCCGCCAGCGGGCCGCAGCGCCTGGACGAGCTGGCCACGACGCTCGCGCTGCCGCCGCGCGCGGCCGCGCGGCTGCTCGACGCCGCGGCGGCGCTGCGCCTGCTGGAGCGCCGACGCGGCGGCCGCTATGCACTCGGGCCGCTGGGCGCCGCGATGGTCGGCAACGAGGCGGTGGCCGCGATGGTGGAGCACCACGCGGCGCTGTACGCCGACCTGCAGGACCCGGTGTCGCTGCTGCGCGCCGGTGGCCCGGGGCCGGCGATGTCCGCCTGCTGGCCCTATGCCGCGGACCCCGGGCGCGAGGCGCTGGGTGCGCTGGACCCGGGCGCCGTGGCGGCCTACTCGGCGCTGATGACGGCCTCGCAGAGCCTGGTCATCGACGAGGTGCTGGACGCCTGGCCGCTGCAGCGCCACCGCGTGCTGCTCGACGTCGGCGGCGGGGAAGGGCGCTTCGTCGCGGCCGCGGCCGCGCGCGCGCCGACGCTGCGCCTGATGCTCTTCGACCTGCCGCCGGTGGCCGAGCTGGCGCGACGCCGCCTGCAGGGCCTGGGCCTGGCCGCGCGCGTGCAGGTGCACGGCGGCAGCTTCTTCGACGACCCGCTGCCGCAGGGTGCGGACCTGGTGACGCTGCTGCGCGTGCTCTTCGACCACGACGACGAGCATGCGCTGGCGATCCTGCGCGCGGTGCACGCGGCGCTGCCGCCCGGCGGCCATGTGCTGGTGGCCGAGCCGATGGCCGACGCGCCCGGCGCGCGCGCGATGGGCGACGCCTATTTCGGGCTGTACCTGCTGGCCATGGGCCGCGGCCGGCCGCGCAGTGCACCGGCGCTGGACGCGCTGCTGCGCCAGGCCGGCTTCGGCGGCGTGCGGGCGCTGCGCACCCGGCTGCCGCTGCAGACCGGCGTGCTGGTGGCCGAGGTCGGGCGTCCCGGCTGAGGGCAAACCCCGAGGCCGACATGCACCAAAACCGTAAACAAGTATTGACACACTGCAACGTAAGCATAGGATTACATCAACACCTGAAGTCCGGACACCGATGAGCACCCGCCTACACCGCCCGAACCCGCCGACCGCCCCGCCGAGGCGCCCGCGATGAACACCACCGCCGTGGTGCTCGAGGCTCCGGAACGCCTGGTGCTCAGCCGCCTGGAGCTCGAGTCCCCCGGCGACGCCGACCTCGTCGTCGACGTCGAATTCAGCGGCATCAGCACCGGCACCGAGAAGCTGCTGTGGAGCGGGCGCATGCCGCCGTTCCCGGGCATGGGCTACCCCCTGGTGCCGGGCTACGAGTCGGTCGGCCGCGTCGTCGCCGCCGGCCCGCAGGCGCGGCACCGTGTCGGCGAGCAGGTCTTCGTGCCGGGGGCGCGCTGCTTCGGCCCGGTGCGCGGCCTGTTCGGCGGTGCGGCGGCGCGCCTGGTGGTGCAGGACGAACGCGTGTACGACGTCGACGCCGCGCTGGGCGAGAAGGCCGTGCTGCTGGCGCTGGCCGCCACCGCCTACCACGCGGTGGCCTGCGGCGGGCGGCGCGACAAGTTGGCGCCGCCGGACCTGATCGTCGGCCACGGCGTGCTCGGCCGCCTGCTGGCGCGCATGACGGTGGCCGCCGGTCTGCCGCCGCCGGTGGTGTGGGAGCGCGACGAGCGGCGCGCCAGCGGCGCCCGCGGCTACGCGGTGCACCACCCGGATGCGGACCCTCGGCGCGACTACCGCGCGATCTACGACGTCAGCGGCGACCCGCGCATCCTGGACACCGTGATCCCGCGCCTGGCCAAGGGCGGCGAGATCGTGCTGGCCGGCTTCTACGCCGAGCCGCTGGCCTTCGACTTCGCGCCGGCCTTCATGCGCGAGGCGCAGATCCGGGCCGCCGCCGAGTGGCAGCGCGCCGACATGCTGGCCGTGCGCCAGCTGGCCGAGGAAGGCCGGCTGGACCTGGACGGCCTGATCACCCACCACGAACGCGCCGACCACGCCGCCGACGCCTACCGCACGGCCTTCAGCGACGCCGACTGCCTGAAGATGGTCCTGGACTGGAGGGTCCTGCAATGAGCAACACCACCTCGCCGGTGATCTTCCTGCAGGACCAGCGCCGGGATGCGCTTCGGGCCGAGGCCGCGATCGAGCCCGATCCGGTGTCCACCAGTCCGGCCGCCAAGACCACGCAGATCATCGCGATCTACGGCAAGGGCGGCATCGGCAAGAGCTTCACGCTGGCCAACCTCAGCTACATGATGGC
This sequence comes from uncultured Rubrivivax sp., assembly GCA_964621995.1. GTDB lineage: Bacteria > Pseudomonadota > Gammaproteobacteria > Burkholderiales > Burkholderiaceae_C > Rubrivivax. The sequence goes on along the minus strand of CAZUPH010000171.1, from coordinate 2,965 downwards.
CCAGCAGGGCAAGAAGGTGCTGCTGATCGGCTGCGACCCGAAGAGCGACACCACCAGCCTGCTGTTCGGCGGCAAGGCCTGCCCGACCATCATCGAGACCAGCAGCAAGAAGAAGCTCGCCGGCGAGGCCGTGGCCATCGGCGACGTGTGCTTCAAGCGCGACGGCGTCTACGCGATGGAGCTCGGCGGGCCCGAGGTCGGCCGCGGCTGCGGCGGGCGCGGGATCATCCACGGCTTCGAGACGCTGGAGAAGCTGGGCTTCCACGACTGGGGCTTCGACTACGTGCTGCTCGACTTCCTGGGCGACGTGGTCTGCGGCGGCTTCGGCCTGCCGATCGCGCGCGACATGTGCCAGAAGGTCATCGTCGTCGCCAGCAACGACCTGCAGAGCCTGTACGTCGCCAACAACGTCTGCAGCGCGGTCGAGTACTTCCGCAAGCTCGGCGGCAACGTCGGCGTGGCGGGCATGGTGATCAACCGCGACGACGGCACCGGCGAGGCGGCCAGGTTCGCCGGCGCCGCCGGCATCCCGGTGCTGGCCACGATCCCGGCCAACGACGACATCCGCCGCAAGAGCGCCAGCTACGAGATCATCGGTCGGCCGGGCACCGTGTGGGCGCCGCTGTTCGAGGAACTGGCCACCAACGTCGCCGAGGCGCCGCCGGTGCGCCCGAAGCCGCAGACGCAGGACCAGCTGCTGGGCCTGTTCAGCGCCGAGGTCACCGGCCGCGACTTCCAGATGGAGCCGGCGACGCTGTTCGACATGGTGGGCAAGGCGGAGCTCGTCAAGCCCACGCTCGAAGTCGTCTACGACGCCGCCTGACGGCCCGCGCGGCATGGGTGCCTCCGACCTTCCCCTGAACCCCGCGCCGGCGGGTGAGGGCGCCGCCGCCGCCCCGGCCGACGGCCTGGGCTGCCACGCGGGCAAGGACCAGATGCGCGCCGCGGCCGAGGCCGCCGGCAAGAGCGAGATCCTGGCGCAGTATGCGCGGGACTATCCCGTCGCCGGCCCGGAACAGGGCTCCGGCCCGCACGACCAGCCGCAGAGCATGTGCCCGGCCTTCGGCTCGCTGCGCGTGGGGCTGCGCATGCGCCGCGTGCACAGCATCCTGTCGGGCAGCGCCTGCTGCGTCTACGGGCTCACGTTCACCAGCCACTTCTACGGCGCGCGCCGCAGCGTCGGTTACGTGCCCTTCAACAGCGAGAGCCTTGTCACCGGCAAGCTGTTCGAGGACATCCGCGACGCGGTGCACCGCGAGGCCGATCCGGCCAAGTTTGATGCCATCGTCGTCACCAACCTGTGCGTGCCCACCGCCAGCGGCGTGCCGCTGCAGCTGCTGCCCAAGGTGATCAACGGCGTGCGCATCGTCGGCATCGACGTGCCGGGCTTCGGCGTGCCCACGCATGCCGAGGCCAAGGACGTGATCTCGGCGGCGATGCTGAAGGTCGCCCGCAGCGAGGCGATGGCCGGCCCGGTGACGGCGCCGCGCCAGGGTGTGAGCGAGAAGCCCACGGTGACCCTGCTGGGCGAGATGTTCCCGGCCGACCCGATGATGATCGGCGCGCTGCTGGCCCCGCTGGGCCTGGCCGCGGGCCCGGTGGTGCCGGTGCGCGAATGGCGCGAGCTCTACGCCGCGCTGGCCAGTCCGGTGGTGGCGGCCATCCACCCCTTCTACACCGCCAGCGTGCGCGAGTTCGAGGCCGCCGGCCGCACCGTGCTCGGCTCGGCGCCGGTGGGCCACGACGACACCGAGGCCTGGCTGCAGGCCGTGGGCACCGCGATGAACGTGCCGCAGGCGCAGATCGACGCGGCGAAGAACCGCTTCCTGACGGTGATCAAGGCGGTGCTGGCGCAGTCGGCGATCAAGGGCCGCATCACGCTGTCGGGCTACGAGGGCAGCGAGCTGCTGGTCGCGCGGCTGCTGATCGAAAGCGGGGCCGAGGTGCCGTACGTGGGCACGGCCTGCCCGCGCACGCCGTGGTCGGCGCCGGATCTCGCATGGCTCGAGTCCCGCGGCGTGCACGTGCAGTACCGCGCCAGCCTGGAGAACGACCTCGCCGCGGTGCGCGAGTTCAGGCCCGATCTGGCCATCGGCACCACGCCGGTGGTGCAGGCCGCCAAGGCCGCGACCATCCCCGCGCTGTACTTCACCAACCTCATCAGCGCGCGGCCGCTGATGGGCCCGGCCGGTGCCGGCAGCCTGGCGCAGGTGATCAACGCCGCGATCGCGAACCGGGCGCGCTTCGCGCAGATGCGCGAGTTCTTCGGCGACGTGGGCGAAGGCGACAAGGCCGGCGTCTGGGAAGGCGTGCCGCGGCTGCGGCCCGAGTTCCGCGCCGAGACAAGGCGCCAGGTCATCAAGATCCAGAAGCGGCTCAAGGCCGAGCAGATGGTGTGACGGCCATGGCAGCGAACCTGAACTACGTCATCGACCACGACCGCGCCGGCGGCTACTGGGGCGCCGTCTACGTCTTCACCGCGATCAAGGGCCTGCAGGTCGTCATCGACGGCCCGGTGGGCTGCGAGAACCTGCCGGTGACCAGCGTGCTGCACTACACCGACGCACTGCCGCCGCACGAGCTGCCCATCGTCGTCACCGGCCTGGCCGAGGAGCAGCTCGGCCGCGAGGGCACCGAAGGCGCGATGAAGCGCGCCCATGCGGTGCTCGACCCCGACCTGCCCGCGGTGGTGGTGACCGGCTCGATCGCCGAGATGATCGGCGGCGGCGTCACGCCCGAGGGCACGACGATTGCGCGCTTCCTGCCGCGCACCATCGACGAGGACCAGTGGCAGTGCGCCAACCGCGCGATGGTCTGGCTGTGGACCGAGTACGGCCCGGGCCGCAAGGTGCCCGAGCGCGTGCCCTTCGGGCAGCGGCCTGCGGGCGAGAAGCCGCGCGTGAACCTGATCGGCCCGTGTTACGGCACCTTCAACATGCCCAGCGATCTGCACGAGATCCGCCGG
>CAZUPH010000170.1:6832-8991 GCA_964621995.1 uncultured Rubrivivax sp. | reverse complement strand
CCACGGATGCCGAGGTGCGCGTGCGCAAGCCGGGCCGCGGCGCGGGCGGCGCCGGGGGACATGGCGGCCACCGCTGAAGGCCCCGAACTTTCCCATCGCATCCGCCATCCCACCCGCCATCCCATGCGGATCACCGCACAGAAAGGACCCCCGATGAAGTCACCGTTCGTCCCCGCCGCCTGGCTGCTGGCCGCCGTGCTGGCGCTGCCCGTGGCGCCCGCCCTGGCCCACGGCCCGGGCGCCCACGCCAGCCACGCCGGCCCGGTGCGCAAGGAGCAGAAGCCCTGGGGCATCGCCGGCGACGCGAAGAACGTTCGCCGCACGATCGAGGTGCGCATGAACGACCAGATGCGCTTCGTGCCCGACCGCATCGAGGTGCGCCGCGGCGAGACCGTGCGCCTGGTCGTGCACAACGACGGCAAGCTGCTGCACGAGTTCGTGATGGGCGACAAGGCGGAGCTGGACGCGCACGCCGAGCTGATGAAGAAGCACCCGGGCATGGAGCACGACGAGCCCTACATGGCCCACGTCGACCCTGGCAAGAAGGGCGAGATCGTGTGGCACTTCAACCGCGCCGGCGACTTCGACTTCGGCTGCCTGATCGCCGGGCACTACGATGCCGGCATGGTCGGCAAGATCAAGGTGGTGGCACGATGAAGACGAGCACACTGAACCTGAACCGGCGCCGCTTCGGCGCCCTCGCGGCGGCCTGCGTGGCCGCGCCCTGGGCCCTGGCGGCGGGCGCCAGCGCCCCGCCGCTGCGCATGGAGGTCTGGAAGGACCCCAGCTGCGGCTGCTGCGGCGACTGGGTCGCGATCCTCGAGAAGGACGGCTTCGCGGTGCGCGTGCACGACGTCGGCAACGCCGGCGCGCGGCGGCGGCTGAAGGTGCCGGTGGAGCTGGGCTCCTGCCACACCGCGCAGGTCGGGCCCTACGCGATCGAGGGCCATGTGCCGGCGCGCGAGATCCGGCGCCTGATGCGCGAGCGGCCGGACGCCATCGGGCTGACGGTGCCCGGCATGCCGGTCGGCTCGCCCGGCATGGACGGCCCGGTCTACGGCGACCGCCGCGACCCCTACGACGTGCTGCTGATCCGCCGCGACGGCAGCACCGTCGTCTACGCGAGCTACTTCAAGGACGGCAAGAAGTCCTGAGCCCGGCGCTCACTGCGGCGTGTAGCCGGCCTCGACCAGCTTCGCGACGACCTGCTCGCGCGGCGCCGCGGTCTGCACCTGCACGCGGTGCGCGGGCAGGTCGATCTGCAGCTCGGCGGCCGGGTCGGCGGCCTTGACGGCCTCGGTGACGGCCTTCACGCAGTGGCCGCAGGTCATGTCGGGGATCTGGAAGTCGAGCATCTGGGGACTCCGCATCGGGTGGGTGGACGATGCGCGGGAGTCTGCACCTTGACCCCATGGCAAGGTCAAGCGGGGGTCGCGATGACCGGATGACGCGATGACGCAGTGGCTGGGGCGCCGGCGCGCTCCCGGTGGGGCGCTCGCGTCCTGCGCTCCGGCGCGCTATCGCGGGCGCGGCGGCGGCAGGTCCTCGCCGAGCAGGCGCGGGCCCATCCACGCGAACGAGGCGCGGGCGCGACCCAGCCAGTCGAAGCGGCCGCCGGGCTGCCCGCCGTCGCGGCCGTCGACCGGGACCGGCGTCACCGGGGTCAGCGCGCTGGTGCGCCGCGCGACCTCGAACGAGAAGACGTACAGCGGCTCCTGGCCCATGCGCAGGTCGGTGATGACGACCCGGCCCTCGTGCTCGCGCAGGCGGAAGAAGCCGCCGCTGAACTCGGCGACGCGGGCCACGGCGGGGAGGGTGGCGGCCTCGGCGCGCAGCGCGGGGTCGGCCGCGCGCCCGTCGAAGCGCTCGAAGCGGTCGAAGCGGATCTCGCGGCCGCGGTCCAGCAGCGCGTAGAAGCCTTCCTCGTACTGCTCCGGGTACAGGGCCAGCACGCGCCACAGCATCGAGTTGAACGGCGTCGGCGTGACGAGCAGCTGCGCCGGCTGCGCGCCGCGGCCGGCCAGCTGCTCGCGCACGATGCCGCCGACATGCGCTTGCGCGAGCAGGCCCCAGCCCAGGTAGGCGGTCGACAGCGCGAGGCCGATCCGGTTCCAGCGCCAGCGCTGTGCGCCGCGCGTGCGCAGCGTCGCCGCCAGCCC
>CAZUPH010000170.1:0-6822 GCA_964621995.1 uncultured Rubrivivax sp. | reverse complement strand
AAGCTCCATGCGAGGTAGAGCGTGCTGAGCAGCAGGCCCGCGGCGTTCCAGCGCAAGCCTCGGCCGGGCCACGCAACGAGTGCCAGGATCACACCCACGAGCAGCGGCAGCGTGTACAGCGGGTCGATGATGAAGATGCTGCCCAGGCCGAAGGGATGGGCACTGAAGGGCAGCGCGAGCCGCGTGCCGTAGACGGTGGCCGCGTCGAGCAGCGCATGCGTGACCAGCACCAGCCAGACCGCCGCCCACCAGCGCAGGAAGTGCGGGCCGGCACGCGCTGCCGGGCGCCCGCCCGGCAGCGCGCCAGCTCGCGGCGCGCCGCGGTCGAGGCCGGCCACCACGGCGGCGATGAACGGCGAGGCCAGGCTCTGCCAGAAGATCGCGTGCGTCGGGCCGCGGTGCATCGTCATGTTGCGGACCGCATCGCCATGGTCGATCAGCGCGTCCAGGTCGGGCAGCGTGCCCACCAGGCCGCCGGCGAGCGCCGCCTTCCACGGCGCGGTGTGCCGGCCCATCACGGCCAGCCCGACGGCGGCGCCGAGCGCGAACTGCGAGACGGAGTCCATGGCCGCGCAGCCTACACGGGCGGCGACGCGCCGGCGAGCCGGCGAGACCCGGGCGAACCCTGCCGCCGGCAGGGTGGGGGGCGGTGGGCTTGACTCTGCCATCATGTCAAGGTCGAGACTGCCCGGCATGAACACCACGTCCACCCTCGCCCCCGGCGCCGCGGCTGCACCCGCCGACGCCGCCCCCGCCTGGTCGCTGCCGGTCGACGGCATGACCTGCGCCTCCTGCGTGGCCCGCGTCGAACGCGCCGTGGCCGCGGTGCCCGGCGTGCAGGGCGCCAGCGTCAACCTGGCCACCGAATCGCTCACCGTGCGCGGCGCGCCGGCGCTGGCCGGCGCGGTGGGCGAGGCGGTCGTGCGCGCCGGCTACGAGGTGCCGCGGCAGACGCTGACGCTGGCGGTGGAGGGCATGACCTGCGCCTCGTGCGTCGGCCGCGTCGAGCGCGCGCTGGCGCGCACCGAGGGCGTGCTGTCGGCCGAGGTCAACCTGGCCACCGAGCAGGCGACCGTGGTCGCCGCGGCCCGCGACGGCGCGGCACTGCGGGACGCGCTGCTGGCGGCGGTGGAGCGTGCCGGCTACCACGCGCGCCTGTCGCCGGACGAGGCTGCTCAGGGCGCGCTCGGCGACGCGGATGCCGCCGCCGAGGCGCGCCACCGCGCCGAGGCGCGCCGCGTCGGCATCGCCGCGCTGCTGGCCGCGCCGCTGGTGCTGCCGATGCCGCTGATGCCCTTCGGCATCGAGTGGATGCCTGCCGGCTGGGTCCAGTGGCTGCTGGCCACGCCGGTGCAGTTCTGGCTGGGCGCGCGCTTCTACCGCGCCGGCTGGCATGCGCTGCGCGCCGGCACCGGCAACATGGACCTGCTGGTGGCCATCGGCACCAGCGCGGCCTACGGGCTGTCGGTCTGGCTGCTGTACGCGCACGCCGGCCACGGCATGCAGGGGCACCTGTATTTCGAGGCCTCGGCGGTGGTCATCACGCTGGTGCTGCTGGGCAAGTGGCTGGAGGGCCGCGCCAAGCGCCGCACCACGGCGGCCATCCGCGCGCTGCAGGCGCTGCGGCCGCAGACGGCGCGCGTGCGCCGCGATGGCGTCGATGCCGAGCTGCCGCTGGCCCAGGTGCAGGTCGGCGATCTCGTCGTCGTGCGGCCGGGCGAGCGCTTCGCGGTCGATGGCGAGGTCGTCGAGGGCACGAGCCAGGTCGACGAGTCGCTGATCACCGGCGAGAGCCTGCCGGTGGCGCGTGCGCCCGGCCAGCGTGTCACCGGCGGCGCCGTCAACGGCGAGGGGCTGCTCGTCGTGCGTACCACTGCGGTCGGCGCCGAGTCGACGCTGGCGCGCACCGTGCGGCTGGTCGAGTCGGCGCAGGCGAAGAAGGCGCCGATCCAGAAGCTGGTGGACCGCGTGGCGGCGGTCTTCGTGCCGGTGGTGATGGTGGTGGCGCTGCTCACGCTGCTCGGCTGGGGCCTGCTGGGCGGCGACTGGACCGCCGGCGTGCTGAATGCCGTGGCGGTGCTCGTCATCGCCTGCCCCTGCGCGCTGGGCCTGGCCACGCCGGCGGCGCTGATGGCCGGCATGGGCAGCGCGGCGCGCCAGGGCATCCTGATCAAGGACGCCGAGGCGCTGGAGCTGGCGCATGCGGTGCAGGTGGTGGCCTTCGACAAGACCGGCACGCTCACCGAAGGCCGGCCGCGGCTGATCGACGCGGTGCCGCTGGCCGGCGAGCGCGCCGCGCTGCTGGCCGCCGCCGCGGCGCTGCAGGCCGGCAGCGAACACCCGCTGGCGCGCGCGGTGAGCGAGGCGGCACGCGCCGAGGGCCTCGGGGTGCCGGTGGCGAGCGGGCTGCGCGCGGTGGCCGGCCGCGGCGTCGTCGCGCAGGTCGGGGGCCGCGAGCTGCGGCTGGGCAGCGCGCGCTACATGGCCGAGTCGCAGGTGGACGTGGCGGCGGTGGCCGACGCGGTCGCCGCGGCGCAGGCGGCGGGGCGCACGGTGTCCTACCTGTCGGCGCACGAAGGCGGCAGCGCGCGGCTGCTCGGCTGGCTGGCCTTCGGCGACCGGGTCAAGGACGGTGCGGCCGCGGCCGTGCAGCGCCTGCATGCGCTGGGCCTGCGCACGGTGCTGGTCTCCGGCGACAACGCCGGTGCCGCGCGCGCGGTGGCGGCCGAACTCGGCATCGACGCCGAACGCGACGTGCGCGCGGAGGTGCTGCCCGAGGACAAGGCGCGCATCGTCGGCGAGCTGAAGGCCGGCGGCATCCGTGTGGCGATGGTCGGCGACGGCATCAACGACGCGCCGGCGCTGGCCGCCGCCGACGTCGGCATCGCGATGGGCAGCGGCACCGACGTCGCGATGCACGCCGCCGGCGTGACGCTGATGCGCGGCGACGTGAGCCTGATCGCCGACGCGATCGACATCTCGCGGCGCACCGCGGCCAAGATTCGCCAGAACCTGTTCTGGGCCTTCTTCTTCAATACGGTGGGCATCCCGCTGGCGGCGGCCGGCCTGCTGAGCCCGGTGATCGCCGGCGCCGCGATGGCCTTCAGCAGCGTCAGCGTGGTCGGCAACGCGCTGCTGCTGCAGCGCTGGAAGGGGACGCGGCGATGAACGGCGAGGCGATGAATATCGGCGAGGTGGCCGCACGCTCGGGCATCTCGCCGAAGATGGTGCGCCACTACGAGCAGCTCGGGCTGCTGCCGCGCGTGGCGCGCAGCGACGCGGGCTACCGGCGCTACGGCGCGCGCGAGCTGCACACGCTGCGCTTCATCCGCCGCGCGCGCGACCTCGGCTTCTCGATCGCCGAGATCGGCGAGCTGCTGGCGCTGTGGCAGGACCGCCGCCGCGCCAGCGCGCAGGTCAAGCGCATCGCGCTGGCGCACGTGGCCGACCTGGACCGTCGCATGGCCGAGCTGGCGCAGATGAAGGGCACGCTGCAGCGCCTGGCCGCCTGCTGCCACGGCGACGGGCGGCCGGACTGCCCGATCCTCGACGAGCTGGCCGACGAGGCCCCTGCCGCCCATGCACAGGGCTGAGCGCAGGGCTGGACGCGTGGTGCTCGTCACCGGCGCCGGCAGCGGCATCGGCTGGCAGATCGCGGCCGACCTCGCGGCGCGCGGCGACATCGTGTGGGCGGCGGCCCGGCGCGACGAGGACCTCGCGCGCCTGGCCACGCTGCCTAAGGTGCGGCCATTGAAGCTGGACCTGCGCGACGCCGCCGCCTGCGCCGCGCTGCCGGCCCTGCTGGCCGCCGAGGCCGGGGGGCTGGACGCGCTGGTGCACAACGCCGGCGTCGGCGAACTCGGCCACCTCGCGGCCTGGTCCGACGCGGACCTGCAGCGCCTGTTCGACGTCAACGTCTTCGCGCCGCTGCGCCTGACGCGCGAGCTGCTGCCGCTGCTGCTGGCCGCACGAGGCCGCGTGGTCTGCATCGGCTCGCAGGGCGGCTCGATCACGCAGCCGCTGTACGGGCCGTACACGATGAGCAAGCATGCGCTGGAGGCCTTTGCGGCCTGCCTGCGCCAGGAACTCGCGCCGCACGGCGTGGCGGTCGCCATCGTGCAGCCGGGCGCGGTGGCCACGCGCATCGGCGAGACCGCGCTGGCGGCCAATGCCGCGCGGCTGCGCGCCACGCCGCCGCCCTTCGACACCGAGGCGCGGGCCTGGTTGGAGCGGCTTCAGTCGCCACCCGCCCCGGCCCCTGCCGATGCGCCGGAATCGGCCAGCCACCGCAAGGCGGCACCGCCGTCCAAGGTGTCTGCGGCGGTGCTGCAGGCGCTGGACGAGACGCCGCCGCGGGCACGGCATCTCGTCGGCACGCGCTGGGAGGGCGACCGCGTCATCGCTGCGCTGCTCGAGCGGCTGCTCGACGCCGCGGCGAGCCCCTCGCACGGCCTCACGCGCGACGAACTGGTGGCACGGCTGGACGAGGCGATCGCCGCGCGGGGGGGCGCCGGCCCGGGCGGCGCCCTCCCCGGCTGAGCGGTGGGCATGGACCGCGTCGATGCCGTCGTCGTCGGGGCCGGGGTCGTGGGCCTGGCGGTGGCGCGCGCGCTGGCGTTGCGGGGGCTGGAGACCCTGGTGCTGGAGGGCGAGCGTGCCATCGGCACCGGCACCAGCTCGCGCAACAGCGAGGTCGTGCACGCCGGCATCTACTACCCGCCCGGCTCGCTGAAGGCGCAGCTGTGCGTGCGCGGCCGGCAGCTGCTGTATGAGTTCTGCAGCACGCACGGCGTGCCGCATGCACGCTGCGGCAAGTTCATCGTCGCCACCGCCGACGCGCAGCTCGCGACGCTGGATCAGCTGCACGCCACCGGCCGCGCCAACGGCGTCGAGGGCCTGGCGATGATCACGGCGCGCGCGGCGCAGGCCGCCGAGCCGGCGCTGGCCTGCGTGGCGGCGCTCGCCAGCCCCGCCACCGGCATCGTCGACAGCCATGCGCTGATGCTGGCGCTGCAGGGCGACTTCGAGGCCGCCGGCGGCCTGCTGGCCTTCGACGCGCCGGTGCTGGGCGGCGGGCCGGTGGCCGGCGGCCTGCGGCTGGAGGTCGGCGGTGTGCAGCCGATGGCGCTGGAAGCCGGCCTCGTCGTCAATGCCGCCGGCCTGCACGCGCCGGCGCTGGCCGCCCGCTTCGACGGCCTGGCGCCGGGCAGCGTGCCGCGGGCCTGGTTCGCCAAGGGCAGCTACTACGGCCTGGCCGGGAGATCGCCGTTCTCGCGCCTGATCTACCCGGTGCCGGAGCCCGGCGGCCTGGGCGTGCACCTGACGCTGGACCTGGGCGGGCAGCCGCGCTTCGGCCCCGACGTCGAATGGGTGGACCGCATCGACTATGCGGTGGACCCGGCGCGCGCCGCCGGCTTCGCCGAGGCCATCCGGCGCTACTGGCCCGGGCTGCCCGCGGGCGCACTGCAGCCCGGCTATGCCGGCATCCGGCCCAAGATCAGCGGTCCCGGCGAGCCGCCGGCCGACTTCGTGATCCAGGACGCGCGCGCGCACGGCCTGCCCGGGCTGGTGAACCTGTTCGGCATCGAGTCGCCGGGGCTGACCGCGTCGCTGGCCATCGCCGAGGAGGTGCTGGCGCGCCTGTGACACCTGCGCTTGCGCCGGCCTGCGTACACTGAAGCGGCGTGCACCCCGGCACGCGCGCCACGCCTCGAGCCCCTGAACCATGAGCACCCACGCCTACATCTGCGACGCGATCCGCACCCCCATCGGCCGCTACGGCGGCGCGCTCAGCGGCGTGCGCACCGACGACCTCGCCGCGGTGCCGATCGCGGCGCTGCTGCAGCGCCACCCGAAGGTGGACTGGGCGGCGGTGGACGACGTGCTCTACGGCTGCGCCAACCAGGCCGGCGAGGACAACCGCAACGTCGCGCGCATGGCGCTGCTGCTGGCCGGGCTGCCGCAGGGCGTGCCCGGCGCGACGATCAACCGCCTGTGCGGCTCGGGCCTGGACGCCGTGGGCAGCGCCGCACGCGCGATCCGCGCCGGCGAGGCGCGGCTGATGGTCGCCGGCGGCGTGGAGAGCATGAGCCGCGCGCCCTTCGTGATGCCCAAGGCCGAGACCGCCTTCAGCCGCAGCAATGCGGTCTACGACACCACCATCGGCTGGCGCTTCGTCAACCGGCTGATGAAGGAGCGGTACGGCGTGGACTCGATGCCCGAGACGGCCGAGAACGTGGCCGCGGACTTCGGCATCGAGCGCGAGGCGCAGGACCGCATGGCGCTGCGCTCGCAGCTCAATGCCGTGAAGGCGCAGCAGGCCGGGTTCTTCGAGGCCGAGATCGTGCCGGTGACGATCCCGCAGAAGAAGGGCGACGCGGTCGTCGTCGCGAAGGACGAGCACCCGCGCGAGACCAGCCTGGAGGCGCTGGGCCGGCTCAAGGGCGTGGTGCGCCCCGACGGCACGGTGACCGCGGGCAATGCCAGCGGCGTCAACGACGGCGCCTGCGCGCTGCTGCTGGCCGACGAGGCCAGCGCGGCGCGCCACGGCCTGACGCCGCGGGCGCGGGTCGTCGGCATGGCCACGGCGGGCGTGCCGCCGCGCATCATGGGCATCGGCCCGGCGCCGGCGACGAAGAAGGTGCTGGAGCTGACCGGCCTGAGCCTGGCGCAGATGGACGTGATCGAGCTCAACGAGGCCTTCGCCGCGCAGGGCCTGGCGGTGCTGCGCCAGCTCGGCCTGGCCGACGACGACCCGCGCGTCAACCCCAACGGCGGCGCCATCGCGCTCGGCCACCCGCTGGGCGCCAGCGGCGCGCGGCT
>CAZUPH010000169.1:0-8992 GCA_964621995.1 uncultured Rubrivivax sp. | reverse complement strand
GCGCCAGCGGCAGCACCTCGTGCGCCGCGCCCTGCGCGATGGCCTCGCGCGGCATGCCGAAGACGACGCAGCTGGCCTCGTCCTGGCAGATGTTGAAGCTGCCGGCGTCGCGCATCGTGCGCATCGCGCGCGCGCCGTCGGCGCCCATGCCGGTGAGCATGACGCCCAGCGCATTGCGGCCGACCACGCGCGCGGCGCTGTCGAACAGCACCTCGACGCTGGGCTTGTGTCGGTTGACCGGGTCGCCGTCGCGCACGCGGGCCACGTAGTTGGCGCCCGAGCGCTCCACCGACAGGTGCAGCCCGCCGGGCGCGATGTAGGCATGGCCGGGCAGCACGCGCTCGCCGTCCACCGCCTCGGCCACGCGGATGCGGGCCAGGCCGTCCAGACGTGCCGAGTAGCTCTTCGTGAAGCCGGGCGGCATGTGCTGCGTGATCATCACCGCCGGGCTGTCGGCGGGCAGGTTGACCAGCACCTCGCGCGTGGCCTCGGTGCCGCCGGTGGAGGCGCCGATGAAGATGATCTTCTCGGTGGACAGCCGGCCCAGCGCGCTGGGCGCCGCCGCGGCCGCGGCGGCACCGGCCGCGGGCGCCGCCGGCGCGACCAGGCGCTGCACACGCGCGCGCGCCGCGGCGCGGATCCTGTCGGTGATGTCCTCGCCCAGGCGGCGCAGGCCGTCGGCCACGCCGATCTTGGGCTTGGCGACGAAGTCCACCGCGCCGAGCTCCAGTGCTCGCAGCGTGACGTCGGCCCCGCGCTCGGTGAGCGTGCTGACCATCACGACCGGCATCGGCCGCAGGCGCATCAGCCGCGCCAGGAAATCCAGCCCGTCCATGCGCGGCATCTCGACGTCCAGCGTGATGACGTCGGGATCGAGGTTGCGGATCATCTCGCGCGCGACCAGCGGGTCGGCCGCGGCACCCACGCACTGCATGTCCGGCTGGCGGTCGATGATCTGCGCGAGCAGCCCGCGCACCAGGGCCGAGTCGTCGACGACGACGACGCGGGTCTTCGCGGGGCCTGCGCTCATGCCGTCCGCCCTCAGAACAGGTCCACGCTGCCGCCGGCGCCGGCCGCCGGCGCGGTGCGGGCGGCGGCGCGTTCCTGCGCCGCCAGCGCCTCGGTGTTGGCGCTGGCCAGGCGCTTGACCATGGCCTTGCCGCTGGCCGGAAGGAAGCAGACCTTGCGCGGGTAGATGTCCAGCACGTCCTTGCTGACCACCGTGATGCGCTCGGTGCGCAGGTACTCCAGCACGAACTCGGTGTTCTGCTGGCCGACGTTGATGCTGTTCATGCCGCTGATCACCGCGCCGCCGCCGAAGACCTTGGCCTCCATCGTCGAGCGCGTGGCGCCGCGCTTGACCAGCTCGCCGATCAGCAGGTCCATCGCGAAGCTGCCGTAGCGGCCGCTGTCGGCGCCGCCCTTGCCCTCGGGCAGCAGGAAGTGGTTCATGCCGCCGATCTTCTTCTCGCGGTCCCACAGGCAGGCGGCGATGCACGAGCCCAGCGTGGTCATGACCAGGATGTCCTCGTCGTGCACGAAGAACTCGCCCGGCAACACCTTGACCGCGTCGTTGCGGAAGTGCGCGTCGAAGAAGAAGAACGAGGCCTCTCCGGCCTTGCGCGGGCGCGCCTTCAGGCGGTCCAGCCGGCTCGCCGCGGGGGGCGGGGCGGCATTCGCGGCAGTGCTCGGGTGGGCGTACATCGAGGGAGATATCGGCGCCGCGGCACGCGGCCTTGAGCCTCGGCGGCGCGCCCTTACAGCCGCTCGTAGATGGTCTTGCCGCGCAGGCGGAAGAGGTCGCGCGAGTCCGTGAAGTTCTCCGAGTGGCCCACGTACAGCAGGCCGCCGGGCTTGAGCGCGCCGTGCATGCCCTCGAGCACGCGGCGCTGCGTGGGCGCGTCGAAGTAGATCATCACGTTGCGGCAGAAGATCAGGTCGAAGGGCTCGCCCAGCGTGCCCCAGGCGCTGCCCATCAGGTTGAAGGGCCGGAACTCGACCAGCCGCGCCAGCTCCGGCCGCACGCGGATGTGCCCGGCGTTGGCACCGGTGCCGCGCAGGAAGTGGCGCTTGAGCCGCTCCGGCGTGAGCCCGCGCGCGTCGGCGGCGTAGACCCCGCGCGCCGCGGTGGCCAGCACCTTGGTGTCGATGTCGGTGCACAGCAGCTTCACGGGCGCGGTCACGCCCAGCGTCTCGACGACCGTCATCGCGATCGAGTACGGCTCCTCGCCGGTGGAGGCCGCGTTGCACCAGATGCGCAGCGCGCGGCCGCCGGCGGCGCGCGCGCGCAGGTCCTCGCGCAGCGCGTCGAAGTGGTGCTCCTCGCGGAAGAAGGCGGTCAGGTTGGTCGTCAGGCAGTTCACGAACTCCTGCCACTCGGCGTCGCTGCCCGGGCGGTCCAGCGCCTGCAGGTAGTCGGCGAAGCTGCGGTGGCCGGTCTCGCGCAGGCGGCGCGACAGCCGGCTGTAGACCATCGCCTGCTTGCCCGCATGCAGGCTGATGCCGGCACGCTGGTGGATCAGCGCGCGGATGCGCTCGAAGTCGGCGCCGGTCATCGTGAACTCCTGCACGGCGGCAGGGGCGGCGGCAAGCGGGGTCATCGGTGGTTCGGTCGGGGCGCAGTGCGGCAGACGGCAGTGTCCGGCCGCCCGGCGCGTGCCCATGCCCCGAATTGGACCGTCGGCCGGGGGCAGTTCCCGCGCGGGCCAGGCGGTGCCCGCTGCTAGACTGCCTGCACCTCCACTCGCGGCAGAGGCCCTCGCGCGCAGCTTGCGCAGGCCCGCCGCCCCGGCCCGCGCGCCTTGGACGCCACGCCCCTGCCGACGAAGCAAGCCGCCCCGCTGCGGCTGGAGCAGGCGCTGCAGCTGCTGGCGCAGGCCGGGCACCCGCCGCCGCCCGGCGAGCCGGGCAGCATGGCCTGGCTGCAGGGCCTGGTGGACGCGCTGGTGGACCTGTCCAGCCGCGACGCGCTGACCGGCCTGGCCAACCGCCGCGCCTTCGAGCTGGCGCTGGCGCGCGAGACCGACCGCGTGGCGCGCAGCGGCGAGCCGGCGCTGCTGCTGATGCTGGACATCGACCACTTCAAGCGCGTCAACGACACCTGGGGCCACGCCGCGGGCGACGAGGTCATCCGCGCCGTGGCCAGCGCGCTGCTGGACAGCGTGCGGCCGATGGACGTGGTGGCGCGCACCGGCGGCGAGGAATTCGCGATCCTGCTGCCCAACTGCGGCAGCGCCTTCGGCACGACGGTGGCCGAGCGCGTGCGCCGGCGCGTCGAACGCATGCCGGTGCAGGTGGCGCCGCGCCAGCAGCTCAGCGTCACCGTCAGCATCGGCGGCGCCTTCGCGCCGCAGTGGGTGCGCTCCACGCCCGCGCTGTGGCAGCAGCGCGCCGACCAGCAGCTCTATCTCGCCAAGGCCCAGGGTCGCAACCTCGTGCGCCTGGAGCCGGCCGCCGTCTCGGTGGTCAGCAACGAGGAGAAGCGGCTGCTGTTCGAGACCTCCCAGTTCCACGACCTCGAATGAGCGCACCCCCGCCCACCTCCGCCCCGCCCCCGGCGCCCACGGCGTCGCCCAAGATCCTGGCCATCACCAGCGGCAAGGGCGGCGTGGGCAAGACCTTCGTCAGCGCCAACCTGGCCGCCGCGCTGGCGCGTGCCGGCCGGCGCGTGCTGGTGCTGGACGCCGACCTGGGCCTGGCCAACCTGGACGTGGTGCTCAACCTGTTCCCGAAGATCACGCTGCACGACGTGTTCACCGGCCGCAGCACGCTGGCCGACGCCATCCTGCCCGCGCCCGGCGGCTTCTCGGTGCTGCTGGCGGGCTCGGGCATGGTCGAGTATTCGCGCATGACGCCCGAGGTGCGCGAGCAGCTGCAGCAGGTGATCACCGAGGTCGGGCCGAAGTACGACCACGTGCTGCTGGACACCGGCGCCGGCATCTCCGACGTGGTGCTCTACACGGTGTCGCTGGCCGGCGAGGTGCTGCTCGTCGTGACCCCCGAGCCGACCTCGCTGACCGACGCCTATGCCACGATCAAGGTGCTGGCCACCACGCAGGGCCGCCGCCGCGTGCAGCTGATCGTCAACCAGGTGCGCCGCCCCGGCGAGGCCCGCGCGGTGCGCGCGCAGCTGCAGCAGGTGGTGGACCGCTTCGTCAACCCGCAGCTGGACAGCCCGGTGCGGCTGGACCTGCTGGGCGAGCTGCCGGCCGATGCCGCGGTGCGCGAGGCCGTGCAGCGCCGGCAGCTGCTGCTGGACACGCTGCCCGGCGCGCCGGCCGCGGTGGCGATGGGCGCCGTGGCGGCCAAGCTGCTGTCGTGAGCGAGGCCGCCGCGGCGTCGGGCCCGACCCCGTTCGAACGGCTGGGCGGCGAGCCCGGCGTGCGCGCGCTGGTGGACCGCTTCTACGACCTGATGGACCTCGAGCCGGCCTACGCCGGCATCCGCGCGCTGCACCCCAGCGTGCTGGACGGCTCGCGCGACAAGCTGTTCTGGTTTCTCTGCGGCTGGCTGGGCGGGCCCAGCCACTACATCGAGCGCTTCGGTCACCCGATGCTGCGCGCGCGCCACCTGCCCTACCGCATCGGCATCGCCGAGCGCGATCAGTGGATGGCCTGCATGATGCAGGCGATGCAGGACCAGGCCGTGGACGAGGCGCTGGCCCAGCGACTGGCCGAGGCCTTCTTCGGCACCGCGGACTGGATGCGCAACCGGTGAGGCCGCTGCGCGCGCCGGGGCGCCGCATCGCCGCGCTCGTCGGTGCCGGCCTGCTGGCCGGCTGCATCGTCGTGCCGCAGACGCGCGAGGTCTACGACCCCGACTGCCGCGTCGCGCGGCGCGAGATCGCGCTGGAGACCGCGGTCGTCGGCGGCTTCGCCGGCTGCAGCGACCGCGACTGCGCTGCGCTGCTGGCCACGCTGGGTGTGGTCACCGCGGCCAGCGTCGTGGTCTCCGGCAGCATCGCGCTGGTGGGCAACGTGGTGTACTGGCTCGAGCACCAGGGGCGCTGCAGGCGCGACGGCGCGGCGACGCGCGCGGGGGCGGCGGCAGCGGCGGCAGCGGCGACATCAGCCCCGTCCGCGTCGCCTGCGCCGTCCGCGCCCCCGCCCGCCCGCTGAGCCCGGGCGGCCCCGGGCGGCGCCGCGTCAGGACCGGGCCGAGCCCTTCAGCAGCACGATCAGCGCCCCGGCGCCGCCTTGCGGCCCGCTGGCCTGCGTAAAGGCGATGACGCCGGCATGCTGGCCCAGCCAGCGCTGCACGCGCGCCTTGAGCACCGGTTCGCGGCCCGGCGAGCCCAGGCCCTTGCCGTGCACCACGCGCAGGCAGCGCGCACCGCGCCGCTCGGCCTCGCGCACGAAGCCGGCCAGACGCTCGCGCGCCTCGTCGCGGCGCAGGCCGTGCAGGTCCACCTCGGCCTGGATGGCCCAGTGGCCGCGGCGCAGCCGCGTCACGACGTCCGGCCCGACGCCGCTGCGGCGGAAGCTCAGCCCGTCGTCGGTGAGCAGCAGCGACTCGACGTCGACCTCGTCCGAGAGCGCCTCGCGCAGCGCCGCCTGCTCGTCCAGCGCACGCTGGCGCGGCAAGGGCTCGGGTCGCGGCGCACTGGGTGTGGCGCGGCCATGGTGCGGCAGCGGCGTCACCGGGCCGACGGCGTCGGCAAACTGCCGCCGCTGGCGCTCGGCCGCGGCGCGCGCCTCGCGCTCGCGCGCCGCGCGTTCGGCGGCCTCGCGCTCGCGCCGGCGCAGCGCCTCGCGCAGCGCCTCCAGCTCGGCCAGCGACTTGGCCTTCATGCGTGCCGCCTCAGACCAGGCCGCGCTCGGCCAGCGAGACGACCTGGCCCTGTCCGACCACCAGGTGGTCCAGCACGCGCACGTCCACCAGCGCCAGCGCGCTCTTCAGCGTGGCGGTCAGGTATTCGTCGGCGCGCGAGGGCTCGGCCACGCCGGATGGGTGGTTGTGCGCCAGCACCACCGCGCCGGCGTTGAGCGCCAGCGCGCGGCGCACCACCTCGCGCGGGTAGACGCTGGTCTGCGTCAGCGTGCCGGTGAACATCTCCTCCAGCCGCAGCAGCCGGTGCTGGCCGTCCAGGAACATCACCGCGAAGATCTCCTGCGCGCGCCCGGCCAGGTGCAGCGCCAGGTAGTCCTTCACGCGCTGCGGGCTGTCGAAGACCGGCGCGGCCTTGAGCTGCTGGGCCAGCGCGCGGCGCGCGATCTCCATCACGGCCAGCAGCTCGGCGCGCTTGGCCGGCCCCAGGCCCTTGATCCGTGCCAGCTGCTCGGGCGTGGCCTGCAGCAGCCCGGCAAAGCCCTCGCAGGCGGCCAGCACCTGCTCGGCGAGCACCGCCACGCCCTGGCCGCGCAGCCCGGTGCGCAGCAGCAGCGCGAGCAGCTCGCCGTCGCTCAGCGCGGCGGCGCCGCGCTGCTGCAGCTTCTCGCGCGGGCGCTGGTCGGCGGGCAGGTGCTTCATCGGTGCAGGCCGCGCCCTCGCAGGGGCGGCCGGTAGAATCGCGGGCCAGTCTAGTCGAGCGCACGATGACCCTTGCCGACACCCTTGCCGCCGCTGCCACGGTCGGGCCGGGATCCTTCCTGACGCTGCACTACCGCCTGAGCGGCCCCGACGGCGCCGCGGTGGTGGACACCTTCGGCGGCCCGCCGGCCACGCTGTCGCTGGGCAGCGGGCAGCTCGCGCCGGCCATCGAGCAGCGGCTGCTCGGCCTGGCCGAGGGCACGCGCACGGCCTTCGAGCTGCCTGCCGGCGCCGCCTACGGCGAGCGCAACCCCGAGCTGCTGCAGCGCGTGCGGCTCTCGCTGCTGCACGAGCTGGGCGATCCCGATGCCGAGTACGCCGTCGGCGACGTCGTGCAGTTTCCGACGCCCGACGGGCAGGGCAGCTACGCCGGCGTCGTGCGCGAGTGCGGCGAGGGCTGGCTGCTGTTCGACTTCAACCACCCGCTCGCCGGCCAGCCGGTGCGCTTCGACGTGCACGTGCTGGGGGTGCTGTGACGACGACCCCCGCCCCCGCGCTGGAGGAGGTGCTGCTGGCCGAGCCGCGCGGCTTCTGCGCCGGCGTGGACCGCGCCATCGAGATCGTCGAGCGCGCGCTGCTCAAGCACGGCGCGCCGATCTACGTGCGCCACGAGATCGTGCACAACACCTATGTCGTCAACGACCTGCGGGCCAAGGGCGCCATCTTCATCGAGGACCTGGCCGAGGTGCCGGCGGGCGCCACGCTGGTCTTCAGCGCGCACGGGGTCAGCCAGGCGGTGCGCCGCGAGGCGGCCGAGCGCGAATTCCAGGTCTTCGACGCCACCTGCCCGCTGGTGACCAAGGTTCACGTGGAGGTCGCCAAGCTGGCCAAGGAAGGCTACGAGTTCATCATGATCGGCCACAAGGGACACCCCGAGGTCGAGGGCACGATGGGCCAGCTCAGCGACGGCATCTATCTCGTGGAGGACGTCGCCGACGTCGCGAAGGTGCGGCCGCGCGGCACCAAGCTCGCGGTGGTGACGCAGACCACGCTGAGCGTGGACGACGCGGCGGACATCCTGGCCGAGGTCAAGCGCTGCTTCCCGCACGTGCGCGAACCCAAGCAGCAGGACATCTGCTACGCCACGCAGAACCGCCAGGACGCGGTCAAGGTGCTGGCGCCGGCGGTGGACATCGTCATCGTCGTCGGCAGCCCGACCAGCAGCAACAGCAACCGGCTGCGCGAGCTGGCGCAGCGCCTGGGCACCGCGGCCTACATGGTCGAGGGCGCCGAGGGCCTGCAGCCGGCGTGGTTCGAAGGCCGCCGCCGCGTCGGGCTGACGGCCGGCGCCTCGGCGCCGGACATCCTGGTGCAGCAGGTCATCGCGCGGCTGCGCGAGCTGGGCGCGGTGACGATCCGCACGATGGACGGCGTGGTCGAGAACGTGCACTTCCCGCTGCCGCGCGGGCTGGGCGACCGCAGCATGGCCGAGGTGGCGGCGTCCCGATCCTGACGCCGCGCCGCATCGTCGCACTGCCCCGACGCACTGCCACGACGACGGCGCCGCCCGCGGCGCCGTCGCCACGTCATCGATCCGCATCCGAGACCCGACCGGGAGCCCACCATGCTCGACATCAACCTGCTGCGCCGCGACCTCGACGCCGTCGTCGCGCGGCTGCAGCGCCGCAAGAACCCGCAACCCTTCCTGGACGTGGCCCGCTACACGGCCCTGGAGGCCGAACGCAAGCAGATCCAGACCGCCACCGAGCAGCTGCAGGCCGAGCGCAACGCGCAGAGCAAGCGCATCGGCCAGCTGAAGGCCAGGGGCGAGGACACCGCCGCCGCGATGGCCCAGGTGGCCGGCCTGGGCGAGCAGCTCAAGGCCGGCGCCGAGCGGCTGGAGGCCCTGCAGGCCGAGCTGCACGCGATGCTGATGGTGGTGCCCAACCTGCCGCAGGACGGCGTGCCGGTGGGCGCCGACGAGACCGCCAACGCCGAGGTGCGGCGCTGGGGCACGCCGCGCGCCTTCGGCTTCGCGCCGCGCGACCATGTCGACGTCGGCGTGCCGCTGGGCCTGGACTTCGACACCGGCGCGAAGCTCTCGGGCTCGCGCTTCACCTTCCTGCGCGGGCCGGCGGCGCGGCTGCACCGCGCGCTGGCGCAGTTCATGCTGGACCTGCAGACCGAAGCGCACGGCTACACCGAGTGCTACACGCCGTACATCGTCAACCGCGAGATCCCCGAGGGCACCGGCCAGCTGCCGAAGTTCAAGGACGACATGTTCTGGGTCTACCGCGGGGGTGGTCCGGACGACGGCGCGCCGCAGGAGGCGCAGTACCTGATCGGCACCAGCGAGATCAGCCTGACCAACACCGTGCGCGAGCAGATCCTGGACGCCGCGGCGCTGCCGCTGAAGCTCACCGCGCACAGCCCCTGCTTCCGCAGCGAGGCCGGCAGCGCCGGGCGCGACACGCGCGGCATGATCCGCCAGCACCAGTTCGACAAGGTCGAGATGGTGCAGATC
>CAZUPH010000168.1:0-9043 GCA_964621995.1 uncultured Rubrivivax sp. | reverse complement strand
AGCATCTCCATCGGCACGTGCATCGTGCCGTAGTTGCCCGAGCTGCCGTAGTTGTAGCGGCCGGGGTTCTTCTTGAGGTCGGCCACGAATTCGGCCAGCGTCTTCCACGGCGAGTCGCTGCGCACCACCAGCACCGTGGGGTCGGCGGTGAAGCGCGCGATGGGCTTCAGCTGGTCCAGCGCGTACTGGCCGCGGCGGCCGAGGATCTTGTCGGCCTCCGGCAGGATGGAAATCGACGACAGGCTCATCAGGATCGTGTAGCCGTCGGGCGCGGCGCGCGCCACGTGCCCGTTGCCGGTGGCGCCGCCGGCGCCGCCGCGGTTTTCCACCACCACCTGCTGGCCGAGCTCGCGGCCCAGCGCCTCGGCCACCGGCCGCGCCACCGTGTCGGCCACGCCGCCGGGCGGGAAGGGCACGACCATCGTGATCGGCTTCGTCGGCCAGTCCTGTGCGCTGGCGGCGGCGGCCAGCGTGCACAGCAGCGCCGCGGCGGCGCTGCGCAGGCCCTTGGCATAACTCGTCATCTCGTGTCTCCTGTGTTCACTCGAAGAGGTTGCTCAGCGTGCCGATGCCGTCGATCTCGATGCGCACGATGTCGCCGGCGGCCAGCCAGCGCGGCGGCGTCAGGCCCATGCCCACGCCGGCCGGCGTGCCGGTGGCGATGACGTCGCCGGGCAGCAGCGTGATGCCGCGCGAGCAGGTCTCGATCAGCGTCGGGATGTCGAAGATCAGGTCCGTGGTGCGCGCGTCCTGGCGCAGTTCCTCGTTGACCCAGCAGCGCACGCGCGTGTCGGTGCCGTCGAGTTCGTCGGCGGTCACGATCCACGGCCCCATCGGGCAGAAGGTGTCGAAGCTCTTGCCCAGGTCCCACTGCTGGTGGCGCATCTGCACGTCGCGCGCGGTGACGTCGTTGACGATGGTCCAGCCGAAGACATGCGACAGCGCGTCGGCACGCGCGATGTTGCGCCCGCCGCGGCCGATGACCACCGCGAGCTCGGCCTCGTAGTCGATCTGCGACGACACCGCGGTGCCCGGCAGGCGCACCACGTGGCCCGGGCCGACCACGGTCTCCGGCACCTTGGTGAAGACGATGGGCCATTCGTCGGTCTTCGCCGGGCTGCTGCGGAAGACCGTCTCGCGCAGCTCCTTCGCGTGCGCGTGGTAGTTGCGCCCCACGCACCACAGGTTGCGGCGCGGCCGCGGCAGCGGGGCCTCCAGCCGCACCTCGTCCAGCGCGAGCACGGGCCCGTCGGCGGCCGGCAGTGGCTGCCCGGCGGCAGCGGCCTCGATCAGCGGCAGCGCGCCCAGGCTGGCGTCGGCCAGCGCGAAGACCTGCACCGAACGGCCGTCGGCGCTGACCGCGCCGACCTGGCGGTGGCCGGCGTGCTGGAAGGTGGCGATGCGCAAGGGGCTTGTCCTCTGGTCCGAACCAATCGACCCAACTGCTACCATTCTGCACCATGTGCCCACGCCCCGCATCGCCGTGAACCCTGCCGACATGCTGCGAGAGAGCCTGCTGCGCGAGCTGGCCGACGGCACCTGGCGCCCCGGTGACCGCCTGCCCACCGAGCGCGCGCTGGCCGAGCACCACGGCCTGGGGCGCACCGCGGTGCGGCGCGTGCTGCAGGGGCTGAAGGAGCAGGGCCTGATCACGCAGACCGTGGGCAGCGGCACCTACGCCAGCGAAGGTGCCGCGCGGCGCCTGAGCGAGCGCCGACGCGCCGACGCCGCGGTGGTGAGCCCGGCCGAGCTGATGGCGGCGCGGCTGGTGCTGGAGCCGGCGATCGTCGACCTCGTCGTCGCGCATGCCACCGCGGCCGACTTCGCGCGCATGGACGACTGCCTGCGCCGCGCCGAGGCGGCGACCAGCGTCGAGGCCTTCGAGCGCTGGGACGGCGCGCTGCACGAGGCCATCGCCGAGGCCGCGCACAACGGCTTCGTCACCGGCGTCTTCCGGCTGATGAACGAGGCTCGTGCGCAGGGCGAGTGGGGCGCGCTGAAGCGGCGCAGCCTGACCGCCGAGCGGCGGCGCGCCTACCAGCGCGAGCACCGCGCGCTGGTGGACGCACTCAAGCGCCGCGACGCGCAGCGCGCGCGGGCGCTGTGCGTGGAGCACCTGCGGCACGTGCGGGCGAATCTGCTGGAAGGCTGAGGGGCCGTCGAGCGCACCCGGTCGGGACGTCCGCGACCCGTTATGCCGTGTGCCCGTCCGCTGCCGCTGCGAAGCGGCGCGTCACATGGGCCAGCGACGCCCTCACGCGCGCCACGATGGGTGAGCTGCCATGCGCGGCCAGCACCAGTTCGTGGGTCGCCCGGGTCATCGCCACGTACAGCAGCCGCGCCGCGTCCTCCAGCGACTCGTCGCGCATCGGCAGCGCCTGGAGACCGGCCACGAAGACCAGCGGAAACTCGAGTCCCTTGGCGCTGTGCATCGTGAGCAGCTTGACGCTGGGCCGCCGCCAGTCGAAGCGCCGGAAGGCCTGCGCATTCATGGACTGCACGGCAAGCCGGCGGCGTACCAGCGCCTGCTCGATGGGACGCATCAGGTACTTCGCGCGGCACAGCACCGCGATGTCGTCCAGCGGCACGCCCGCGTCCCGCGCCGACGCGATGCGTTCCGCGATCAACTCCGCTTCCTCGCGCTCGTCACAGCCCTCGAGCAGCAGGGGCAATGCACCGCGGCGGCCGGCGCTCGCCGGCTGCACGAGCGGGATCTCGTCGTCGTCGCGGCTCTCGGCGGCGCCCTCGAGCAGGCCTTGCGCGCAGTGCACCGCCAGCGCCAGCACCTCGGCCGTGTTGCGGTAGTTCATCCGCAGGATGCTGGTGCGGCCGCGTGCTTCGATGCCCACGCTGGCGAAGTTGAACTTGCGGCGCTTGCGCTGGTAGATGGACTGCGCGTCGTCGTAGAGCACGAGCAGGGAGTTGGTGACGGGATTGACGAGCCGTACTGCCATGCGCAACCAGGCGTCCTCGAAGTCGTGCGCCTCGTCCACCAGCAGCGCCGTGTACTGACCGCCGGGAACGAAGCCGGTCTCCAGCGCGCGTTCGACGGCCTTGACAATGGCCCGGTAGCGGGCGCCGGCATCGGCGACGGGCGGGACGTGCAGCTGGTAGCTGTCGACGACGTCGATGCACCAGCTGTGAAAGGTGCGCACCTGAACACGCTCGTCGACGCCGCGCTGTCGCAGCTGCCCGGCAATGCGGTCTGCCAGCGTGCGGTTGAAACACAGCACCAACACCGGCTGGTGCGGCCGCGCCGCCGCGGCCAGGTGCTGGGCGCGGTAGATGAGGATCATCGTCTTGCCCGACCCGGCCGCACCGTGGACCACGCGGTGCCCTTCGCCCAGCGTGCGCGCGATCTGCTCCTGCTGCAGGTCCATCACCTGCAGCAGGTCGGGCAGCGGCGGTGCAGGCGTCTCGGCCTCGTCGAACTCCAGCGCAGCTTGGTGCTGCACCCGAAGCTCCGGAAACAGGTGCCAGCGGATGCGGTCGCGTTGAGGCAGCGTCAGCGTGTGCGGATAACTGACAGTGAACATCCCCCACAGGCGGTTCAGGAAGGCCCCGGGAGCAACCGTCTCGGACAGGTCCTCGCGCAGCAGCACCTGGTGTTCCGGGAAGACGTCTTCGAAGTCGGTGCCGCTCACCTCGTCGCGGGTGATGCGCGAGAAGGCGACGCCCCACCCGTACGGAAACAGCAGCTTCCCGGCGAACGATCCGTCCCCGTGCACGAGCGCCGGGTCGCGCTTCATCAGGTCCACGAGTTCCAGCGCATAGTCGCGCGCCTGCCTGAGCGGATTGGCCTCGGTCACCCGGCCCCGCGGCGTGTCGATCTCGACGCGGTCACGCGTGGCCGCGACCAGCGTCGTGCGCTTCCAGTCCTTCACTTCGAGGAGCAGGATGCCCTGTCGCGGACTGAGAACGACGAAGTCCGGCTGGCGCGCGCGCGGGCCGATGGGCACGTTGTGCCAGACCAGGTGGTCGTCCTCGAGACAGCGTTTGAGCTGGTGGAGCACCCTGCGCTCGCCGCCATTGCAGCGCTGGTCGACGTTGGTCAGGCCTTGGGGAAAGATCGCCATCCGCGACAAGTCTGTCGGGCGTCAGCGCAGGGCCCGCCGGTCGCCACACACCGGATGCATCCCGTGCTCAGCCGCCCGGCTGGCCGCGATCGTGCCCCCGCCCCTGCCGCACCCCCGGCGGCGGCAGCCGGTAGATGCTGTCGTTGAGGTGGCGCGCCACCGCCAGGATGTCGGCCTCGCTCCACTGCAGCAGTTGCGTGCCCTGCCACAGCCGCACCTGGCCGACCAGGCCGTCCCAGTCGCGCACCGCACGCTTGTCGCGCCAGTGCATCTGGGTGTCGTGGCAGGCCACGCAGTGCGTGGCGTAGAGCAGCGCGCCGCGCGTGGGCTCGCCGGCGGTCTGCGCGGCCGCCGGCGCCGCGGCCGCCAGCAGCAGCGCCCAGGCGAGCCGCCGGTGCCCTGCCACGATGATCTTCGCCATGCCTGCACTCCCGGTCTGCGCCCCGCGCCAAGGGCGGAGCCTGCCGCGAGCTTAGCGGCTCGGGGTGCGCCCGGGGCCGGCCGTGCGCGCGGCCCGGCATGATGTGCGTCCATGACACGCGCGGCCGACCCCGGGCGCGCCCCGGGCCGCGGGCGCCGCCATCACCACCATGTCTATGTCGTCGAGCTCGCGGACCGGGTGTGGAACGAGGCGCGCTTCCGCCAGGCCAACCCCGGCTACCGGCTCGGCAGGCCCTTCGTCTACGTGGGCATGACGGGGCTGGACCCGGACCTGCGCTTCGACCGCCACAAGGCCGGCATCCAGGCCAACCGCTACGTCCTGGACTACGGCCTGCGCCTGCTGCCGGCGCTGTACGAGGTCTACAACCCCATGCCCTACCTCGCCGCGCGCGAGATGGAGGTGGAGCTGGCGATCGCGTTGCGCGAGGCCGGCTACGGCGTCTGGCAGGCCTGATCGTCGGGGACTGCGCGGGCCCAGACCAGCAGCAGGTTGTTGGCCGGCATCGCCACGCGTTCGCGCAGCAACAGTCCGGCCCGCGCGGCCTCGGCCTGCACGTCCTCGCGCCGGCGCAGGCCCCAGGCCGGGTTGCGTGCGCGCAGGTCGGCGTCGAAGGCCCGGTTGCCCGGCGCGGTGGGCACGGCGTCCTCCAGGTAGGGCCCGTAGGTGAGGAGCAGCCCCTGCGGCGACAGGTGCCGCGCCGCGCCCTGCATCAGCGCCGTGCAGCAGGCCCAGGGCGCGATGTGGATCAGGTTGGCGCAGTAGATGGCGTCCACCTGCGCCGGCACGCCGGGCCACTGCGGCTGCAGCACGTCCAGCGGCAGCGGCGGCAGCACACGCGGCAGGCCCCGGCACCAGGCGCGGATGGACGGCAGCGCATCGGCGTCGGCCTCGCTGGGCTGCCACTGCCAGCCCGGCAGGCCGGCACTGCAGTGCGCGGCATGCTGGCCGGTGCCGCTGGCCAGCTCCAGCAGCAGGCCGCGCGGCGGCAGCAGGCGCTGCAGCTCGGCCAGGATGGGCGCGGCATTGCGTTCGGCGGCGGGGCTGTGGCGGCGCGGGTCGTCGGTCATCGGCCGATTCTCGGCGCTGGCCGATCGCGGACGCGGCGGCCGGCTCGATAAGCTGCACGCATGCATAGACGCGACGTGGTGGAACTGCTGCTGCTGAGCCTGCTGTGGGGCGGCGCCTACCTTTTCATGCGGGCGGCGGTGCCGGCCTTCGGGCCGGCGCCGCTGATCGCGCTGCGCATGGGCATCGCGGCAGCCGTGCTGCTGCCGCTGCTGGCCTGGCGCGGCGGGCTCGGGCAGCTGCGCGCGCATCCGGTGGCGCTGCTGGTGCAGGCGGTGCCGTTCACCGCGCTGCCCTTCCTGATGCTGGCCTTCGCGGCGCAGCACCTCACGGCCGGGCTGCTGGCGGTGCTGAATGCCACGGCGCCGTTGTTCGCCGCGCTGCTGGCGCACTTCGTCTACCGCGAACGGCTGGGCCGCTGGCGCAGTGCCGGGCTGCTGATCGGCTTCGGCGGCGTGGCGCTGCTGGCCGCGGACAGCGTGGCGCTGCGCTCCACGCTCGGCCTGCTGGCCGTGGCGGCGGTGCTGATGACTTCCGCGATCTGGGCCATCGGCGCCAGTTTCACGCGCCGCCGCCTGGGCGGCCTGGACAGCGTGGCGCTCACGGTGGGCAGCCTGGCCGTGGCCGGCCTGGCGCTGGCGCCGCTGGCCGCGGCCACCTGGCCGGCCACGCCGCCGCCGCTGCGCGCCTGGGTCGAGATGGCCTTCCTGGGTGTCGGCAGCTCGGCGCTGGGCTTCCTGCTGTACTACCGGCTGCTGCGCCGCATCGGCCCGGTGCGCGCGATGTCGGTGACCTTCCTGAACCCCGTGGTGGCGCTGGTCGCCGGCGCGCTGTACCTCGGCGAGACGGTCAGCCCGCAGACCCTGGCCGGCGCCGCGGTGGTGCTGGCGGGGACGGCGCTGGCGCTGGGGCTGTGGCCGGGGCGGGCGAGGCCCGCCGAGGCGATGGCCGTCGTGGCGGAGGCGACGGTGCCGGTGACGCCGGAGCCCGCGCGGCCTGGCGAGGTGCGCGGGCCTTCTTGATGTAGGCGGAGCGAGATTCTGAGAATCGGCGTCGTTGTGAATCAACGAGTTAGCGCGGCTCGTTGTGCATAAGCTGAGACAGGGTCAGGCATAGGCTGGGAATCTCCTTCCGGGCGCCCAAAGGGCCTTGGCCGCGGGCCGGATGTGCGCACCCTTCGCCCACTGTCTGGCGATGCGGCAAGCGAGTTGGCCACCACCGCACTGCAGTTCTGAGCGATGCGCGTTTTTGACCAAAACCCCGCACTCAAGTGGTTTCACTTGCTGCACTTGATGCGTTTGGTTCGTCTGTGAGCGTACACTCTTCCTGCGCTGTGGCACATCGGCGAGATGTCGCTGCAGCGGGCACCAGAGGAGCACAACAAGGTTGCCCACGGCAACGGAGGCAGCGATGACGACGACGGAACGAGACCGGCTCTTGCCCCCCGAGCTGACGCCGGACGAGGTGGCGATGGTTCAGGCCGCTCAGCGCCTGGTCATGGAAGCGCTTGACCACTCGCGAGCCGCGTCCATCACCCTGGAAAGCAACAACGGCGACGCGCCTACGGTCTCGGTGCCGCCGAAGGTTCTGCAGGTCCTGGGGCGCGCACTGGGGTTGATGGCCCAGCGGCAGCCCATCCTGCTGATGCCCCAGAAGCAGGAGCTGTCCACTGTCGAGGCGGCCAACTTCCTGAACGTCTCGCGCCCGTTCGTCATCAAGGAAATCGAGGCCGGTCGGCTGCCCCATCGCAAGGTAGGCACGCATCGCCGCGTTCTCTACGAGGACCTGCTGGAGTACGCGCGCAAGATGCGCGCCGAACAGGAAGCGGCGCTCGACCGCATGGCGGACAACGCCAGAGAGTTGGGCCTGGAGTACTGAGAGCGGCCGGCCATGGCTGGGAATGCCCGGTACACCGCGCTGCTTGACGCGTGTGTTCTGTTCCCGGTCGCCGTATGCGACGCCCTGATGAGCGTCGCAGCCACGGGCGTCTACGCGCCCAAGTGGACCCAGCGGATCGACGAAGAGTGGATGCGCCGGCTCGAAGAAGAGAAGGGCACGCCACCCGGAACCTACGCAACCCGATGCGAGTGCATGCACCAGGCCTGCCCGGACTGGGAGGTTCCCGAGGTCGCTTGGGCCAAGCTCGCTCCGTGTCTCGAGCTTCCGGATGCGGGAGACCAGCACGTGCTGGCTGCGGCCATCGCAGGCCACGCCGACTGCCTGGTGACCTTCAACCTGAGGGACTTTCCGGTCGAGGTCCTCGGCCCGCTGGGTATCGAGGTGCTTCACCCAGACTCGTTCCTCGTCGCGCAGCTAGACCTCGATACGCTGCGCGTCCTGCCCGCGTTCAAGAAGATGCGCGCCCGCCTGCGAAACCCCGCCTTCACACCGGCGGCCTTTGCCGACGCGATGGAGCGCAACGGTTTGCCACAGACCGCCTCTCTTCTCCGGGAGGCAGCCGAACTTATCTAGCGACATCTCGAGATGACAGCTCTTTCGCCCCGCGGGACCAAGGCGGCGAAGGTGGAGACGGGCGAACCTCCCTTTACGCAGCTGCCCGCGCCTTGATGTCCTTCAGCACCTCGACGATGCGTGTCACCTGCGCAGCCGGAAACACCGCCGTCGGCCCCAGCGCGTTGATGTCCGTAAACGGCGGCTCGAAGAGCCGCTCCGGCGGAACGACGCCGTTCTGCGTCAGCTCCTGCACCACGAGCTCAATGAACCCAATCTGGTCCGGCGTCAGCTTGCTGCCCTGCAGCAGCTCGCTGAAGGCCTGCATCGCGGCTTCGCGGTCCAGGCCCACCAGTGACCGGACAAACAGCCCCAGCCCGACGTTCTTCACCTCGGTCATCAAGGGCTGTGTGCCACCGGCCCGCACGAGCATCTTCTCCAGCTCTTCCAAGTCCGTTGGCGTCAGCGGCTGGTTGCGGCGCAAACGCTGCAGTGCGAGGTGCGACTCGTGCTCCTTCAGGAAGACACGAGCCTTCTCCTTGAACTTGGCCATGTTCAGACCAGCGGTGACCTGTGGCAGGTCGATAACGGCGCCTTCGCCGACCTCGTCCTCGAAGTCGGTGTAGACCAACCAGCTGTCCTTGTCAGTCCGCTGATAGCTCCCGATCTTGAGTGGCACGCCGACAACGATCACTCAGGAGCGGGGAAAAAGGGTCACGGTTGTCCCTGCGCCATTTGTGGTTTCGACTATCTCGATGCGTGTGGGCCGCTTGGGACTGGCGGCATGCACGTCGATCACCTCGTACCTCCGGCCTAGTGCGGATGACACTCGAGCTGGGCCCGTCAACGGCCTTGATTCCGATCTGCCCCGATTGCTATCCGATGGCCCACAGGCACGAGCCGCCGTTTACGCCTGTCGAATTGCAGCAGATGCACAGGTCCGTCGTAGTTGCATAGTCCGTCCTGAAAAACTCGCGCGCCCCTCTATGCCGCCGCGTTGAGCGCCCGT
>CAZUPH010000167.1:0-9134 GCA_964621995.1 uncultured Rubrivivax sp. | reverse complement strand
CAGGTCGCCACCCAGCAGCTGCAGCCGCCGCCGCGCCAGCGCGAGGCCGACGCGGTCGTCGCCGGCCGCCGGCAGCGCCTGCGCGCCGGAGGCCGTGAAGGGCTCGAAGAGCCACTCGCGCTGGTGCGCCGACAGCGCCTCGCCCGGCAGCCGCACGAGCAGCCGCGCCTGGCTGTCCGTCAGCTCGCAGCGCAGCGGCAGCCGCTCGCCCGGCCGGGCGCGCGCCGCGGCATGGCGCAGCAGCTGCTCCAGTGCCTGCACCAGGCGGCGGCGGTCCACGGCGACCATCGCGCGACAGCCCTCCAGCGCCGCCAGGTCGAAAGGCGCGCGGCGCCCGGGCAGGCCCGCGGCGATCGCCTCCACGGCCGCGGCCGCGGCCTCGGCCAGGCCCTGCGGCGTCGAGGCCGGCGGCGCAGGCTCCTCCTCCAGCCGCGCCAGCTCCAGCAGGTCGTCGATCATCGCCATCAGCCGCTCGCCGGCGTCGACGATGCGCTGCAGGCGGTCGCGCTGGCGCACGCTGGGCGGCTCGTCGCGGTCCTCGCGCAGCAGCCGCGCGAAGCCCAGCACCGCGTTCATCGGCGTGCGCAGCTCGTGGCTCATGCGCGCCATGAAGGCCGACTTGTCGCGGCTGGCCTGTTCCAGGCGCAGCTTCTGCAGCAGCAGCTGCTCGGCCTCGTGGCGCTCGGTGACGTCCAGGTGCACGCCGGCCATGCCCAGCAGTTCGCCGTCCGGCCCGTAGACCGCGCGGCCCTCGGTGACGATGCGCCGCCAGGACCCGTCGGCGTGGCGCACGCGGATCTCCTTGCGGTAGGGCGTGCCCGTGTGCAGGTGCTCGGCGACGAGGCGCTCCAGCGCGGCGTAGTCGTCGGGATCGGTGCACTCGCGCGCCAGCTCCTCCAGCGGCCGCGGGTCCGCCGGGTCGAGCCCGCGCTGGCGATACATCGCGTCGTTCCAGTAGACGAGCCGGCGGTCCCGGTCGCGCTCCCAGACGCCGATGCCCGCGGCCTGCAGCGCGATCTCCGCACGCTGCTGCTCGCGCCGCGACCCCAGCTCGGCCAGCCGGCGGTCGGTGACGTCCATGTGCATGCCGTAGGCCACGCGGCGGCCGTCGCGCAGCGCGCGCCGGGTCCAGCTCTGCACCCAGCGCGGCCGGCCGTCGGGGCCGTCGGTGGCACGGAACAGCAGCTCGACCATCGGCTCCCAGCGCAGCTCGGCCTGCTGCAGCCGCTCGGCGACCCAGGCGCGGTCCTGCTCGTGCACGCACAGGCGCAGCCACTCGGCGTAGGGGATCGGGCCGTCGGCCGGGTCGCGGCCGTACAGCCGGCACAGGCCCTCGTCCCAGTACAGCATCGCGCTGTCCACCTCGCGCTGCCAGAAGCCGGCGCCCAGCGCCTCGGCGACCAGCAGCGCACGCTCCTTCAGCGCCTCGGCGCGCTGGCGCTCGGCCATCTGCGCCGACAGGTCCAGCGACACGCCGGCCAGGCCGATGGCGCGGCCGTCGGCGTCGCGCACCGCCACGCGCCGCGTCAGCAGCGTGCGCCAGCTGCCGTCCGCGTTGCGGTAACGGGCGACCACGTCCACGATGCGATCGCCGGCCAGCGCCTCGTCCGCGGCGCGCACGACGGCGGCGCGGTCGTCGGGGTGGATGGTCTCGCGCATCAGGTGCAGCGGGATGCCCAGCGGGTCCTGCACCATGCCCATCACGTGGAAGCCGACGGCGTTGAAGTGGATGCGCTGCGCGGCCAGGTCGATGCGCCAGACCGACACGCCGGCCAGCACCAGCGCGCGGTCCAGGAATTCGGCGGCCTTCAGCGCCTGCTCGGCGCGCGACTCGCCCGCGGCCTGCGGTTGCAGCCAGAGCAGTTCGCCGTCGTCCAGCGGCACGCGCACCACCGACAGCCGGGCGGCCCCCAGCGTCCACAGCGGCCCGGCGGGGGCGTCCGGGCCCTGGGCCAGCGCGCGCAGCGCCGCCAGGTCGATGCCGCGCTCGCGCGCCCAGGCGACGGCCGCCGGGTTGGGCTCGACGGCCGTGCCGTCGTCGCGGCGCCGCACGCGCAGCGCCGGCATCGGTGCGTCGAGCCAGAGTCGGTCCATCGGCAGCCAGGCAACACCAGGGCGGCGGCAGTACGGCAGATCGGTCCAGTGTAGCGGCCGCGGCGCGGCGGCCGGCCGGGCATGGCCCGCGCGATGGCTCCATTGGGCGATGCACCAAGGCCGGCGCCGGCCGAGACTGCAGTCCCTGCCCGATCCCACCCCGCCCACGAGGACCCTGCGATGAACCCGACCGCCCCTGCCGCCCCTGCCACCCAGGCCGCCCGGTCCACCGGCGCCACCGCGCGCCCGGCCGCCGCGCCCGCGGCCACACCCCGCCCGGACCTCTACACCCCCATCCACAAGGCGCTGCGCGCCTTCATGGCCGACACGCTGCAGCGCCTGGGTGCGATGGACCTCGAGGACGACGCCGAGCGCTGCGCCACGCTGGCGCAGGTGGAGCAGCTGCTCGACGAGCTGCGCGGCCACCTCGGCCGCGAGAACCTGTTCGTGCACGCCGCGATGGAGGCGCGCCGGCCCGGCAGCAGCGTGCGCATCGCCGGCGAGCACGTGGCGCACCTGGAGCACATCCACAACCTGGAGGACGAGGCGCAGGCGCTGCGCGACGCGCTGCCGGCGCAGCGCGCCGAGTTTGCACAGCGCCTGTACCGCCACCTGGCCGAATTCGTGGCCGACAACCTGCTGCACATGGCCTGCGAGGAGCGCGAGCACAACGCGGCGCTGTGGTCGCTGTACGGCGACGCCGAGCTCGCGGCGATGCACGACCGGCTGGTCGCGTCGCTGACGCCGGTCGAGCTGGCGCTGACGATGCGCTGGATGGCTGTCGGCCTGAACCTGCAGGAGCTGACCGGGCTGTTCCGCGACCTGCAGACCAAGGCGCCGCCGGAGGCCGTGCGCGCGCTGCTGGACATCGTGCAGGCCCACCTGCCGGCCGCGCGCTGGGCGAAGCTGGCGCGTGCGCTGGGCCTGCCGCCGGTGCCGGGGCTGGTGGAGGCCTGAACGCCGCCGGTGTGCTCAGGCGCCTTCGGCGGCCGCCGCGCCGGTGCCCGGTGCAACCGGTGCGGCCGCCGCGCCCGGCGGCAGCCGGTGGTGCACCACGCGCTGCGGGAACGGGATCTCCACGCCGAGCTCGTCGAACAGCCTCAGCAGCGCCAGGTTGACCGCCGAGCGCGGGCCGAGCTGGCCGTTCTCGGGGTCGCCGATCCAGAACGCCACCGTCAGCTCCAGCCCGCTGTCGGCGAAGTTGCTCAGCAGCACGCCGGGCGCCGGT
Source organism: uncultured Rubrivivax sp. (assembly GCA_964621995.1). Taxonomy (GTDB): domain Bacteria; phylum Pseudomonadota; class Gammaproteobacteria; order Burkholderiales; family Burkholderiaceae_C; genus Rubrivivax. Next base: position 5,812 of record CAZUPH010000167.1, on the reverse strand, counting down.
TCGGGCAGCACACGCGGCACCCTGCGCACGACCTCGACGATGCGCGGGATCAGCGCCTCGATGTCGGTGCCGTAGGCCACCTGCACCACGGTGGTGACGGCCAGGTTGTGGTCCGCCAGCGTGGCGCTCTCCACGCGCTGCGTGATCATCAGCTCGTTGGGCACGATGGCCTCGCGGCCGCCCAGCGCGCGAATCAGCGTGTAGCGCGTGGTGATGTCGGTGATGCGGCCCTCGAAGTTGTCGACCTTCACGAGGTCGCCGATGCGCATGCTGCGCTCGGCCAGGATCACGAAGCCGCTCACGTAGTTGGCCGCCAGCTTCTGCAGGCCGAAGCCGATGCCCACGCCCAGGGCGCCGCCCAACACGCCCAGCGCGGTGAGGTCGATGCCGGCGGCCGACAGCGCGACCAGCAGGCCCACGAACAGCAGCAGCGCGCGCAGCGCATTGGCCGCGATCTTGCGCAGCGACAGGTTGACCACCGTGCCGGCGAGCAGCCGCGCCTCCAGCGCCGCCGACAGCCACAGCGCCAGCACCAGCACCAGCACCGCGTTGACCGCGCCCTCGAGCAGGCTGCGCACCGAGATCTGCGCGGCGCCGAACTTCCAGCTGATCTGGTCCAGCTCGGCCAGGATCAGCGGCAGCAGCCCGGTGACCCAGAGCACGACGCCGATCCAGGCCATCCAGGACACGCTGCGCTCGACCACGCGCATCAGCGCCGAGTCGGGGAAGGCGCGGTGCAGCACGCGCACGGTGAGCCGGATCACGACCAGCGAGGTCAGCACCGGCACCGCGACGCGGAAGACCGCCACCGGCACCCCTTCGAGCCAGCCGCGGCCTAGCGCCCAGCGCGCCAGCAGCGCCAGCAGCAGCGCCAGCACCGGGAACAGCACCCCGTCGAAGACGCGCTCGCCGAACCAGATCGAGCCCGGGGTGGCGGCGCGTCCGCGCACCAGCCGCACGAAGGCCCAGGACAGCACCAGGCAGCCGACGACCAGCGTGAGCTCGATCAGCGCGCTGCGCTGCAGCAGCGCGCCGACGAGCTGGCCGAGCTCCTCGGCGGTGGTCGCGGCGGCCATGCCTCAGGCGACGTCGGCCAGCACGCGCAGGTGTGCCGCCACGCTGCGCGCCAGCGCGCCCAGGTGGTAGCCGCCCTCCAGGCAGGACACGATGCGGCCCTGCGCGTGGCGCGCGGCCAGCGCCAGCAGCTCGCGCGTGATCCAGGCGTAGTCGTCCTCGACCAGGCCCATCTGCCCGAGTTCGTCCTCGCGATGGGCGTCGAAGCCGGCGCTGATGAAGACCATCTGCGGCCGGAAGGCCTCCAGCGCCGGCAGCCACTGGCGCTGGATGGCCTCGCGCACGGCGCCGCCGCGCGTGTACGGCGGCACCGGCACGTTGACCATGTTGGTGCCCTTGGGCACCGCACCGCTGTACGGGTACAGCGGGTGCTGGAAGAAGCTGCACATCAGGATGCGCTCGTCGCCGGCGACGATGTCCTCGGTGCCGTTGCCGTGGTGCACGTCGAAGTCGATCACGGCCACGCGTTCGAGGCCGTGCACGTCCAGCGCATGGCGGGCCGCGATCGCGACGTTGTTGAAGAAGCAGAAGCCCATCGCCTCGTCGCGCGTGGCGTGGTGGCCGGGCGGGCGCACGGCGCAGAAGGCGTTGGCGGCGCGGCCGGCCAGCACGTCGTCGGTGGCGGCCACCGCCGCGCCGGCGGCGCGCAGCGCGGCGGCCAGCGTGCCGGGGCCGGCGACGGTGTCGGGGTCCAGCGCGCGCGTCGTGCCGCTGGCCGCCAGCCCCTGCAGCAGGTCCTGCAGCTGCAGCACGTAGCCGGCGCTGTGCGCACGCTCGATCTGCTCCAGCGTGGCCGGCGGCGCCTCGCGGAAGTCCAGCGCGATGTCCAGGCCCACCGCGCGCAGGTGGTCGCCGATGGCGTCCAGGCGCTCGGGGCATTCCGGGTGGCCGGCGCCCATGTCGTGCCCGCGGCACGCGGGATGGCTGTAGAAAGCAGTGCTCATCGGGCGTTATCGGGCCAATTCGGCGGATGGGGCGCGCACGCATCCGGTATCGTGCCGCGCCATGGCTGTCTCCATGGATGTCTCGTCCGCACCTTCGCTGGTGCGCCAGCTCGCTGGGCTGGTCGATCAGATTAGCACGATCGTCGTCGGCAAACGGCCGCAGGTGGAGGACGCCGTGGCCTGCCTGCTGGCCGGCGGCCACCTGCTGATCGAGGACGTGCCGGGCGTCGGCAAGACCACGCTGGCGCATGCGCTGGCCGTCTCGCTGGGGCTGGAGTTCCGCCGCGTGCAGTTCACCGCCGACCTGATGCCCAGCGACCTGATCGGCGTCAGCGTCTTCGAGCGCGCGAAGGACGCCTTCGTCTTCCACCCCGGCCCGGTCTTCGCGCAGGTGCTGCTGGCCGACGAGATCAACCGCGCCGGCCCGAAGACGCAGAGCGCGCTGCTCGAGGCCATGGAGGAGCACCAGGTCTCGGTCGAGAACGAGACCCGTGCGCTGCCCGAGCCCTTCTTCGTGATCGCGACGCAGAACCCGAGCGACCAGCTCGGCACCTACGCGCTGCCCGAGAGCCAGCTCGACCGCTTCCTGCTGCGCATCACGCTGGGCTACCCCGACCGGCGCGCCGAGCGCGAGCTGCTCGCCGGCGGCGACCGCCGCGCCGCGGCGCAGAAGCTCGCGCCGGTGCTGCGCCCGGCCGAGCTGGTCGCCGCACAGCGTGCGGTGCTGCGCGTGCGCGCCGCCGACACGCTGCTGGACTACCTGCAGGCGCTGATCGCCGCCACGCGCTCGGGCGCCTGGTTCGTGCAGGGGCTGTCGCCGCGTGCGGGCATCGCGCTGCTGCGCGTGGCCAAGGCGCGTGCGCTGATGGCCGGCCGCGACTACGTGGCGCCCGACGACGTGCAGGCCATCCTGCCGCAGGCCGTGGCGCACCGCCTGGTGCCGGTGCCCGGCTGCGGGCGCGGGCCGGTCGAGCAGGTGCGCGCGATGGTCGAGGCGGTGCCGATCCCCTGAGGCGGGCCGCATGGCCGGCACCTCGCTGCCCAACCCGCCGGCCCCGCGCGGCGCCGCGGCCTTCTCGCCGCGCGCGCGCTTGCGCCAGTGGTGGCAGTCCCGCCTGCCGCTCACCGACACCTGGCAGCTGGGCCAGCGCAACATCTACATCCTGCCCACGCGCGCCGGCTTCACCTTCGCGCTGACGCTGCTGGTGATGCTGCTGGCCTCCATCAACTACCAGCTCAACCTGGGCTATGCGCTGACCTTCCTGCTGGCCGGCGCCGCGCTGGTGTCGATGCACCTGACGCACGGCAACCTGCGCGGGCTGACCCTGCACCTGCGCCCGCCGGCCCCGGGCTTCGCCGGTGAACCGGCGCTGCTGGAAGTGGTGATCACCAACCCGGGCCGCGAGCGCCACGGCCTGGCCCTGCGCTTCGAGGACCGCGCGGCACACGGCGACGCGGTGGTCTGGAACGACGCCCCGGCCGGCGGCCAGGGCACCACGCACGTGAGCCTGGTGCCGCCGCGGCGCGGCTGGCACGCGGTGCCGGCGCTGGTGATGGAGACCGTCTTCCCCTTCGGCCTGTTCCGCGCCTGGACGGTGTGGCGGCCTGCCGCGCGCATGCTGGCCTGGCCGCAGCCCGAAGCCGCGCCCCCGCCGCTGCCGCCGGGTGCCGCACGCGCCGGCGACGAGCGCAGCAGCCGGCGCAGCGCCGGCAGCGAGCTCGACGGCGTGCGCCCCTGGCGGCGCGGCGACACGATGCGCCAGGTGGTGTGGAAGAAGGTGGCGCGCAGCGGCGAGCTGGTCAGCCGCGAGACCACCGGCAGCAGCACGCGCGAGCTGTGGCTGGACTGGCAGGACGCCGCCGCCGCGGATGCCGAGACGCGGCTGTCGCGCCTGGCGGCCTGGGTGCTGCAGGCCGAGCGCGAGGGCCTGGACGCCGGGCTGCGCCTGCCCGGCCGCGAGCTGCCGCCGGCGCAGGGCGACGCGCACCGCCGCGCCGCGCTCGACCTGCTGGCCACCTGGTAGGGACGCGATGACCGCGCTGGCCACCTTCCAGGAACGCATCGCGCACCTGCCGCGCGAGGCGCGCGACACGCTGTTCCTGCTGGCCGTGATCGCCTGGACGATCGCGCCGCACGCGCTGCAGCTCGCGCCCTGGTGCGGCCTGATGGCCCTGGCGCTGCTGCTGTGGCGCGCGAAGCTGGCGCTGGCCGGCGGCGTGCTGCCCGGGCGCTGGACCATCACGGCGCTGCTGCTGCTGGCCGCCGGGCTCACGTGGTGGGGCGAGCGCACGCTGCTGGGCAAGGAGGCCGGCATCACGATGCTGGTGGTGCTGATGTCGCTGAAGACGCTGGAGCTGCGCGCGCGGCGCGACGCGCTGGTCGTCTTCTTCCTCGGCTTCTTCCTGCTGCTGACGCACTTCCTGTACTCGCAGTCGCTGCTGACCGGGCTGTGGCTGCTGGTCGCGGTATGGGGGCTGCTGACCGCGCTGGCGCTGGCCCACATGCCGGTGGGCCGGCCGCCGCTGGTGCGCGCCGGCGCGGTGGCGGCGCGCGCCGCGCTGCTGGGCGTGCCGCTGATGGCGGTGCTGTTCGTGCTGTTCCCGCGCATCGGCCCGCTGTGGGGGCTGCCCAACGACGCCGCTGGCCGCACCGGGCTGTCGGGCTCGCTGCGGCTGGGCGGCGTGGCCTCGATCGCCGAGGACGACTCCATCGTCATGCGCGTGCGTTTCCAGGGCCGCACGCCGCCGCCGGACCAGATGTATTTCCGCGGCCCGGTGCTGTCCACCTTCGACGGCCGCGAGTGGACACGGCTGGTGCCCAGCGTGCCGGCACGGCTGCGGCCGCGGCTGGAGCTGGAGCTGCGCGGCGAGCCGCTGCGCTACGAGGTGACGCTGGAGCCCAGCCGGCTGCCGCTGCTGCCGCTGCTGGAGATGACGCCCGAGCGCGAGGACGCCGCGCCGCGCCTGGACGGCTGGCTGCTCACGCTGCGGCCGGACGCGCAATGGCAGCTGGACCGCCCGCTCGCCGAGCGCGTGCGCGTCGAGGCCGCGGCCTGGCTGGACCACCGCCACGGCCCGCGCGAGCCGGTGCCCGGCCTGGTGGACCTGCTGCGCCTGCCCGGCGGCTACAACCCGCGCACGCTGGAGTGGGCGGCCGCGCTGCGCCGCCAGCCGGGGCTGCAACAGGCCGGTCCGCACGAGCTGGCCGCGGCGCTGATGCGCCACATCGCCAGCGCCGGCTACACCTACACGCTGGAGCCCGGGGCCTACGGCCGCGACGCGATCGACGAGTTCTGGCTCGACCGCAAGTTCGGCTTCTGCGAGCACTTCGCGACCGCGTTCGTGGTGCTGATGCGCGCGCTGGACGTGCCGGCGCGTGTGGTCACCGGCTACCAGGGCACCGACCGCGATCCGCAGGACGGCTGGTGGATCGTGCGCCAGCGCTACGCCCACGCCTGGGCCGAATACTGGGTCTCGGGCGAAGGCTGGGTGCGCATCGACCCCACGGCCGCGGTGGCGCCGGACCGCATCCGGCTGTCCACCAGCCTGCGCCCGGCGCCGGGCTTCGTCGAAGGTGCGCTGGAAGGCATCAACCCGGCCTTCGCCGCCGACCTGAAGCGAATGTGGGAGACGGTCAACAACCGCTGGAACCAGTGGGTGCTGAACTATTCGCGCGGCCAGCAGTTCGACCTGCTGCGCACGCTGGGCATCACGAGCCCCAGCTGGCAGGACCTGGCCACCGTGCTGATCACGCTGCTGTGCGGCGCCGCGCTGGCCGGTGCCGGCTGGGCCTG
>CAZUPH010000166.1:7554-9249 GCA_964621995.1 uncultured Rubrivivax sp. | reverse complement strand
AGATCGGCGTGGACACCGGCGGCTCCAACGTGCAGTTCGCGGTCAACCCGGCCAACGGGCGGCTGATCGTCATCGAGATGAACCCGCGCGTGAGCCGCAGCTCGGCGCTGGCCTCCAAGGCCACGGGTTTCCCGATCGCCAAGGTGGCGGCCAAGCTGGCGGTCGGCTACACGCTGGACGAGCTGAAGAACGACATCACCGGCGGCGCGACGCCCGCGAGCTTCGAGCCCAGCATCGACTACGTCGTCACCAAGATCCCGCGCTTCGCCTTCGAGAAGTTTCCCGCCGCCGACCCGCACCTGACGACGCAGATGAAGAGCGTCGGCGAGGTCATGGCCATGGGGCGCTGCTTCCAGGAGAGCTTCCAGAAGGCGCTGCGCGGGCTGGAGACCGGCATCTCGGGCCTGGACCCGAAGAGCAGCGACCGCGACGAGATCGTCGACGAGATCGGCAACCCCGGGCCGGAGCGCATCCTGTTCCTGGCCGACGCCTTCTGCGTGGGCATGACGTTGGAGGAGGTCTTCGACGAGACGCACGTGGACCCCTGGTTCCTGGCGCAGATCGAGGAGCTGGTGCAGATCGAGGGCCGCGTCGCGCAGCGCACGCTGGAGAGCCTGTCGGCCGCCGAGCTGCGCTGGCTCAAAGGCAAGGGCTTCTCCGACAAGCGCCTGGCCGCGCTGCTGAAGACCAACCAGCATGCGCTGCGCGCGGCGCGCCACGCCGCCGGCGTGCGGCCGGTGTTCAAGCGCGTGGACACCTGCGCGGCCGAATTCGCCACGCCCACCGCCTACCTGTATTCCACCTACGAGGGCGGCGCCGAAGCTCCCGAGTGCGAGGCCGAGCCGACCACGCGGCGCAAGATCATGGTGCTGGGCGGCGGGCCCAACCGCATCGGCCAGGGCATCGAGTTCGACTACTGCTGCGTGCACGCTGCGCTGGCGATGCGCGAGGACGGGTACGAGACCATCATGGTCAACTGCAACCCGGAGACCGTGTCCACCGACTACGACACCAGCGACCGCCTGTATTTCGAGCCGGTGACGCTGGAGGACGTGCTCGAGATCGTCGACAAAGAAAGGCCCGCCGGTGTCATCGTGCAGTACGGCGGCCAGACGCCGCTGAAGCTGGCGCTGGACCTGGAGCGCGCCGGCGTGCCCATCATCGGCACCACGCCCGACAGCATCGACATCGCCGAGGACCGCGAGCGCTTCCAGCAGCTGCTCAACGACCTCGGCCTGCGCCAGCCGCCCAACCGCACCGCACGCACCGAGGAGCAGGCGCTGACGCTGGCGCAGGAGATCGGCTACCCGCTGGTCGTGCGCCCGAGCTACGTGCTGGGCGGCCGCGCGATGGAGATCGTGCACGGCGACAAGGACCTCGAGCGCTACATGCGCGAGGCGGTGCGCGTCAGCGAGAAGAGCCCGGTGCTGCTGGACCGCTTCCTGGACGACGCGATCGAGGTCGACGTCGACTGCCTCAGCGACGGCGAGCAGGTCATGATCGGCGGCATCATGGAGCACGTGGAGGCCGCCGGCATCCACAGCGGCGACAGCGCCTGCTCGCTGCCGCCGTACTCGCTGAGCGCCGCGCTGCAGGACGAGATGCGCCGCCAGGCGGCGGCGATGGCGCGGGCGCTGAAGGTCGTCGGGCTGATGAACGTGCAGTTCGCCATCCAGGGCGAGGGCGAGGACGAGG
>CAZUPH010000166.1:0-7544 GCA_964621995.1 uncultured Rubrivivax sp. | reverse complement strand
TGCACCCTGGCGCCGCGGCGACGATCAGCGCCAGCGCTGCGAGCGTGCACAACGTCCTTCGCATCGGCTCCTCCTGCTGGCCGTTGGTCGGCCAGGGTTGACTGCGGAGCCCGAAGCATAGCACAGCGGGCGGCGCGGCCAGGGCGGACGCAGAGGGCGAGGGCGAGGACGCGGTGGTCTACGTGCTGGAGGTCAATCCGCGCGCCAGCCGCACCGTGCCCTTCGTCAGCAAGGCCACCGGCCAGCCGCTGGCCAAGATCGCGGCGCGCTGCATGGCCGGGCAGAAGCTGGCCGACCAGCGCGGCGTCGGCGGCCAGCCGCCGCGCGAGGTGGTGCCGCCGTATTTCAGCATCAAGGAAGCGGTCTTCCCGTTCAACAAGTTTCCCGGCGTGGACCCCATCCTGGGCCCGGAGATGCGCTCCACCGGCGAGGTCATGGGCGTGGGCAGCAGCTTCGGCGAGGCCATGCTCAAGAGCCAGCTCGGCGCCGGCTCGCGCCTGCCCGACCGCGGCACCGTGGTGCTGACGGTGAAGAACGGCGACAAGGAGCGTGCGGTCAAGGTCGCCGGCGACCTGGTGGACCTGGGCTTCCAGGTCGTCGCGACCAAGGGCACGGCGGCCGCCATCGCCGCCGCCGGCATGCCGGTGAAGGTGGTCAACAAGGTCAAGGACGGCCGCCCGCACATCGCCGACATGATCCGCGCCGGCGAGATCCAGCTCGTCTTCACCACCGTGGACGAGACGCGCACCGCCATCGCCGACAGCCGCTACATCCGCACCGCGGCGCTGGCCCACCGCGTCACCTACTACACCACCATGGCCGGCGCCGAGGCGGCGACCGAGGCGCTCAAGCACGACGCCGACCTGGACGTGCGCCCCTTGCAGCAACTGCACCGCGAACTGGCCTAGAATCCGCCACCTGACCAGCCGCCGCCGACCCCCGCTTTCGGGGCTCAGCGGCGGTTTTCCTTTGTCCTGCCGGAAATTGCCATGACCACGATCCCGCTGACGCTGCGCGGCGCCGACAAGCTCAAGGCCGAGCTGCACCGACTCAAGTCGGTCGAACGCCATGCCGTGATCCAGGCCATCGCCGAGGCGCGCGCGCAAGGCGACCTGTCGGAGAACGCCGAGTACGACGCGGCCAAGGACAAGCAGGGCTTCATCGAGGGCCGCATCAAGGAGCTGGAGAGCAAGCTCGCGGCGGCCCAGGTCATCGACCCCTCGCAGCTGGACGCCGGCGGCAAGGTCGTCTTCGGCGCCACCGTGGACCTCGAGGACGAGGACAGCGGCGCCAAGGTCACCTACCAGATCGTCGGCGACGACGAGGCCGACCTGAAGCTGGGGCTGATCTCGATCAGCAGCCCGATCGCGCGCGCGCTGATCGGCAAGGAGGCCGGCGACGTGGCCGAGGTGCAGGCCCCGGGCGGCCTGCGCCACTGGGAGATCGTCGCGGTGCGCTACGTCTGACGCGCGTGCAGCGGCTGCGCCTGCTGCTGCCCGGCCTGTGGCTGGGCCTGCTGCTGACGGTGGCGCTGGTCGCCACGCCGGCGCCCTTCGCGACGCTGGCGCAGGCCGATGCCGGCCGCGTGGCCGCGCGCGTGCTGGCGCACGAGGCCTACGCCAGCCTGGCCTTCGGCGTGCTGCTGCTGCTGCTGGAGCGGCGCGCGGCGCGGGCCGCCGCCGAGTCCGGCCGGGGCAGCCAGTTCAACGCCGGCATGCTGCTGGCGCTGGGCGCGCTGTTCTGCACCGTGGCAGGCTACTTCGCGCTGCAGCCGATGATGGACCAGGCGCGCGCGGGGCAGGGCGCCCTGAGCTTCGCGCAGCTGCATGCCATCAGCGCCGCTTTCTACATCGTGAAGGCCGCCCTGGTGGCGGCGCTGGCCTGGCGCGCGGCCGGCCGCGGCGCCGTCAGCCGGCCACCTTCTTCTTGAGGCTGGTCTGCCGCTTCTTCGCGCGCTTGATCTGGCCGCCGGGCGTGAGACGCTCGTTGCCGAAGACACGCAGCTTGCGCACCGTGGGCCGGTGGTTGCCGCTCTTGGAGAAGCTGACCACCTTGACCACGCGCGGCCCGGCGCCGCGGTCCTCGCGCTCGGCCTTCTCCTTGGGCGGGATAGGGCGCCACAGCACCAGCAGCTTGCCGATGTGCTGGATCGGCGCGGCGCCGAGCTTGTCCGCCAGCGCGGCGAGCATCGCCTCGCGCGCGGCGCGGTCGTCGCTGAACACACGCACCTTGATCAGGCCGTGCGCCTTCAGCGCGCCGTCGACCTCGCGCTCAACCGCCGGCGTCAGCCCGTCAGTGCCGATCATCACGACCGGTTCCAGGTGATGGGCGCCGGCGCGGTGTTCCTTGCGCTGCGCGGGGGTTAGGGCGATGGCGGTCATGACCGTATTATCCGCCGCGCATGAAGGTCGCCAGCAAACGCACAGGCAAGGGCAAGAAGCTCAACCGCGCGTGGCTGCACGACCACCTGACGGACCCCTACGTCAAGCTGGCGCAGAAGGAGGGCTACCGCGCCCGCGCCGCCTACAAGCTCAAGGAGATCGACGAGGCGCTGGCGCTGGTCAAGCCGGGGCAGATGGTCGTCGACCTCGGTGCCGCGCCCGGCGCCTGGAGCCAGTACCTGCGCCGGCGCTTCGCGCCGCAGGGCGCGGCCGCCGGTGAACTGCAGGGCACCATCGTCGCACTCGACCTGCTGCCGATGGAGCCGGTGGAGGGCGTGCACTTCATCCTGGGCGACTTCCGCGAGGACACCGTGGTGGCCGAGCTCGAGCGTGTGCTCGGCAGCCGGCCCGTGGACCTCGTCGTGTCGGACATGGCGCCCAACCTCTCGGGCATCGCGGCGGCGGACGCCGCGCGCATCTCGCACCTGGTCGAACTGGCAGTGGACTTCGCGCTGCGCCACCTGCGCGCCGAGGGGGCGCTGGTGTGCAAGACCTTCCATGGCAGCGGATATAGCCAGCAGGTCAAACTCTTCAAGGAATGCTTCCGCACCGTCAAGCCGATCAAGCCCAAGGCCTCTCGCGACAAGTCGGCGGAAACCTTCCTCGTCGGCATCGGTCCCAAGCCACCGGTGGCGCGCGGCCGCTGAACGATGGCCCGCCAAAGCGTGCGCCTGCCACGCCCGGCCCGCCGCGGGCTATCGCGGTGATAAGCAGGTTCCGTACCTTGACTCGAATAGAATCGGCATCATCTGCCGTGGAATCCGGCCGGCCGGCAGTTGCCGGCCGCATCGCTGAACTGGAAAAGGAGCCGCGGTGAACAATCAGTGGTTTTCCAAAGTCGCCGTCTGGCTGGTGATCGCCCTCGTGCTGTTCACCGTCTTCAAGCAGTTCGACCGGGGCGCGACGACGGGCAACCAGATCGCCTACTCCGACTTCCTGGAAGAGGTGCGTGCCAAGCGCATCCGCGCCGTCACGCTGCAGGAGAGCCCGGGCGGCGGCACCGAGATCATGGCCATCACGAACGACGACCGCCGGCTGCGCAGCACGGCGACCTATCTCGATCGTGGCCTGGTCGGCGACCTGCTCGCCAACAACGTCAAGTTCGACGTCAAGCCCCGCGAGGAGCCCTCGCTGCTGATGAGCATCCTGGTCAGCTGGGGGCCGATGCTGCTGCTGATCGGCGTGTGGATCTACTTCATGCGCCAGATGCAGGGCGGCGGCAAGGGCGGCGCCTTCAGCTTCGGCAAGAGCAAGGCGCGCATGCTCGACGAGGCCAACAACTCCACCACCTTCGCCGACGTCGCCGGCTGCGACGAGGCCAAGGAGGAAGTGAAGGAACTCGTCGACTTCCTGAAGGACCCGCAGAAGTTCCAGAAGCTGGGCGGCCGCATCCCGCGCGGCGTGCTGCTCGTCGGCCCGCCGGGCACCGGCAAGACGCTGCTGGCCAAGGCCATCGCCGGCGAGGCCAAGGTGCCGTTCTTCAGCATCAGCGGCTCGGACTTCGTCGAGATGTTCGTCGGCGTCGGCGCGGCGCGCGTGCGCGACATGTTCGAGCAGGCCAAGAAGAGCGCGCCCTGCATCATCTTCATCGACGAGATCGACGCGGTGGGCCGCCACCGTGGCGCGGGTCTCGGCGGCGGCAACGACGAACGCGAGCAGACGCTCAACCAGATGCTCGTCGAGATGGACGGCTTCGAGACCAACCTCGGCGTCATCGTGATGGCGGCCACCAACCGGCCCGACATCCTCGACCCGGCGCTGCTGCGCCCGGGCCGCTTCGACCGCCAGGTCTACGTGACGCTGCCCGACGTGCGCGGCCGCGAGCAGATCCTCAACGTGCACATGCGCAAGGTGCCGGTGGGGCAGGACATCCGCGCCGACATCCTGGCGCGCGGCACGCCGGGCTTCAGCGGCGCCGATCTCGCCAACCTGGTCAACGAGGCGGCCCTGTTCGCCGCGCGGCGCAACGCCCGCGTGGTCGAGATGGTCGACTTCGAGAAGGCCAAGGACAAGATCATGATGGGCCCCGAGCGCAAGTCCATGGTCATGCCCGAGGAGGAGCGCCGCAACACCGCCTACCACGAGGCCGGCCACGCCCTGGTGGCGCGCCTGATGCCCAAGACCGACCCGGTGCACAAGGTGACCATCATCCCGCGCGGCCGCGCGCTGGGCGTCACGATGCAGCTGCCCGAAGGCGACCGCTACAGCATGGACAAGGAGCGCATGCTGAGCACGATCTCGGTGCTGTTCGGCGGCCGCATCGCGGAAGAGGTGTTCATGAACCAGATGACCACCGGCGCTTCCAACGACTTCGAGCGTGCCACGCAGCTCGCCCGCGACATGGTCATGCGCTACGGCATGACCGACGAGCTGGGCCCGATGGTCTATGCCGAGAACGAGGGCGAGGTCTTCCTCGGCCGCAGCGTCACCAAGACGACCAACATGTCCGAGGCGACCATGCAGAAGGTCGACAAGGAGGTGCGGCGCATCATCGACGGGCAGTACCGCGTGGCGCGCGAGCTGATCGAGTCGCACAAGGACAAGATGCACGCGATGGCCCAGGCCCTGCTGGACTGGGAGACGATCGACGCCGAGCAGATCGACGACATCATGGCCGGCAAGCCGCCGCGCCCGCCGAAGGACTGGTCGCCCTCGGCCAGCAAGCCCAGCGGCCCGACGCCCCCGGTGGGCACCGACGGCGCGCCGGCCGCGGCCTGAACGGCGGCCACGACCACCAAGCGGGGCTGCGGCCCCGCTTTGCATTGCACGAGCCTCGGGAAGGGCAGCGCGCCTTGGACTGGCAGACCACCCGCCACCGCATCGACCTCGCGCACGCGCGCGTGATGGGCATCGTCAACGTCACGCCGGATTCGTTCTCCGACGGCGGGCGGCTGGTCGACACGGCGGCTGCGATCGCCCACTGCGAGACGCTGGTGCGCGAGGGCGCCGACCTGCTGGACATCGGCGGCGAATCGACGCGGCCCGGCGCGTTGCCGCCCGGCGAGGACGAAGAGGCCGCGCGCGTGCTGCCGGTGCTGCGTGCCGCGCTGACCCTGGGCGTGCCGGTGTCGGTGGACACCAGCAGCCCGGCGCTGATGCGAAAGGCACTGGACCTGGGCGTGGACATCGTCAACGACGTGCGCTCGCTGCGCCGGCCCGGCGCGCTGGCGCTGCTGGCGGCGCACGGCCGCGCCGGCGTATGCCTGATGCACATGCGCGGCGAGCCGGACACGATGCGCGAGCAGGCGCGCTACGAGGATGTCGTGACCGAGGTCGGCGGCTTCCTGCGCCAGCGCACCGAGGAACTGGTGGCCGCCGGGGTGGCGGCCGGGCGCATCGTGGCCGACCCCGGCATCGGCTTTGCGAAGACCGCCGAGCACAACCTGGCGCTGCTGCACCGCCAGCGCGAGCTGCGCGGGCTCGTCGGGCGGCCGCTGCTCGTGGGCTGGTCGCGCAAGGGCACGCTGGGGCAGATCACGGGCCGGCCGGTGGGGGAGCGGCTGGCCGCCAGCGTCGCCGCCGCCCTGGCCGCGGTGGCGCGCGGTGCGGCCATCGTGCGCGTGCACGACGTCGCGGCGACGGTGGATGCGCTGAAGGTCTGGCGCGCGGCGGAACAGGGCCGCCTGGACGCGGGCTGACGGCGCGGCGCTGCCCGCGAACATTTGTACACACCCGGCCCGGGCCACGGCCGGCCACCACCACGGACGGCCCGACAATCGCCGTCTCGCACAGGACAGATTCCCGATGAGCAGAACCTATTTCGGCACCGACGGCATCCGCGGCACGGTCGGTCAGGACCCGATCACCCCCGACTTCATGCTGCGCCTGGGCCATGCCGTCGGCCAGGTGCTCAAGCAGGGCAGCGCACGCCCGACCGTGGTGATCGGCAAGGACACGCGCATCTCGGGCTACATGCTGGAGTCCTCGCTGGAGGCGGGATTCGCCTCCGCCGGCGTGGACGTGCTGCTTTCCGGCCCGCTGCCCACGCCCGGCGTGGCCTACCTGACGCGTGCGCTGCGCCTGGACCTGGGCGTGGTCATCAGTGCCTCGCACAACGCCTACCCGGACAACGGCGTCAAGTTCTTCTCCGCACGCGGCGAGAAGCTGCCCGACGACTGGGAGCGCGAGGTCGAGGCGCGGCTCGCGCAGCCGCCGCAGTGGGTGGACAGCGCGGGCCTGGGCCGCGCGCGCCGGCTGACGGACGCCAGCGGCCGCTACATCGAGTTCTGCAAGAGCACGGTGCCGCACAGCCTGAGCCTGCGCGGGCTGAAGCTGGTGGTGGACGCCGCGCATGGCGCCGCCTACCACGTGGCGCCCGACGTCTTCCACGAGCTCGGCGCCAGCGTCGTGAAGATCGGCTGCAGCCCCGACGGGCTCAACATCAACCAGGGCGTCGGCGCCACGGCGCCGCAGGCGCTGGTGAAGGCGGTGGCCGAGCATCGCGCGGACTACGGCATCGCGCTGGACGGCGACGCCGACCGCCTGCAGATGGTGGACGCCCAGGGCCGGCTGTTCAACGGCGACGAGCTGCTGTACGTGATGACCGCCGACCGCCTGGCCCAGCGCCAGCCGGTGCCCGGCGTGGTCGGCACCCTGATGACCAACCTGGCGGTCGAGCAGGCGCTGCAGCGCCTGGGCGTGGGCCTGGTGCGCGCGAAGGTCGGCGACCGCTACGTGCTGGAGGAGCTGGCCGCGCGCGGCTGGCAGCTCGGCGGCGAGAGCAGCGGCCACCTGCTCGCCCTGGACCGCCACACCACCGGCGACGGGATCGTCAGCGCGCTGCAGGTGCTGCAGGCGGTGCGGCGCCAGGGCAAGCCGCTGGCGGCGCTGCTGGAGGGCGTGCAGCTGTTCCCGCAGGTGCTGCTCAACGTGCGCCTGCGCGACGGCCAGGGCGACTGGCGCGACAACGCCGCGCTGGCCCAGGCGCAGCGCGACGTGGAGCGCGAGCTCGGCGCCGCCGGCCGCATCCTGATCCGGCCCTCGGGCACCGAGCCGGTGCTGCGCGTGATGGTCGAGGCGCGCGACGCCGACCTCGCGCGCCAGGGCGCGCAGCGGCTGGCCGCGGCGGCCGCCGGCTGAGGCCCGCGCGCCGCGGCCCGCGCG
>CAZUPH010000165.1:0-9251 GCA_964621995.1 uncultured Rubrivivax sp. | reverse complement strand
GGTGGCGGCGGAGGTGGCGGCGGGGGCGGCGGCGGGGCGACGCGCGGAGCCGGGGGCGGCGGGGGCGGCGGCTTGATGGCGCCGTCGCAACGGTCGTCGGCAGTGGCCGGCGTCCAGCCGGCATCACGCCAGCACAGTTCGTTGGTGCCGTTCTTCCAGACGGTGCCGTCGGCGGCACGCCAGTTGTCGATCGACTTCGCCTGCGCGAATGCGGCGATCGGGGCGGCAAGTGCAGCGGATGCGAACAGCACCGCCACCTTGTTCAATTTCTTCATTGATTCTCCTCTCGAGGAAAGCCGCAGACGAGCCTGCGTAACGTCCAAAACGACAAGCGGAAAACAGACGGAATCACGGGCAAATCCCCACGGCCGCGGGTACTTACCACCGACAGTTCATTGTGCCATAGGGCGTCGGCTGGGCTGCATTTTGGCGCCTGCCGCTGCCCCACCCGAGGGCGCTGTTGCGCATCCGCGACAGGCGCGCGCCCCGTAGAATCGTGCCGGTCATGTCGCGGGATGCCGCACATGGCGGCCTCACGGGCGCGCCGCGCCAGCCCGGTCGCCCGGCTTCCTGCCGGGGACGGTCGGTCGCCTCGCGGCCCCGAGGGACCCACGAACCCACCGCAGCTGCATGACCCCCTTCGCCAAGGAAACACTCGCCGTCAGTCTCGAAGAGGAGATGCGGCGTTCGTACCTCGATTACGCGATGAGCGTGATCGTCGGCCGCGCCCTGCCCGACGCCCGCGACGGCCTGAAGCCGGTGCACCGCCGCGTGCTGTTCGCGATGCACGAGCTCAGCAACCACTGGAACCGGCCGTACAAGAAGAGCGCGCGCATCGTCGGCGACGTCATCGGCAAGTACCACCCGCACGGCGACACGGCGGTGTACGACACCATCGTGCGCATGGCGCAGGACTTCAGCCTGCGCCACATGCTCGTGGACGGCCAGGGCAACTTCGGCAGCGTGGACGGCGACAACGCCGCGGCGATGCGCTACACCGAGATCCGGCTGTCCAAGATCGCGCACGAGATGCTGGAGGACATCGACAAGGAGACGGTCGATTTCGCCCCCAACTACGACGGCAGCGAGAACGAGCCGACGGTGCTGCCGACGCGGCTGCCCAACCTGCTGGTCAACGGCAGCGCCGGCATCGCGGTGGGCATGGCGACCAACATCCCGCCGCACAACCTGGGCGAGATCGTCGACGCCTGCCTGCACCTGCTGAAGAACTCCGAGGCGACGATCGACGAGCTGATGGAGATCGTGCCGGCGCCGGACTTCCCGACCGCCGGCATCATCTACGGCCTGAACGGCGTGCGCGAGGGCTACCGCACGGGCCGCGGCAAGGTGGTGATGCGCGCGAAGTGCCACTTCGAGGACATCGACCGCGGCCAGCGCCAGGCGATCATCGTCGACGAGATCCCCTACCAGGTCAACAAGAAGACGCTGCTGGAGCGCATCGCCGAGCTGGTGCACGAGAAGAAGCTCGAAGGCATCAGCCACATCCAGGACGAGAGCGACAAGTCCGGCATGCGCGTGGTCATCGAGCTCAAGCGCGGCGAAGTGCCCGAGGTGGTGCTGAACAACCTGTACAAGCAGACGCAGCTGCAGGACACCTTCGGCATCAACATGGTGGCGCTGGTGGACGGCCAGCCGCGGCTGTGCAACCTCAAGCAGCTGGTCGAGATCTTCCTGGACCACCGGCGCGAGGTCGTCACGCGGCGCACCGTCTACGAACTGCGCAAGGCGCGCGAGCGCGGGCATGTGCTGGAAGGCCTGGCAGTGGCGCTGGCCAACATCGACGAGTTCATCGAGACCATCAAGACCAGCCCCACCCCGCCGGTGGCCAAGGCGGCGCTGATGGCCAGGGGCTGGGACAGCTCGCTGGTGCGCGAGATGCTCGCGCGCGTGGAGGGCACGGCGCCCGGCGGCCAGGCCGCCTACCGCCCCGAGGGCCTGCCCGCGCACTACGGGCTGCAGGCCGACGGGCTGTACCGGCTGTCCGACGAGCAGGCGCAGGAGATCCTGCAGATGCGGCTGCAGCGCCTGACCGGGCTGGAGCAGGACAAGATCATCGGCGAGTACCGCGAGGTGATGGAGCACATCACCGACCTGCTGGACATCCTGGCGCGGCCCGAGCGCGTCAGCGCGATCATCGCCGAGGAGCTCGGCGCGCTGAAGCAGGAGTTCGGGCAGACGAAGCTCGGCGCGCGCCGCAGCGTGATCGAGCGCAACGTGCAGGAGCTCGGCACCGAGGACCTGATCACGCCGGCGGACATGGTGGTCACGCTCAGCCACGGCGGCTACGTCAAGAGTCAGCCGCTGGCCGAGTACCGCGCGCAGCGCCGCGGCGGCCGCGGCAAGCAGGCCACCACGACCAAGGAAGACGACTGGATCGACCAGCTCTTCATCGCCAACACGCACGACTGGATCCTGTGCTTCAGCGACCGCGGCCGCGTGTACTGGCTCAAGGTCTGGGAGGTCCCGCAGGGTGGCCGCGCCAGCCGCGGCAAGCCCATCGTCAACATGTTCCCGCTGCAGCCGGGCGAGAAGATCACCGTGGTGCTGCCGCTGACCGGCGAGTGCCGCAGCTTCCCCGCCGACCGCTACGTCTTCATGGCCACCGCGCTGGGCACGGTGAAGAAGACCTCGCTGGACGAGTTCAGCAACCCGCGCAAGGCCGGCATCATCGCCGTGGATCTCGACGAGGGCGACTACCTGATCGGCGCCGCGCTCACCGACGGCCAGCACGACGTGATGCTGTTCAGCGACGGCGGCAAGGCCGTGCGCTTCGCCGAGGACGACGTGCGCCCGATGGGCCGCGCCGCACGCGGCGTCAAGGGCATGGCGCTGGAGCCCGGGCAGCACGTCATCGCGATGCTGGTGGCCGAGGACGAGACGCAGAGCGTGCTCACGGCCACCGAGAACGGCTACGGCAAGCGCACCTCGATCGTCGAGTACACGCGCCACGGCCGCGGCACCAAGGGCATGATCGCGATCCAGCAGAGCGAGCGCAACGGCCGCGTCGTCGCCGCGACGCTGGTGCGGCCGGCCGACGAGATCATGCTCATCACCGACCGCGGCGTGCTGGTGCGCACCCGGGTCTCCGAGATCCGCGAGCTGGGCCGCGCCACGCAGGGCGTGACCCTGATCGCCCTGGACGACGGCGCCAAGCTCTCGGGCCTGCAGCGCATCGTCGAGAACGACGCCTCCGGCGATGCCGAGGACCCCCCCAACGGCGACGCCGCCAACGAAGGACCCTGATGACGAAGTACCTCCGCCCCCGCCTTCCCGCCCGCGGCACCGCGGCCGCCCTGGCCGCGCTCGCGGTGGCCGCCGCGCTGCTCGCCGCCCCGGTGCTGGCGCAGACCGCGCCGACCAAGAAGGAACTGGTCGCCCGCGTGCTGCAGCTGCAGCAGCCGGGCATCGAGGCCATGGCGCGCCAGATCGCGCAGCAGCCGGCGATGCAGATCATGCAGCAGGCCGGCGCCGCGCTGCAGCGCGTGCCGCAGGAGCGCCGCGACGCGCTGGCGCGCGACATCGAGGCCGACGTGCGCAAGTACGTCGACGAGTCGGTGCCCGTGGTCACGCAGGCGGCGGTGCGCCTGGCGCCCTCGACGATCGGCGCGCTGCTGGAAGAACGCTTCAGCGAGGAGGAACTGCGCCAGATCATCGGCATCCTCGAATCGCCGGTGAACCGCAAGTTCCAGGGCCTGGCGCAGGAGATGCAGCGCTCCATCGTCGAGCGGCTGGTCGCCGATACGCGCGGCAGCGTCGAGCCCAAGGTCCGCGCACTGCAGGACACTGTCGCGCAGCGCCTGGGCGTGCCCTCGGGCAGCCCCGCGGCCTCGGCGCCGCGCTGAGCCTGCACCGCTGCGCGACGCTGCCGGCCGCCCGATGAACGACGCCCCCGCCGACCTCGCGACGCTGCGCCAGCGCATCGACGCGCTGGACCGCGAGCTGCTCGCGCTGCTGAACCGGCGCGCGGCGCTGGCGCTGGAGGTCGGCGAGCTCAAGAAGCGCGAGGGTTCGGTCGTCTTCCGGCCCGAGCGCGAGGCGCAGGTCATCGACGGCCTGAAGGCGGTGAATGCCGGGCCGCTGGCCACCGAGAGCGTGGCGCCGATCTGGCGCGAGATCATGTCCGCCTGCCGGGCGCTGGAGACACCCACCCGCGTGGCCTACCTGGGCCCGGCCGGCACCTTCAGCGAGCAGGCGGCGCTGGGCTACTTCGGCAGCAGCATCGTGCGCGTGCCCTGCGCCAGCATCGACGAGGTCTTCCGCACCACCAGCGCCGGCGCCGCGGACTTCGGCGTCGTGCCGGTGGAGAACAGCACCGAGGGCGTGGTCGCACGCTCGCTGGACCTGTTCCTGCACACGCCGCTGTTCATCATCGGCGAGACCAGCCTGTTCGTGCGCCACAACCTGCTGCGCCGGCAGGAAGGCAGCGCGGGCATCGAGGCCGTGCTGGCGCACCCGCAGGCGCTGGCGCAATGCCACCAGTGGCTGGCCGCGCACCTGCCGCAGGCCGAGCGCCGGCCGGTGGCCAGCAACGCCGAGGGTGCGCGCCTGGCGGCGGCGGACCCCACGCTGGCCGCCATCGCCAGCGAGCGCGCGGCCAGCGAATACGGCCTGCACGTGGTCGCGCCGGGCATCCAGGACGACCCGCACAACCGCACGCGCTTCGCGATCGTCAGCGACCCGCACCGCCACCCGCAGCCGGCGGCCAGCGGCCACGACTGCACCAGTCTCGTCGTCTCGGTGCCCAACCGGCCCGGCGCGGTGCACGACATGCTGGTGCCGCTGAAGGCGCACGGCGTGTCGATGTCGCGCTTCGAGTCGCGCCCGGCGCGCTCGGGCCAGTGGGAGTACTACTTCTACATCGACATCGAGGGCCACCCCGAGCAGCCGCGGGTCGCCGCCGCGCTGAGCGAGCTGCGCGCCGCCTGCGCCTTCTTCAAGGTGCTGGGCACCTATCCCATCGACGTGCACTGAAGCGCGGGAGCTGACGGATGTTCAACCAGCTCGGCGTCATCGGATGCGGCCTGATGGGCGGCAGCTTCGCGCTGGCGCTCAAGCGCGCCGGCCTCGTCAGGCGCGTCATCGGCTACAGCAAGAGCCCGTCGACGACCGAACGCGCGCGCCGGCTCGGCGTCATCGACGTGGCGGCCGAGTCCGCGCTGCTGGCGGTAGCCGGCTCGGACATCGTGCTGATCGCGGTGCCGGTGGCCGCCACCGAGACCACCTTCAAGGCCATCCGCCACCTCGTGGAGCCCGGCGTGCTGGTGATGGACGTCGGCAGCACCAAGCGCGACGTGGTCGATGCCGCGCGCCGCGTGCTGCGCGAACGTGTCGTCAGCTTCGTGCCGGCGCACCCGATCGCCGGCAAGGAGGTCTCGGGCATCCACAACGCCGATGCGGCGCTGTACAGCGGCCGCCAGGTCATCCTGACGCCGCTGGCGCAGACCGCGCCGGAGCTCGTGCAGAAGGCTACCGACGTCTGGAGCGCGATCGGCGCGCAGGTGCTGAAGATGTCGCCGGAGAACCACGACGCCGCCTTCGCGGCAGTCAGCCACCTTCCGCACCTGCTGGCCTTCGCCTACTTCAGCGCCGTCGTCAACCAGCCCGCGGGCAAGGACTTCCTGTCGCTGGCCGGCCCGGGCTTCCGCGACTTCACGCGCATCGCCGCGAGCAGCCCGGAGATGTGGCGCGACATCCTCGTCGCCAACCGCGAGGAGGTGCTCAAGCAGTCGCAGCGCTTCCGCGCCGCGCTGGACGCGCTGGAGCACGTCATCCGCGAGGGCAACGCCGAGGCGCTGGAAGGGCTGATCCGCGGCCCGGCCGAGGGCCGCGCCACCTGGCAGATGGGCATGCCCAAGCCGGCCGGCGGCGGCCGCTCCTGACCCGTCCCGCACCGGCGAGCGGCCGTCGCGCGTGCCGTCCCTGCGCATGTACGCCCTTCCCTTCCTCGACCTGCCCCCGCTGCGCGCCGCCTCCGGCACGGTGCGCCTGCCGGGCTCCAAGAGCATCTCCAACCGCGTGCTGCTGCTGGCCGCGCTGGCCGCCGGCACGACCGAGCTGCGCGGGCTGCTGGACAGCGACGACACGCGCGTGATGCTGGCCGCGCTGCGCACGCTGGGCTGCGGCGTGGAGGTGGACGGCGAAACCTGCCGCGTCGAGGGCCTGGCCGGCCGGCTGCGTGTGCACGAGGCGCAGCTCTTCCTGGGCAACGCCGGCACCGCGATGCGCCCGCTGGCCGCCACGCTGGCGGTGCTGGCGGCCACCCAGGGCGGGCGCTTCGAGCTGGCCGGCGTGCCGCGCATGCACGAGCGCCCGATCGGCGACCTGGTCGATGCACTGCGCCCGCTGGGCTGCACGGTCGAGGACCTGGGCCGGCCGGGCTACCCGCCGTTGCGCGTCAGCGGGGCCGCGGGCGGGCGGCTGATGCTCGACGCGCCGATCCGCGTGCGCGGCGACGTCTCCAGCCAGTTCCTGACCGCGCTGCTGCTGGCCTTGCCGCTCGTGGCCGAGGCGCAGGACGTGGTGATCGAGGTCGAGGGCCCGCTGATCTCGCAGCCCTACATCGCGATCACGCTGAACCTGCTGGCGCGCTTCGGCATCGCCGTCGCGCACGAGGACTGGCAGCGCTTCACCATCCCGCGCGGCAGCCGCTGCGCCAGCCCGGGCACGCTGTACGTCGAGGGCGACGCCTCGTCGGCCTCGTACTTCGTCGCGCTCGGCGCGATCGCCGCCGCGGGCGGCGCGCCGCTGCGCATCGAGGGCGTGGGCCTCGATTCGATCCAGGGCGACATCGCCTTCGTCGAGGCCGCACGCGCGATGGGCGCGCAGGTCGCCGGCGGCGCGGGCTGGCTGGAGGTGCGCCGCGGGCGCTGGCCGCTGGCCAGCCTCACGCGCGACTGCACCGACATCCCCGACGCCGCGATGACGCTGGCGGTGATGGCCCTCTATGCGGACGCGCCGACGCGGCTGACCGGCATCGCGAGCTGGCGCGTCAAGGAGACCGACCGCATCGCGGCGATGGCGGCCGAGTTGCGCAAGGTCGGCGCCGTGGTCGCGGAAGGCGCGGACTTCATCGAGGTCACGCCGCCCGCCACGCCGGCCGCCTGGCGCAGCGCCGCCATCGCGACCTACGACGACCACCGCATGGCGATGTGCCTGTCGCTGGCCGCCTTCAACCCGCTGGCCGGCGCGCGCCGCGCGCTGCGCATCCTGGACCCCGGCTGCGTCGCGAAGACCTTCCCGGACTATTTCGAGACCCTGCTGGGCGTGGCCAGCGCCGAGCCGGCCGACGTGCCGGTGATCACGATCGACGGCCCCACCGCGTCCGGCAAGGGCACGCTGGCCGCCGCGGTGGCGGCGGCGCTGGGCTACGCGCTGCTGGACAGCGGCGCGCTGTACCGCGCCACCGCGCTGGCCGCCACCTGGGACGGCATAGCCCCCGACGACGAGCCGGCGCTGGCACTGGCCGCCGCGACGCTGGACCTGCGCTTCGGCCAGGGCGCCGAGGCCGGCCGCACCTGGCTGCGCGGCCGCGAGGTCACCGACGCGCTGCGCGCCGAGGCCATCGGGCTGCTCGCCTCGCGCGTCTCGGCGCTGCCCGCGGTGCGCCAGGCGCTGCACGGGCTGCAGTTGGCGTTCCGGCGCGCGCCGGGGCTGGTGGCCGACGGGCGCGACATGGGCACCATCGTCTTCCCCGACGCCGCGCTCAAGGTCTTCCTCACCGCGAGCGCCGCCGAACGTGCGGTGCGGCGGCATAAGCAGTTGATCTCAAAGGGAATTTCTGCTAGTCTCGACAGTCTTCGCCGGGATCTGGAGGCACGTGATGCGCGCGACAAGGGTCGTGCCGTGGCGCCCCTGGTGCCGGCGAAGGACGCGCTGGAGCTGGACAACTCGCAGCTGAGCATCGAGCAGTCGGTGCAGCAGGTGCTGGGCTGGTGGCAAGAGCGCGGGCCGCTGGCCGCCGTGGCGGCGCCGTCCTTGGCACAGTCCTGAGGGCAGCGCCCCGGGCGGGCGGCCGTACGAGGTCCCTCGCGCTCCCCCGCCGCGGCCGTCAGGCCCCCAGGGTGCGAGGGGTGGTCCAACCCCAACCCGCGGCCTCCGCCGCAAGCATCGCCCGGCTCTGCCTTCAACTCCTCCGGGCACATCAGGAAAACATGGCCGTTACCACTACCGTTACCGCCAGCGGCGGCGCCCCCAACTTTGCCGCGCTCTTCGAGGAATCGCTCAAGAGCAACGACATGCGCGTCGGCGAGGTCATCTCCGCCGAGGTCGTGCGCATCGAGTTCAACCACGTCGTCGTCAACGCCGGGTTGAAGAGCGAGTCCTACGTCGCGATCGAGGAATTCAAGAACGACCAGGGCGAGCTCGAGGTCCAGGTCGGCGACTTCGTCGCGGTGGCCATCGACGCCGTCGAGAACGGCTACGGCGACACCATCCTCAGCCGCGACAAGGCCAAGCGCCTGGCGTCGTGGATGGCGCTGGAGAATGCGCTGGAGTCCGGCGACTTCGTCACCGGCACGGTCAGCGGCAAGGTCAAGGGCGGCCTGACGGTGCTGGTCAACGGCATCCGCGCCTTCCTGCCGGGCAGCCTGCTGGACACCCGCCCGGTCAAGGACATGAGCCCCTACGAGGGCAAGACGCTCGAGTTCAAGGTCATCAAGCTCGACCGCAAGCGCAACAACGTGGTGCTGAGCCGCCGCGCGGTGGTCGAGGCCAGCATGGGCGAGGAACGCGCCAAGCTGCTGGAGACGCTGACCGAAGGCGCCATCGTGCACGGCGTGGTCAAGAACATCACCGAATACGGCGCCTTCGTGGACCTGGGCGGCATCGACGGCCTGCTGCACATCACCGACATGGCCTGGCGCCGCGTGCGCCACCCGACCGAGGTGGTGCAGGTCGGCCAGGAGCTCACCGCCAAGGTGCTGAAGTTCGACGCCGAGAAGAACCGCGTCAGCCTGGGCCTGAAGCAGCTCGGCGACGACCCCTGGCTGGGCGTCAGCCGCCGCTACCCGAGCGGCACGCGCCTGTTCGGCAAGGTCACGAACATCGCCGACTACGGCGCCTTCGTCGAGATCGAGCCGGGCATCGAGGGCCTGGTGCACGTCTCCGAGATGGACTGGACCAACAAGAACGTGGCCCCGGCCAAGGTCGTGACGCTCGGCGAGGAGGTCGAGGTCATGGTGCTCGAGATCGACGAGGACAAGCGCCGCATCAGCCTGGGCATGAAGCAGTGC
>CAZUPH010000164.1:0-9275 GCA_964621995.1 uncultured Rubrivivax sp. | reverse complement strand
AGTGGTTCACCGTCAACGACCACATCAAGTCCATCTACAAGAAGCTCAACGTGTCCAGCCGCGCCGAGGCCGCCGTGCTGGCCAGCAAGCAGGGCCTGGTGTGAGCGGCTCCGCCGCCGGTGCGGCGGCCCTGCGCTGACGAGTCGGCCTCCCCGCGCGATGGATGCACAGCGCGCCGCGGCAGCCGGACCGGCGGGCGCGGCGGGCCCGGACTCGGCCTTCGAGCTCGAGCCGCTGGACCCCGGCCTGGACGACCTGGACGACGGGCGCTGGTCGGGTGCGCGGCTCGGCACGCTGCTCGGCGTGGCCCTGCTGGCGGTGCTGGCGCTGCTGCTGTTCACGCGCTGGGTGGCCGCGACGCCCTACCTGGACACCACCTGGGTCGCCGGCGCCGACGGCGAGATCCGCCTGCAGGCCACGCCGCTGGCGGCGCTGCAGGCGCAGCGCGGGCGTGCGCTGATCGCGCTGGAGGCCACCGGCACCGCCGCGCCGGCGCGACTGCCCGCGACACCGCTGCTGCTGCAGCGCTCGCCGCGCTGGCAGGTCGACGACGACACGCGCGCACGGCAGGTCGCGCAGCACGAAGCGCTGGCGGCGATGCTGGCCGCCGGCCCGGTGGCCCTGCACTTCGAGGGCGGCGCCACGGTGACGCTGCCGCCCGCGCCGCGTGGCGTCGGCGGCGTCGGCCTGCCCTATGCCCTGCTGTCGCTGCTGGCGCTGGCGCTCGTGCTGGCGGCCGCGGCGGTCGTGCTGGATCGGCCGCAGCCGCGCGGCGCCCTCTTCGTCGTCATGGCGCTCAGCCAGGCCGGCAGCCTGCTGTTCATCGGGCTGGAGACGCTGCCGGGACTGGGCGCGCCGGCCGGCGCCGTTGCGCTGGACCTGCCGCTGCGCGTGGCGATGGACGCCGCCACCGGGGCGGCGGTGGTGCACGCATTCGCGCTCCATCCGCGCCGGCTGCACGGTGCGGGGCTGGTGGCCGGCGCCGCCTGGGGGCTGGTCGCGCTGTGGCTGCTGGCGGCGGCGGCCGGGCTGCTGGATACGCTCCCGGGCCCCTGGTGGTGGGCGCAGGGCCTGTGCCTGGGGCTGGGCATGGCCGCGCTGGCGGTCGTTTCGCGAAGTGCCCGTGGCGCGACCGACCCGTACGCGGCGGTGATGCAGCGCTTCGCGGTACTGGCACTGGCCACGCTGGGCGTCGTCACGCTGGCGGTGGCCGCCGCGGCGCGGGCCGGGGTCGGCCTGCCCGGGGTGGTGGTCGGCGCGTCGGTGGCGTGGACGCTGTTCATCTGCTCGCTGCTGCTGCTGACGCCCTTCCTGGCGCGCAGCCGCCGGCCGCTGCGCGAGTTTGCGCTGCTGGCCGGCATCGCCACCATCGCGACCTCGCTGGACCTGCTGCTGGTGGCGCTGTTCGGGCTGGGACCGTTCACCGCGCTGGCCATCGCGGTGCTGATCGGGCTCGCGCTGTATGCCGGCGCGCGCCGATTCCTGATGAAGCAGGTGCTGGGCGACCGCCTGCCCAGCACCGAGCGCATCTTCGAGCAGCTGTACCGCGCCGCGCGCGCGCTGCAGGCGCAGCCAGGGCAGTACCCGCGCATCCTGGCGCAGCTGCTGGGCGAGGTCTTCGACCCGTTGCAGGTGCAGCGCGTGGAGCGCGCACCCGCGCGCGCGCGCATCGCCGGCGGCGGCGCCGCGCTGCTGGTGCCGGTGCAGCCGCTGCAGGACGCCGCGGCCGACGCCACCACGGCGCTGGCGCTGCGCTACGCGCAGCGCGGGCGGCGCCTGTTCACGGCCGAGGACGCGCGCCTGGCCGAGCGCATGGTGGACCAGCTGCGCCGCGCCGTCGCGCACGACCTCGCGGTCGAGCGCGGTCGCGCGGAGGAGCGGCTGCGCATCGCGCAGGACCTGCACGACGACATCGGCGCGCGGCTGCTGACGCTGATGTACCAGGCGCCGACGCCGGAGATGGAGGACTACCTGCGCCACACGCTGCAGGACCTGAAGACGCTGACGCGCGGGCTGGCCGCGGCCGAGCACCGGCTGTCGCATGCCGCGGCCGAATGGAAGGCCGACCTGACGCAGCGACTGACCCCGGCGCAGGTCGAGTTGGGCTGGGCGTTCGGCATCGACCGCGAGCTGCGGCTGTCGGTGGTGCAGTGGTCGGCGCTGACGCGCGTGCTGCGCGAGCTGGTCAGCAACGCGCTGTACCACGGCCACGCCACGCGGATCGACGTGCGGCTGACGCTGGAGCGCGGCACGCTGGAGCTCGTGGTGGCCGACGACGGCGGCGGCCGCGACCCTGCCGCCTGGTCGCACGGCCTCGGGCTGGGCGGCGTGCGCAAGCGCGTGAAGCTGCTCGGCGGTCAGGTGGCGTGGCTCGAGAATGCGCCGCGCGGCATCGTCTGCGAGGTGCGCGTGCCCGCGTTCAGCGCACCACCGGCTGCAGCCTGACCCGCGCGTGCTGCGTGGCCAGCGCGTGCGCCAGCCCCTGCACCGCGCCGTGCACCGCGGCCAGGGCCGGCGCGGCGACGCCGGCCACCTCGGCCAGCTCCAGCACCGCGCCGACCAGCGCGGCCAGCTCGGGCGCCCGCCCGGCCTCCACGTCCTGCAGCATCGAGGTCTTGTGCTCGCCCACCGCCTCGGCACCGGCGATGCGCTGCTCGATGTCCACGCGCATGCGCACGCCCAGCGCCTGCGCCACGGCCGTCGCCTCCTCCATCATCGAGCGGATCAGCGCGCGCGAAGGCGGGTGGCGGCAGATCTGCGCCAGCGTCAGGTGGGTCAGCGCGCTGACCGGGTTGAAACTGCAGTTGCCCAGCAGCTTGACCCAGATCTCGCCGCGGATGTCGCGCGACACCGGGGCCTTGAAGCCGGCGCGGATGAAGGCCTCGGCCAGCGCGGCCACGCGCTCGCTGCGCTGGCCGTCGGGCTCGCCCAGCGTGAAGCGGTGGCCCTCGACGAGCTGCACGAGGCCCGGCGCCAGCAGCTCGGCGGCCGGATAGACGACGCTGCCGACCACGCGCGCCGGCTCGATCGCCGCGGCGACCGTTCCGCCGGGGTCCACGCTGGCGAGCACGCGGCCCTCGTGCACGCCGCCGTGGCGCTGGAAGTACCACCAGGGCACGCCGTTGATCATCGAGACGACCACCGTGTGCTCGTCGAACAGCGCGCGCAGCCCGGGCAGCAGCTCGGCGAGCTGGTGCGCCTTGACGGCCAGCAGCACGGCGTCCTGCGGCCCGGCCGCGGCCGGGTCCTGCACGGCGCGCACGTCGCGCGCGTGCAGCTCGCTGCCGTCCTCCAGCCGCAGCCGGAAGCCCTGCGCGTTGATCGCCTCCAGGTTGCGGCCGCGCGCGATGAAGCTGACCTGCTCGCCGGCCAGCGCCAGCCGCGTGCCGAGCAGGCCGCCGATGGCACCGGCGCCGACGACGGCGATCCTCATGCGCGCTCTCCCCCAGTGGCAGCACCGCCGCGGCGCGCCTCCAGCTCGCGGATCAGCGCGCGCGCCTCGTCGCCCTCGGGGATGGCGCGCCCGCTGTCGCGCCACTGCACGGCGGCCTTGAAGCCCTCGGCCTGCGCATGGCGGCGGAACCACAGGCCCTCCGGGCTGTGGCGCGTGATGCCGTCGAACAGCGTGGCCAGGGTCTGGCTGTGCTCCAGGCCCATGCTCTGCAGGACCTGGTTGACGACCATCTTGTGCATCGCCAGCTGCGCGCGCGGCACGCCGGCGATGCGCGCGGCCAGCTTCATCGCCGCCGCCTCGAGCCCGGCCTGCGGCACGGCCTCGTTGGCCAGGCCCCAGGCGGCCGCGGTGCGGCCGTCGATCACGTCGCCAGTGAACATCAGCTGCTTGGCGCGCAGCGGCCCCAGCCGGTAGGTCCACATCGCGGTCGTCGGGCAGCCCCACACGCGCGTGGGCATGTAGCCGATGCGCGCGTCCTCGGCCATCAGCAGCAGGTCGCAGGCCAGCGCGATGTCGCTGCCGCCGGCGACCGCGGCGCCATGCACCTTGGCGATCGTCGGCTTGGGGCTGCGCCACAGCGCCATGATGTCGTCGGTCCAGCGCCGCATCACCGCATAGTCCGCGAGCGGGTCCCAGGGCTGGCGCTCCTGCTGACAGGGGTGGTCGACGAGCCCCTGCGCAAACTGCGCCAGGTCGTAGCCGCCGCAGAAGCCCTTGCCGGCCCCCTCGACGACGATCACGTGCACCTGCTCGTCGGCGGCCGCCCAGTCCACCGCGGCGCGGATCTCGCCGGGCATGCGCTCGTCGATGGCATTCAGCCGCTCGGGCCGGTCCAGCAGCAGCCGCGCGATGCGCGGGTTGGCGTCGTCGTGGCGGATGCTCAGCGTCTCGAAGCGGGGCATGGCGGGTCGTCCTCGGGCGATGCGGGGGCCCTGGTCGGGCCGGGCGGGGCACGGCGCCGGGCCGCGCCGCGCCGCCCTTATACCCGGGCGCAGCGCCAAACCGGTGCCCGCCGCGCGGGGCCGCTCGTGCACCCATGACAGTCCTCATGCGACCGGTATCGGTTTCGGAGGACAATAGCCCCTTAGCGATGCCCGGGGTGCCCTCCCCGCCTCCAGCCCGCCATGACCACCCGCCGCACGACCACCCCGCCCGAATCCGCCGCCGGCCCGAAGCTGCGCCAGACGCAGGCCGAGTACACCGCCGCCCGCCCGCATGCCGAGCCCGGCGTGCGCCCGATGATGTCGTCGTCGAAGATGTACGTGTGCATCCGCTGCCACGCCAACTTCAAGACCGGCGACGGCAAGCCGGATCCGCGCTTGCGCGGCCTGGGCCGCTGCAACACCTGCCTGGGCGTCACCGTCTCCACGTCCTGAGTAAGGCCGACGCGGCGCGGGCCTGTCCGCGACCCTGTCAACGGCCCGTCCCTGGGCGCGTTATCTTCGGCACCTGATTCCTTCCAGCCCTCCCGCATTCCCGCCAGAAAGGATTTCCAGCATGTCGCAAAGCAACCGCCGCGTCTTCCTGCTCCAGGTCGCCGCCGCCGGCACCGCCCTGGCCGCCACCCGCGCGCACGCCCAGCCGGCGCGCGTGGACGAGAAGGACCCCCAGGCTGTCGCGCTGGGCTACGTGCACGACACGACCAAGGCCGACAAGAAGAAGTTCCCCAAGCACAGCAACGACCAGAAGTGCACCAACTGCGCGCTGTACCAGGGCAAGGCCACCGACCCCTGGGGCGGCTGCCCGTTGTTCGGCACCAAGCAGGTCGCCGGCCCCGGCTGGTGCAGTGCCTGGGCGAAGAAGGGCTGAGCACGGACATGCGGGTCCACCTGCGTGGACCCGCGTGCAGTGCGAAGGGCTCGCGCCTGCAGGCGCGAGCGCGACCCGCAGGGCTGAGCGTGGACGCCCCCTGACGCTGAACACGATGGCCCCCTCCCGGGGCCATCGCCGTTTTTCAGGCCTGCGCCAGCTTGGCCAGCAGTTCGCCGAGCATCGCCCGCTCGGCCGGAGACAGCGCCTGCAGCATCGCCGACTCCATCGTCAGCGAGAGCCGGTGCGCACGCGTGGCCAGTTCGCGGCCGCGCGCGGTGAGCAGCAGGTCCTGCGCGCGCCCGTCGGCGGCGTTGCGGCGGCGTGCCACGAGGCCGCGCTCGACCAAGACATCGACCAGCCCGGTCACCTTCGGCGGCGGCACGGCGAGCGCCTGCGCCACCTGCTTGGGCGTGGCGCTGGCATTGGCCAGCAGCAGCATCAGCAGCGAGAAGTCCACCGGCCGCAGCTTCAGCGGCGTGCCGATGTGGCGCTTGAAGGCGCGGCGCGCCGGCACGTCGGCGCGCGCGAGCTTGAAGCCGACCAGGTGCTGCAGCGTCGATTCGTCCAGCGGCGCATCGCCCCGACGCGCCGTCGCAGCGGCCGGCGCCGGGCTCGTGGTGGCGGCCTCGTCACCGGTCCGCATCAGGCGGCCGGCCCCGTGCCGGGCAGCAGGCTATCGGGGTCGTTGCCGTCGTACAGGGCGTCGACCAGGGCGGCGCGGTGCTGCAGCACGGCGCGCTGGTTGATCGAGCCCTTGTCGGTGATCTCGCCGCGGTCGATCGACGGCGGCTCCAGCAGCACCTGCGCGCGGGCGACGCGCGTCGCGCTGCCGGTGCCCTCGCGCCACAGGCGGTCCAGCAGCAGCTGGAAAGCGCCGCGCACCGCGTCGTGGCGCAGCACCTGGGCCGGCGACGCCCCGGCGCCCAGCCCGGCCAGGCGGCGGCACTCGTCCAGGCGCGGGAAGAGCAGCATGCCGACGTCGTCGCGGTTGATCCCGGTGATCACCGCGTCCTGCACATAGGGCGCGCCGGCGCCGACGATGCGCGCGCGCAGCGGGCCGACGCTGACGAAGGTGCCGGTGGAAAGCTTGAAGTCCTCGGCCACGCGGCCGTCGAAGAGCAGCCCGCGCTGCGGGTCGGCGGCGTCCACCCAGCGCACCGCGTCGCCGGTGCGGTAGTAGCCTTCCTCGTCGAAGGCCTCGGCCGTCTGCGCGGGCGCGCGCCAGTAGCCGGGCATCACGTTCGGGCCGCGGAAGCGCACCTCGACCTTGTGGTCGGCGCCCTCGCCCATGGGCACCAGCTTGACCTCCACGCCCGGGCAGGGCAGCCCGATGTGGCCGGCGCGCAGGTCGCGCCGCAGCGCGAAGGTGCAGCTCGGCGCGGTCTCGGTCATGCCCAGGCCGGTGATCATCGGGATGCGTTCGCCCACCGTGCGCTCGGCCAGCGACTCGAGCTGGTCCCACACCGCCTGCGCCAGCCCCGCGCCGGCGTACATGAAGGCCTGCACGCGGCTGAAGAGGCTGCGGCGCAGCGCCTCGTCGTGCTCCATCGCGGCGGCGATCTCCTCGAAGCCCTTGGGCACGTTGAAGTAGACCGTGGGCGCGATCTCGCGCAGGTTGCGCAGCGTCGCCGCGATGCCCTGCGGCGTGGGCTTGCCGTCGTCGATGTACAGCGTGCCGCCGTTGTAGAGCACGATGCCGATGTTGTGGTTGCCGCCGAAGGTGTGGTTCCAGGGCAGCCAGTCCACCAGCACCGGCGGCTCCGCGGCCAGGAAGGCCATGCCCTGGCGGATCATCTGCTGGTTCGCGCACAGCATGCGCTGGGTGTTGATCACCGCCTTGGGCGCCTTGGTGGAGCCGGAGGTGAAGAGGAACTTGACGATGGTGTCCGGGCCCACGCGCGCATGCGCCGCGTCGACCTCCGCGCCGGGTGCGGTCTCCAGCAGCGACGCGAAGGGCGTCGTGGCGCGCCCGGGCAGCGCGCCCTCGGCCAGCACCACCTCCACGTCGGCGCCCACGGTGGCGGCGATGGCCTTCGCATAGCGCGCGTCGCTCGCGAAGACCAGCCCCGGCGTCGTCGTCGCCAGCACGTGGCGCAGCTTGCCGAAGTCCTGCGAGACCAGCGAATAGGCCGGCGACACCGGCACCACCGGCACGCCGACCCACATCGCCGCCAGGTACAGCGTCAGGTGCTCGAGGTCGTTGTCCGAGAGGATGGCCACCGGGCGCTCGGCCGACAGCGGCCGCGCCGCCAGCGCCTGGCCGACGCCTCGTGCGCGCGCCAGCATCTCGCCATAGCGGATCTCGCGCCAGGCGCCGTCGGCGCCGCGGCGCGCGGCGAAGATGCGCCCGGGCGCCACGCGCGCCCAGTGCTCCAGGCGGTCGGTCAGGCGCTCGGCAAAGGGCTGCAGCGGCTCGGTGGAGCGCAGCAGCGTGGCGCCGTCGGCACGCTGCTCGACGACGGCCTCCAGGCAGCCGCCGACGCGCGCCGCGCGGTAGCGGGCGTTCGCGCTGCTCACGACTTGCCCACCTTGCCCGCGCGGCCCTCGAGGAAGTCGCGCATGCGCTGCTTGGCCGCATCGTCGCCCTGGGCGATGGCCGCCATCAGCGACTCGACGAACAGGCCGTCGGCCTGCGCCAGGTCGGCGATGCGCGGCAGCGCCTGCGTGACCGCGAAGTTGGACAGCGGAGAATTGGCCGCGATGCGCTCGGCCAGCGCGAAGCCCTTGGCCAGGCCCTCGCCGTCACCGACGCGGTAGTTGGACAGGCCGGCCTGCTGGCCTTCGTCGGCGTCGAGCACGCGGCCGGTGAGCATCATGTCGGTCATGCGCGCCACGCCCACGAGCCGCGGCACGCGCGCCGAGCCGCCGCCGCCGACGAACAGCCCGCGCTGGCCCTCGGGCAGGCCGTAGAAGGCGCTGGCCTCGGCCACGCGCAGGTGGCAGGCGCTGGCCAGTTCCAGCCCGCCGCCGACCACCGCGCCGTGCAGCACCGCCACCACCGGCGCCGGGCCGAACTGGATGGCGTCCATCGCCGCGTGCCACATGCGCGAATGCGCCACGCCCTCGAAGGTGTTGCGCTCGGACAGCTCCGAGAGGTCCAGCCCGGCGCAGAAATGCGCGCCCTCGCCGCTGATCACGACGGCGCGCACGCTGGCCGGCCAGTTGACGAAGGCGGTGTGCAGCTGCCCCACCAGGGTGTCGTTGATCGCGTTGCGCTTGGCCGGGCGCATCAGCCTCAGGTGCGCCACCGCGCCGGCGAGCTCGATGTGCAGCAGGTCCAGCGTGCCGAGCAGGCCCGGGGCCGGGGTGAAGGACAGGGTCATCGAGCGCTCCTCATTTATTTATGATTGGAAACTAAAAGAGGCCGTCGACACACCGGGTAAACCCTCTGTCCCCGGGGCCGCTGCTGCCCAATGATGGCTGGCAGGCAGCGGCAGGCCGGCGGCCAGCGTCCGACCCGTCCGCTTTGCTTACCATCGAAAACTTTCAACACGGGCCTGCGCCCGAGCCGCCATGAACATCGCCGAGCTGGTCGCGATCGACACCCACACCCACGCCGAGGTGTCGTGCTGGAACCCCTTCGACAACTACGGCGAGGAGTACGACCGCGCGGCGGACAAGTATTTCCGCTCCAACCGCCGGCCGACGATCGACGAGACCATCGCCTACTACCGCGAGCGCAAGGTGGGCCTGGTGATGTTCACGGTGGACAGCGAGAGCCAGCTCGGCCGCCGGCGCATCCCGAACGAGGAGATCGCCGAGGCGGCGCAGAAGAACGCCGACATGATGATCGCCTTCGCCAGCATCGACCCGCACAAGGGCAAGATGGGCGCACGCGAGGCACGCCGGCTGATCGCCGAGCACGGCGTCAAGGGCTTCAAGTTCCACCCCACGGTGCAGGGCTTCCTGCCCTACGACCGCATGGCCTGGCCGATCTACGAGGTGATCGCCGAGCACAAGCTGCCGGCCATCTTCCACAGCGGCCACAGCGGCATCGGCAGCGGCATGC
>CAZUPH010000163.1:0-9320 GCA_964621995.1 uncultured Rubrivivax sp. | reverse complement strand
GCTACCGCATCCGGCGCCTGTTCGTCGGCGTCTTCGTCGCCGGCTCGGCGCTGGCCGGCCTGGGCGGCGTGCTGTGGGGCCTGTACCAGCAGAGCGTGACGCCGCAGATCGGCGCGCAGGTCAACGTGCTGATCTTCCTCGTCATCATCATCGGCGGCCTGGGCAGCACCTTCGGCTGCTTCGTCGGCGCGCTGCTCGTCGGCCTGATGGCCAACTACACCGGCTTCCTGGCGCCCAAGGTAGCGCTGTTCTCCAACATCGCGCTGATGGTCGCCATCCTGATGTGGCGGCCGCAGGGCCTGTATCCGGTGACCAACCGATGAGGCCGGTGAGGCTGCGGGCGCGCATCGCGGCCAGGCTGCGGGTGGCTGTGGTCGGTGCGTTGCGGACCTTGGACGCCTGGCTGCGTAGACCACCGTTCGCGCTGAGCCATTCGAAGCGTTCGCTCGAACCGTTCGGGCTGAGTCTGTCGAAGCGTTCGCTCGAACCGTTCGGGCCGAGCCTGTCGAAGCGCCCGCTCATGCCGTTCGCGCTGAGCCTGTCGAAGCGCACGTGGTCCTCGGGGCTTCGACAAGCTCAGCCCGAACGGTTCGATGAGGCGCCTCGAACGTCCGCAAAGCGCCCTCAGCCGACAGCCGAGCGAAGCGCCGCACTGCGCCGTTTCCCGCCCTCCGCCCGCCCCGCCAGCGCAGCGACCCGCCATCGCGGCATCGAACCCGGAGGGCCCTCGACATGATCAACCGCCTGCTCTCCCACGACCTGCCGCGCAGCCGCTGGCTTTCGCTCGTGCTGCTGGTGATCCTCGTCGTGCTCGCCTTCGCGCCCTTCCTGTTCCCTGGCGCGAAGTCGATGTCGGTGGTGGCCAAGATCCTGGTCTTCATCCTGCTCGTGGCCAGCTACGACCTGCTGCTCGGCTACACCGGCATCGTGAGCTTCGCGCACACGATGTTCTTCGGCATCGGCGCCTACGGCGTGGCGATCGCCAGCGAGCGCATGGGCGCCGGCTGGGGCGCGGTCGGGCTCGGGCTGGCGCTGGCCATCGTGGTGTCGGTCGTGCTGTCGCTGCTGATCGGGCTGTTCAGCCTGCGCGTGAAGGCGATCTTCTTCGCGATGATCACGCTGGCCGTGGCCTCGGCCTTCATGACGCTGGCCTCGCAGCTGTCGGACTTCACCGGCGGCGAGGACGGCCTGACCTTCCGCAACCCGACCTGGCTCAGCCCCAGCTTCGAGCCCTTCGAGACCGAGGTGCTGGGCCTGCTGATCGACGGCAAGGCGCTGACCTACTGGCTGATGTTCGTGGTGGTGCTGGTGCTGTTCCTGCTGATCCTGCGCATCGTCAACAGCCCCTTCGGCCGCGTGCTGCAGGCGATCCGCGAGAACGACTTCCGCGCCGAGGCCATCGGCTACCGCACGGTGGTCTACCGCACGCTCTCCAACGTGCTCGCGGCGCTGTTCGCCACCATCGCCGGCGCGCTGCTGGCGCTGTGGCTGCGCTACGTGGGGCCGGACACCACGCTGTCCTTCGAGATCATGCTGGACATCCTGCTCATCGTCGTCATCGGCGGCATGGGCACGCTGTACGGCGCGGTCATCGGCGCGGTGCTGTTCGTGCTGGCGCAGAACTACCTGCAGGACCTGCTGGCCGTGGGTGCCACCGCGGTGCAGGGCGTGCCGGTGCTGCAGGCGGTGGTGGCCCCCGACCGCTGGCTGCTCTGGCTGGGCCTGCTGTTCGTGCTGTCGGTCTACCACTTCCCGACCGGCATCGTCGGCCGGCTGCGCGCGCGCGCGCTGAAGGTGCGGCCGTGAACGGGACGCCGGTGCCGAGCTCGCGCTACCTCGTCTGCGAGGGTCGCGAGCTGCACCTCACCGAATGGGGCGAGCCCGGCGCGCCGCTGCTCGTGGCCTGGCACGGCCTGGCGCGCACCGGGCGCGACATGGACCCCATCGCCGCGGTGCTGGCGCGGCGCTGGCGCGTCGTCTGCCCGGACACCATCGGCCGCGGCCTGAGCCAGTGGAGCCCGGCGCCGCGCGACGAATACTGCCTGGCCTTCTACGAGCGGCTGGCGGTGTCGCTGCTGGACCAGCTCGGCGCCGAGCACTGCCTGTGGCTCGGCACCTCGATGGGCGGCGCGATCGGCCTGAAGGCCGCCGCCGGGCGCCTGCGCGGGCGCATCCGCCGGCTGGTGCTCAACGACATCGGCCCGCAACTCGCCGCGCCGGCGGTGGCGCGCATCCGCGCCTATGCCGGCAGCCCGCCGGCCTACGCGACGATGACCGAGCTGGAGACCTTCTTCCGCAGCGTCTACGCCCCCTACGGCTGGCTGCCCGACGCGCAGTGGCGCCAGCTCGCCGAGACCAGCGCGCGCCGCCTGCCCGACGGCCGCTGGACGCCGCACTACGACCCGGCGATGGTGCAGCAGTTCGAGCACCACCCGCAGGACTACGACCAGTGGCCGGCCTGGGACAGCCTGGAGCTGCCGGTGCTGTGCCTGCGCGGCGAGCACTCCGACCTGCTGCTGGCCGAGACCGCCGAGGCCATGCGCACGCGCGGCCCGCGCGCGGTGGTGGCCACCATCGCCGGCTGCGGCCATGCGCCGGCGCTCAACACCGAGGCGCAGATCGGCCTCGTCGAACGTTTCCTGGCCGGCGAGCCGGGCCATTGATTTCCAACGAGGAGGACCCGCGATGAATCGTCTCGTGCATGCCCTGGCGCTGACCCTGGCCACCACGCTGGCCGCAACCCCGTCCGCGCGGGCCGCCGGCCCCGTCGGCAACAGCTTCCCGGCCGGCTTCCCGGTCATCGAGGACGCGACGCTGCAGCGCCCCGTCATCGGCTTCGGCGCCGCCGGCCCGGTGCGCCGCGTGCCGGTGATCTTCCTGCACGGGAACAACGACGTGCCTTACCCGACACCGTGCAGCCCGACCAACGGCCGCATCCAGGCGCTGGCCCAGCACCTCGCGGACAATGGCTGGAGCCCCGGCGAGCTCTGGGGCCTGGGCTACCAGGGCGACCAGTGCGACCTGCCGGCCGACCAGACGCTGCGCGCGCGCATCGGCCACACCAACCAGGCCAACGTGCCGGACCTGCGGCGCTTCGTCGCCGCGGTCCTGGCCTACACCGGCGCGCGCCAGGTCGACATCGTCGGCCACAGCCTGGGCGCCACGCTGGCCCGCGAGTGGATGCGCCAGGACGACGCGCGCGGCCTGGTGCGGCGCCTGGTGTCGATCGACGGGCCGCACCACGGCATCATCAACTGCAGTCCGGATGCGGCCAACTTCTACCAGCTGCCGCAGTTCGGCGGCTTCACGCCCTCGGCCGAGGTCTGCCAGGAGCTGGGCTCGCCCGACACGCCCTTCCTGCGCCGGCTCAACGGCCCGGGCGGCAGTGCCGAGAACGGCGGCCCGGTCAAGGTGCTCGCGATCCGCAACGCCGACACCAGCTTCGTCTACTTCCCCAGCCAGGACGGCGTGCTGCCCGGCGTGCCGGCGGTGGACAGCTACGGCCGGCCGACCGACTTCAGCCAGAGCGCCGCGCTCAAGGGCGCGAAGCGGCTGGACCTGAGCGGGCAGGGCGCCTGGGACCCGGTGCTGGGCTCCGCGCACCTGGGCATCCTGAATTCGCCGCAGACCTGGCAGGCGGTGCGCGAGTTCCTCGCGCCCTGAACGCGCCTGCGGCGGCTCAGCGCATGAAGCGGCCGTCGGCGCCGATGATCGACAGGTCGGCGTAGTCCAGCCCGGTGTGGTCGGTCGGCGAATAGCCGACCTCCAGCCCGCCGAGGTCGTAGCGGCTCGTGCCGTCGAGCGCCGCGTGCAGGCTGGCGCGCGTGGGGTTCGCTCCGGCGCGGCGCAGGCCCTTGGCACGAGCGAGCTCCAGGGCCTCGCGGATCATCGGCACCGCCATCGAGCATTCGTTCGGGAAGACCTGCGAGACGATGACGCCGCGCGCGTGCTCGCCGAGCAGCTCGACGAAGCCGCCGGAGGCGTTGTTCGACAGCGTGACCACCTGCGCGCGCGAGCCCGCCTCGCGGATGGCCATGGTGCCGGCGGCCACCGTGCCGGCCGAGGCGATGAAGATCACCGCCTGCGGCTGGCGCTGCGCGACCACCGCGGCGAGCTTCGCGACGTCGGGCTTGGCGCGGTAGAGCTTCTCCAGGAACTTCGGCCTCGGGCCCAGCTTGTCCAGGCCCTTGAGCGCGCCGGCCGCGGAGTCGGCGCCTAAGCTGTCGTCGGTCTGCAGGATGCCGATGCGCGTGACGCCCACCGAGGCCAGGTGCTCCACCGCGCGCTGCGCCTCGCGCCGGTAGGTCGCGCGCACGTTGAATACGCAGGGGTGCACCGGCTCGAGCAGCGCCATCGCGCCGGTGCTCGGCGCCACGAGGGGCACCTCGAATTCCTCGGCGATGGGCAGCAGCGCCTGCGCGTGCGGCGTGCCGCGGTTGAGGAACAGCGCGATCACGCCCTGCTCGACCACGAGCCTGCGGCCCAGCTCGGCAGTCAGCTTGGGGTCGAACCGGTCGTCCACCGAGAGCAGCTCGATCCTCTGCCCGTTGACGCCGCCGCGGGCCTTGACGTGGTCCAGCCAGAGCTGCGCGCCGTCGGTGTTCTCCTTGACGCCCGGCGCCGCCGCGCCGACGAGCCCGCGCCGCGCGCGGTCTTTGCGGCCGCCGCAGCGGCGCCCTAGACTGCCCCGATGAGCCGCGCGAACCGACCTCCGCGATGACGACGCGCCGCCAACTGCTGGCCGCCGGCGCGGCGCTGGCCGCCGCCGGCACGCTGCACGCGCAGGGGCTGCCGCCGCCGGCGCCGCGCCGCGTGCCGTCCAGCGGCGAGATGCTGCCCTGCATCGGCCTGGGCAGCTGGATCACCTTCAACGTCGGCAACGACCCGCCGGCGCTGGCCTCCTGCGCGGCGGTGATGCGCGCCTTCTTCGAGGGCGGCGGCCGCGTGGTCGATTCCTCGCCGATGTACGGCTCGGCGCAGGCCACCATCGGCCATGGCCTGGCGCAGCTCGGCGGCGGCGCGCCGGTCTTCGCCGCCGACAAGGTGTGGACGGGCGCCGGCGACCGGGGCGCCGCGCAGGCCGACGAATCGCGCCGGCGCTGGGGCGTGGCGCGCTTCGACCTGCTGCAGGTGCACAACCTGCTGGCCTGGGAGGCGCACCTGCCGCTGCTGCTGCGCATGAAGGCCGAGGGCCGCGTGCGCCACGTCGGCATCAGCACCAGCGAGGGCCGCCGCCACGCGGAGTTCGAGCGCCTGATGCGCAGCCAGCCGCTGGACTTCGTGCAGCTGACCTACAACCCGCTGGACCGCGAGGCCGAGCAGCGCCTGCTGCCGCTGGCCGCCGAGCGCGGCATCGCCGTGCTGGTCAACCGGCCGTTCCGCGAAGGGGCGCTGCTGCGGGCGCTGGCGCGCCACCCGCTGCCCGGCTGGGCGGCGAGCGAACTGGGCTGCGACGGCTGGGCGCAGCTGGTGCTGAAGTACATCGTCACGCACCCGGCGGTGACCTGCGCGATCCCGGCCACCACGCGCGTGGACCATGTGCGGCAGAACCTCGGCGCCGGGCGCGGGCCGATGCCCGACGAGGCGCTGCGCCGGCGCATCGCCGCGCACATCGCGGCGCTGTGAACGCCGCCGCCGGCTGGGCTGCACGATGGGCGGAGCAGCTGGAGGTGCTGGCGAGCTACCGGCCCTCGGACCTGCTGATGTATGCCCCGGCCACCTGGTGGCGGCTGGTCGAGCGGGCGAACGTCGAGACCTGGCCGCTGCCCGCGCTGATGCTGCTCGCGGGCCTGGCTGCCGGCCTGGCGCTGGCCCGGCGCGCACCGGGGCGCGGCGTCGTGGTTGTCGCGGCGCTGGTCGCGGCGCTGGCCTGGGCCGTCGTCGCCGGAGTCTTCCATGCCCGGCGCTTTGCCGGCATCCACTGGGCGGCCGAGGCGTTTGCGCTCGCATTCGCTGCACAGGCGCTGCTGTGGCTGGTGCTGGCGCGCTCGCTCGTGGCGCTGCAGGGGCGCGGCCTGCGCCGGGCCGCCGGCCTGGCCGTGCTGGTGCTGGCGCTCGCGGGCTGGCCGCTCGCCGGCGTGCTGGCCGGCCGGCCCTGGACGCAGGCCGAGGTCTTCGGCATCGCGCCCGAGCCGACGGCCCTGGCCGCGCTGGGCCTGCTGATGCGGGTGCAGGCCCGCGACCCGGCTGCGGCCTGGCGGCTTGCGCTGCTGTGGCCGCTGCCGCTGGCCTGGTGCGCCTGGTCGGCCCTGATGCGCGGGGCGATGGACGATCCACTGGCCTGGGCGCTGGCGGCGGCGGTGCTGCTCGCGCCGCTGGCCGTGGTGGCCACGCGAAGGAGGTGAGGCGATGCCCGAACAACTGAGCAAGCACCCCGAGGTCACGCTGCGCGTGCTGCAAAGCGCCGGCGCGCGCTGCGGCGAGGGCGCGCCGCAGGCCATCCTGAGCAGCTGTCCGGCCGAGCGCTTCTGTGCGCTGCCCGGGGGCGAGATCTGCGTCTACGGCCTGCCCGATGCGGCACGCATGACGCAGCTGGCAGCGGCCGACTGGCAGGCGCTGGCGGCGCTGACCGTGCCGGCGGCTGCGCCGCCCGCGCCCCCGCCGGCCGCCTTCGCGCCCGGTGGGCCGGCCGGTCTGGCGCTGGTTCTGGCGCTCGGCCTGGCACTTGGGCTGCTGGCCGCCTGGGGGTGGTCGCGCTGGCGGCGCGGCTGGGAGTAGTGCCCGCCGGGCGCCGGTACGCCGGCTCCTAGGTCGCGCCGCCCTGCCGCGCCGGCATCCAGCGCTGCACCGCCTGGCGCAGCCGCTCGGCGTCGATCGGCTTGGTCAGGTAGTCGTCCATGCCGGCGTCCAGCGCGGCGCGGCGGTCGGTCTCCAGCGCGTGGGCGCTCAGGCCCAGCACCGGAAAGCGCGGCAGCCGGCCCTGCTGCTGCAGCCGGCGCAGCTGGCGCGTGGCCTCCAGGCCGTCCATCACCGGCATGCGCACGTCCATGATCACGAGGTCCGGCGCCTGCGCCAGGCAGGCGGCCAGCGACTGCGCGCCGTCGTGCGCGGCGCGCACGCGCAGCCCCAGGTGCTCCAGCAGGTGCTGGCCGATGACGCGGTTGACGAGGTTGTCCTCCACCAGCAGCACGTCGGCCGCGGGTGCCGGCGCGGGCGCCGGCCGCGGCGGCGCTGCGCCGTGCAGCGCTTCGCGCATCAGTGCGCTCAGCGCGCGCGGCGACAGCGGCGAGATCGTCGTCGTGAGGCCGAAGGCCGCGGCGTGGCGCTCGCGCGCGCTGTCGGCCCAGTCGGCGCGCACCATCAGGTTGATGCGCGTGGCCGGCAGCCAGCGGCGCAGCCGCGCGACGGTCTCGTCGTCCAGCGGCATGTCGCGCGCGCTGAGCATCAGCAGCTGCGGCGGCGCCTCCTCGGCGACCAGGCGGCCGACCTCGTCCGGCGACAGCAGCGCGCGCGCGCGCCAGCCCATGCGCTCGATGCGTGCGCCGAGCCAGCGCGCATGCTCGGGCCGGCTCGCCAGCACCCAGGCGCAGCCGGGCGGCAGCGGTTCGTCGGCCGGCCGGTCGGCCTGCACGGCCAGCGCCAGCTGCAGCGTGAAGGTGGAGCCGACGCCCGGCGTGCTGTCCACGCCGAGTTCGCCGCCCATCGCGCGCGCCAGTCCGCGCGCGATGGCCAGCCCCAGGCCGGTGCCCTCGTGGCGCCGCGACAGCCCGCTGTCGGCCTGGTAGAAGGCCTCGAAGACGCGCGCGCAGACTTCCGGCGGCATGCCCGGCCCGGTGTCCGCCACCTGCACCTGCACGGCGGCGCGGCCGTCGGGCAGCGGCTGCACGCGGGCCACGAGGTCGATCGTGCCGCGCTCGGTGAACTTGGCCGCATTGCCGAGCAGGTTGACGACGATCTGGCGCAGCCGCTGCGGGTCGCCGCGCAGCGCGGTCGGGCCGCCGTCGACGTCGTAGCGCGTGGTCACCGGCCGTGCACCGACCAGCGGCGCCGTCGCGCGCAGCGCCTCGGCCAGCAGCTCGCCGAGGTCGAAGGGCTGGTCGGCCAGCGTCGGCGCGCCGGTCTCCAGGCGCGAGATCTCGAGCACGTCGTTGATCACGCCCAGCAGGGTGCGGCCGGACTGCAGAGCCACCTCCAGGTGGCGGCGCTGCGCCGGCGACTCGGCCTTGCCCAGCGCCAGCTCGGTCA
Source organism: uncultured Rubrivivax sp. (assembly GCA_964621995.1). Classification (GTDB taxonomy): domain Bacteria; phylum Pseudomonadota; class Gammaproteobacteria; order Burkholderiales; family Burkholderiaceae_C; genus Rubrivivax. The sequence goes on along the minus strand of CAZUPH010000163.1, from coordinate 1,136 downwards.
GGCCGAGCACGCCGTTGAGCGGCGTGCGGATCTCGTGGCTCATGTGAGCCAGGAACACGCTCTTGGCGCGGTCGGCGCGCTCGGCGCGCTCGCGCGCCTGCTCGGCGGCGGCCAGCGCCGCGTCCAGCCGCGCGGTGCGCTCGGCGACCATCGCCTCGAGCTGCTCGCGGTGGTGCTGCAGTTCCTGCTGCGCGAGCTTGAAGTCGTGGATGTCGCCGACCATGCCCACGGCATTCAGCCGGCCGGCGGCGTCGTACCGGCTCTCGCCGCGGCCGCGCACCCAGCGCCAGCCGCCGGCGGCGTCGCGCAGGCGGTAGGTCAGGTCCCAGCGCGTCGGGCCGGCCAGCGAACGGCGGATCTCGTCCTTCAGCGCCGGCAGGTCCTGCGGGTGCACCCAGGACAGGAAGGTCGCGGCGTCCGGCGCCGGGGTGCCCGGCGGGTGGCCCAGCATGCGCGGCAGGTTGGCGCTGCAGTAGAAGTCGCCGCGCTCGACGCCGGACTCGACGACGGCCTCGGACAGCGCCTCCATCGCGCGCTCCAGGCGCGAGCTCACGGTCTGCAGCGACTGCTGCAGGCGGCGCTCGTCGTCGATGTCCTGCACCATGCCCACCAGGCGCGCGGCCTGGCCGTCGGGCCCCGGCCAGAAGCGGCCGATCATGCGGATCCAGTGCCAGCGGCCGTCGCGCTTCGCATGGCGCAGATCGAAGCGCAGCTCGCCGCAGGCCGCGCGCGCGGCCGCGTAGTGCAGCTCGTAGGCCTCGCGATCGGCGGGGTGGATGCGCTGCACGGCCAGTTCGCGCGGCAGGCCGGGTTCGAGGTCCAGCAGGCGGTGGAACTGCGGCGAGAACCAGGCCTGCCCGGTGGCCAGGTCATGCTCCCAGAAGGCCTGGCCCACGCCCAGCAGCACGCGCCAGGCGCGTTCGGCGTCGCTGGCTCCCTGCGGTGGCGGCAGCGGCAGCTCGGGCGGGGCGGCAGGCGTCGTCATGGCAGGCGGTCGCGGGACTATACGGTGCCCCGCGGGGCTGGACGGCAACCGGTCGTGCGCTGCAAGATCGCGGCCATGTGGCCCGCGACGAGCACCCTCGTTCCCCGCCGCCGGGCGCGCGCGGCGTGGCGCACGGCATGGCGGGCGGCCC
>CAZUPH010000162.1:0-9331 GCA_964621995.1 uncultured Rubrivivax sp. | reverse complement strand
CTTGAGCACCTGGATGAACAGGTCCAGCGCGCGGTAGATCAGCGGGCTCATGCCGATCACGAAGCCCAGCGGGATCGCGACCGCTGCCGCCAGCAGGTAGCCCAGGCCGACGCGGCCCAGCGAGTGCGCGAGCTGCAGGCCGATGCCCTTGTCGTTGGGGCCGTTGTCGTAGAACGGCGCCGAGAGGTGCCGGACGATGACCTCGCCCATCTGGCCCAGCGTCGGGAAGCCGCTCTTCGCCGCCGCGCCGCCGGCCTCGGCCGCCGGGTCCTTGCCCATGAGCTTCAGGTACTCGATCTGCTCCGGCGTCAGCGCCTGCGCCGCCGCCGCGGGTGCGCTGCCGCCGCCGGTGGTGGCGATGTGCCAGATGCCCAGGAACAGCAGCAGCAGCAGCGCCGACAGCAGCGCCGACTTCAGGCCGAGGGCCTTGGAGGCGGTGCCCATCTCAGCGGCTCCTGCTCACGGGGCACCGACGCGCAGGCGCGGGCACGCGCGGAACCGCGAGTGACCGCTTGCGGCGCGTTGCTGACACTGCACGCTTGGCCATGCACACCACCGTTCGCGCTGAGCCTGTCGAAGCGCTCGCTCGAACCGTTCGGGCTGAGCCTGTCGAAGCGCCCACCCGACCCGTTCGGGCTGAGCCTGTCGAAGCCCAGAGGACCATGGGCGCTTCGACAGGCTCAGCGCGAACGGTTGTATACGGCGAAGAGAGTGCCATGTCCGTTATGCGCCGAAACAAGTCGATGAGGCCCCGAACCTCGCTCCCGGCCCCGACGCCGTCACCGACGCAGCCATCTCAGGCCGCCCTGCGGATCGCGAAGCTGTCGGCATAGGCCGCCGCCTTCTCCGGGTCGAAGACGCGGCCCATGATCGTGAACCTGGGGTAGGCGCCGGCGGGCGGCTTCATGTCCAGCGCCTGCATGTGCTTCTTCGCGTCGGTCAGCAGGAAGACCTGCTCGGCGATCTGCTTGTAGTTGACGTCGCCCTTGACGTAGCCCCAGCGCTGCATCTGCGTGAGCATCCACACCGCCATGCTCTGCCAGGGGATGGGGTCGAAGTCGGCGCGGTCGGGCACCGTCTTCACGTTGCCCAGGCCGTCGGCGAAGCGGCCGGTCAGCACCTGCGCCACGACCGTCTCGGGCTGGTTCAGGTAGGCCTGCGGGCTGATGACCTTGGCGATCAGCTCGCGGTTCTTGGCCTCGCGCGCCATCGCCGCGCTGGTCAGCACCGCGCGGAACAGCGCGGCGAAGGTGTTCGGGTTCTGGCGGATGAACTCCGCGCTGGTGCCAAAGGCGCAGCAGGGGTGGCCGTCCCACAGGTCCTTGGTCAGCACGTGCAGGAAGCCGACCTCCTCGAAGACCGCGCGCTGGTTGAAGGGGTCGGGGCCCAGGTAGCCGTCGATGTTGCCGGCGCGCAGGTTGGCCACCATCTCCGGCGGCGGCACGACGCGGATCTGGATGTCGGTGTCGGGGTTCAGGCCGTGCTCCGCCACGTAGTAGCGCAGCAGGAAGTTGTGCATGCTGTACTCGAAGGGCACCGCAAACTTGAAGCCCTTCCACTGCTTCGGGTCGCGCTTGTCCTTGTGCTTGACGTGCAGCGTGATCGCCTGGCCGTTGGTGTTCTGGATCGTCGCCACGCGCATCGGCGTCGCGTTGGAGCCCGCGCCCAGGCTGATCGCCAGCGGCATCGGGCTCAGGAAGTGCGTCGCGTCGTACTCCTTGTTGAGCATCTTGTCGCGGATCAGCGCCCAGCCCGCGGTCTTGACGACCTCGACGTTCAGCCCCTGGCGCTGGTAGAAGCCCAGCGGGTGGGCCATGATCAGCGGCGTCGCGCAGGTGATCGGGATGAAGCCGATCTTCAGATCCTTCTTCTCGATCGCGCCCTTCTCCTGCGCCATCGCCTGCAGGCTGGCCAGCGTGCCGGCCGGCAGCACGCTGGCGATGGCGGCCTGCGCGGTGCGCCGGCCCACGGCCTTCAGGAAGCGGCGGCGCAGCCCGTCCTGCGGGAACAGCGCCTTGACCAGCGTGGCCTCGATGAAGGCCTGGCTCTCGGCCTCGAAGTCGGCGCTCTCGCTGCGCGTGCGCAGCTCGGCCGCGGCATGCTCGGCGGCACTGCGGTGCTGGCCGCAGGCGCAGCCCAGGCGCAGCGGTCGGTCGGCGTCGTAGGGATCGAAGCGGCTCATGCGGGACTCCTCGGAAAGCGTTGGTCGGGATTCTGGAAAGGCCCGCGGCGCCGCACCATCGACGGCGCCGCGAAGCTCTTGTAGGGCTGGCCCTACAGGACCGGCGCCGGGGGCGCCGGGCTGGCCCCGGCGACCTCGTGGCGCACCGCCAGCAGCGCCAGCTCGACGTCGTTGCGCGCCCCGGTCTTCTCCAGGATGCGCGCGCGGTAGGTGCTCACGGTGTTCGGCGCCAGCACCAGCGCCGCGGCGATCTCGCCGACGCTGCGGCCTTCGCTGAGCAGCCGGAAGACCTGGAACTCGCGGTGCGACAGCCGCTCGTGCAGCGGCTGCTCGTCGGCACCGGGCGCGGCGTGCAGCGCGCCGGCCAGCAGCTCGGCCACCGCCGGCGTGACGAACAGACCGCCGCGTGCCACCTTGCGGATGGCGTCGATCATCTGCTCGCTGTCGGCGCTCTTGTTCAGGTAGCCGGCGGCGCCCAGCTTCAGGCTGCGCACCGCATACTGCCTGTCCGGGTAGGTGGACAGCATCAGCACCGGCAGGCGCGCAAACTCCGCCTTGAGCTGCTTGAGCACGTCCAGGCCGTCGCGCTGCGGCATCGCGATGTCCAGCAGCACGACGTCGATGCCGCCGCCGCGCACACGCGCGACGGCCTCCGGGCCGGTGGCGGCCTCGCCGGCGAGGTCGATGTCGCTCGCGTCGGCCAGGATCTGCTTGATGCCCTGGCGCACGATCTGGTGGTCGTCGCAGACCAGCACGCGTATCGTCATGGCGCCGGCTCCTCGGGCAGCGGCATCACCAGCCGCACCCGCGTGCCCTGGCCGGGCGCGCTGTCTATCGTGACGCGGCCGCCGAAGTGGCCGGCGCGCTCGCGCATGCCGATCACGCCCCAGCTGCGCGGGTCGGCCAGCGCCTCGGCGCGCGCGCCGACGCCGTCGTCGCGCACGTCGATGTAGAGTACCGGCGCCGGCGGGTCGTCCACGGCGATACGCAGCTCGACGCGGCGCGCCTTCGCGTGGCGCGCGACGTTGCTCAGCATCTCCTGGAAGATGCGGAACACCGCGATCGCGAGGCCGCCCAGCGGCGGCGGCACCCCGGCGGCCACGTGCACCTGCAGCGAGGCCTGCAGCTCGCTGGACTCGATGAACTCCTGCGCCTGCCACTCCAGCGCCGCCCACAGCCCCTGGTGGTCCAGGATGCTGGGCCGCAGGTCGGTGATGATGCGGCCGACGTTGTCGACCGCGGTGTCGATCAGCCGGCCCATGCCCTGGCACTTGCAGCGCAGCTCGGGGCGCTCGGCCAGGCGCTTGTCCAGCCACTGGGTGTCCATCTTCAGCGCCACCAGCAGCGAGCCGAGCTCGTCGTGGATCTCGCGCGCGATGCGCGTGCGCTCCTGCTCGCGCACGGTCTCCAGGTGGTTGGCCAGCTCGCGCAGCTGCCGCGTGCGCTCGGCCACGCGCTGCTCCAGCTCGGCATGCGTCTGCTTGAGCAGCGCCTCGGCGCGCTTGCGCTCGCCGATGTCGACGAAGGTCACGACGGCGCCCTGCACCTCGCCATGCTCGACGATGGGGTAGCTCGAGTATTCGGCCCAGAACGGGCTGCCGTCGGCGCGCCACAGCACCTCGTCGTCGATGCGGCAGGGCAGCCCACGCCGGAAGGCGTTGAAGATCGGGCACTCGGCCTCCGGGTAGGGCCGCCCGTCGCCATGCGTGTGGTGGATCAGCTCGTGCATGTTGCGCCCGAGCACCTCGTCGGTGCGCCAGCCCAGCATCTGTGCGGCGGCGCGGTTCACGAACGTGCAGCGGCCGGCGAGATCGATGCCGAAGATGCCCTCGCCGGTGCTTTCCAGCAGCAGCGTCAGCCGCTCGGCCGCGGCCTCCGGGGCGGTGGTCGCAGGGGTCATGCCGCGAAAGCGCAAGCGCCGTGCCAGCACGCAGAATCGGCCGCACCATCGACCCGCCCCCGACCCGTCCCCGACGCTTCCCCGACGAGCCCCCGATGAGCCCCCGCCTGGCCGCCGATGCCGTGCTGCTGCTGCACGGCGCCTTTATCGTCTTCGCGCTGCTGGGCGGCCTGTGGGCGCTGGCCTGGCGCCCCGCGCCGCTGCTGCACCTGCCGGCGGCGGGCTGGGCGGTGTGGATCGAGATCAGCGGCGGCCTGTGCCCGCTGACGACCTGGGAAGACCGGCTGCGCCGCGCCGCCGGCCAGGCCGGCTACGAGACCAGCTTCGTCGAGCAGCACCTGCTGCCGCTGATCTACCCGGCCGGGCTCACGCCGGCCGTGCAGTGGGTGCTGGCCGGCGTGGTGCTGCTGGTCAACGCCGCGATCTACGCCCTGGTGTGGCGGCGGTGGCGACGGCGCGGCTGATCAGGCCGGGCGCTTGCGCGCGGCGCGCGGGGTCGCCTTCTTCGAGGGCACCTTCTTCGCGGACAACTTCTTCGCCGCTGACTTTTTCGCCGGTGACTTCTTCGCCGGCGCCTTCTCGGCAACGGCCGACTTCGCTGCCGCACGCTTTGCCGCCGCCTTGCGCGCCGGCACGCCCGCGTCTTGCGCCGGCGGTTCCGGCGCCTCCGGCCGGATGCGCGACTCGCCGGCGTCCGGCGCGGCACGCGTGCCGCTGCGTGTGGTGCGCACCGCGCCGGCCGCGCGCCAGTCCTCGCCGAGGAACAGCGCGCGCTCGGCACGCCGCCGCCGCGTCAGCCCCGGCAGTTCGGTCAGCACGCCGCGCACGCGGCCCTTGTTCCAGACGAGGAACTGGTCGGCCGCGCCGGCGAAGTCGCCGGCGTTGAGCCGGCGCAGCAGTGTGCTCTGCCCCAGGTTGCCCAGGCCGGCGTTGAAGGCGAAGCTGGCCAGCGCGCCGAAGGCGCCGTCGTCCAGCGGCACGCGCACCAGGCGCAGCACGCCGGCGGCGAAGTCGATCAGGTCGGCACGCAGCAGCGCCTCGGCCTGCGCCCGCGTGATGCCGCCCGGAAACAGCGCGCGCGCCACGGCCTGGTTGTGCGAGCCGCGCAGGAAGTCGCGCCCGTGGCGGATGGCGTGGCCCCAGCCTATGGTCCAGATGCCCACCGGGTCCAGGTAGGCGTCGATGTTGACCGTGCTCGGGTCGCCGTCGGGAATGCCCTCGAAGGCCTTGATCAGTTCGACGGCTTCCTGCGGCACGTCGCGCAACGCTGCGGGCATGGGGTCCTCCCTCCTGCGGCACCGGCCGCGGCGGCGCAGTATCGGCGGCGCGGCCGCCGCGACCTATCCCCTGTTCCGCGCAGCCGGCGCCGTCAGCGCTCCAGGCGCAGGACCTGCCCGTCGGCGCTGTCGGTCAGCACGTAGAGCCAGCCGTCCGGGCCCTGGCGCACGTCGCGGATGCGCTGGCTCAGGCTGCCGAGCAGGCGTTCCTCGCCGGTGATGCGGCGGCCGTCCAGCGACAGCCGCACCAGCGCCTGCCCGCGCAGCGCGCCCAGAAACAGGCTGCCCTGCCAGCCCGGGTAGCGCTCGCTGGTCAGGAAGGCCATGCCGCTGGGCGCGATCGAGGTCGGCACCCAGTGGTGCAGCGGCTGCTCGAAGCCGGGCTTGGGCCCTTCCTCGCCGATGCGCGTGCCGATGCCGTAGTTGCGGCCGTAGGTGACGAGCGGCCAGCCGTAGTTGCGCCCGGCCTCGGCGACGTTGATCTCGTCGCCGCCCTGCGGCCCGTGCTCGCTGGCCCACAGCTCGCCGGTGGCCGGGTGCAGCGCCGCGCCCTGGATGTTGCGGTGGCCCAGGCTCCACACGGCCGGGGCGGCGCCGGCGCGGCCGACGAAGGGGTTGTCGGCCGGCACGCTGCCGTCGGCCGCGATGCGCACGACCTTGCCGATGTGGTTGGCCGGGTTCTGCGCCTCGTCCTTGCCGCCGAAGCGGTCGCCCAGGCCGACGAACAGGTGCCCGTCGCGGCCGAAGACGATGCGGCTGCCGCAGTGGTGCTGGCTGCGCATCTTCGGCTGCTGGCTGAAGATCGTGCGCACGTCGACGAGGCGCTCGCCGTCCAGGCGTGCACTCGCCACCGCGGTGCTGTTGCCGCCCTCGCCGGGCTCGGCGAAGGTGAAGAAGATGCGCTGGTTCTCCGCAAAGCGCGGGTCCACCACCACGTCCAGCAGCCCGCACTGCCCGCCGGCGGCGATGGCCGGCAGGCCGGCCAGCGGCGCGCCCAGGCGGCCGTCGCGGCCGACGATGCGCAGACGACCGGCCTTCTCGGTGACCAGCATGCGCCCGTCGGGCAGGAAGGCCATCGCCCAGGGGTTCTCGAGGCCGCGCACCACGGTGACGGGGCGCAGTTCGTTGCCTTGCGCCTGGGCGGGCACTGCCAGCGCGGCGGCAGCCAGCGCGGCGGCGATCAGGGCCTTCGGGTTCAGGAGAGCACGCTTCATCCCTGCGATCTTGCCGCAAGCGCACCGACCGCCGCGCGGGCGGGGGCATCGCGCCCGGCGCCGCCCCGTCAGTCCGCCGCGGCCTCGACGACCATCTGCACGCGCTGGCGCCCGTTCCACTCGTCCAGCGCCAGCCGGTAGGCCAGCGTGCTGCGCTCGGGCAGCGGCTCGGTGCGGCCGAACCAGATCGCGTCGCGCGGCTGGCCGGCATGGCGCAGGCGCAGCTTCAGGTGCTTCTCGCCCACCAGGCGCTGCTCCAGCACCTGCACCTCGTCGCAGAAGACCGGCGGCTCGAAGCCCGGCCCCCAGACCTGCGCATCGAGCAGCGCCGCCGTCTCCGTGTTGAACCACTCCAGCGCCAGCGGGCCGTCGGTGCGCAGCGTGCGCGTCAGCGTCGCGGCGTCCAGCCACTCGGCGGCCACCGTGCGCAGTGCGGCATCGAAGGTCTCGACGCCGGCCGTGCCCTCGCCGGCCAGCGTGCAGCCTGCCGCCATCGCGTGGCCGCCGAAGCGCAGCAGCAGCCCCGGGTGGCGCTTGGCCACGAGGTCCAGCGCGTCGCGCAGGTGGAAGCCCGCGATCGAGCGGCCCGAGCCCTTGAGCCGGCCGTCGCCGCCGCGCGCGAAGACGAAGGTCGGCCGGTGCAGGCGGTCCTTCACGCGGCCGGCGACGATGCCGACCACGCCCTCGTGGAAGGACTCGTCGAACAGCGCCAGCGCCGGCGGTGGCAGCGCGTCGGCCGGCAGCAGACGTTCCAGCGCCGCCTCGGCGCGTTCGCGCATGCCGCTCTCGACCTCGCGGCGCTCGCGGTTGATGGCGTCGAGCTGGCGCGCCAGCTCGGCAGCGCGCGCCGGGTCGTCGGCGAGCAGGCACTCGATGCCCAGCGTCATGTCCGCCAGCCGCCCGGCGGCATTGACGCGCGGCCCGATCGCGAAGCCGAAGTCGAAGGCCGCCGCGCGCGCCGGATCGCGCCCCGCGGCATGGAACAGCGCCGCCAGCCCCGGCTGCAGCCGCCCGGCGCGCACGCGCTTGAGCCCCAGCGCGACGAGGCGCCGGTTGTTGGCGTCCAGCCGCACGACGTCGGCCACGGTGCCCAGCGCGACGAGGTCCAGCAGCGACTCCAGCTTCGGCTGCGCCGCGGGGTCGAAGGCACCGCGTGCGCGCAGCTCGGCGCGCGCGGCGAGCAGCACGTAGAACATGACGCCGACGCCGGCCAGCGCCTTGCTCGGGAAGTCGCAGCCGGGCTGGTTGGGGTTGACGATCACGTCGGCGTCGGGCACCGCCACCGCGCCGCCCGGGGCCGCCGGGGCCGCGGGCAGGTGGTGGTCGGTCACCAGCACCTGCAGCCCGGCGGCGCGCGCGTGGGCCACGCCCTCGAAGCTGGCGATGCCGTTGTCCACCGTGACCAGCAGCTCCGGCTGCTGCGCCCGCGCCAGCTCCACGATGGCCGGCGTGAGCCCGTAGCCGTGCACCACGCGGTCCGGCACCACGTAGCCCAGCGCCTCCGGCGCCGCGCCCAGCAGCTTCAGGCCGCGCAGCGCCACGGCGCAGGCGGTGGCGCCGTCGCAGTCGTAGTCGGCGACGATGCAGACGCGCCGCCGCTCCGCGATCGCGTCGGCCAGCAGCACGCCGGCCGCGGCCGCGCCCTTGAGCTGCTGCGGCGGCAGCAGGCGCGCCGGCGCGTCGTCCAGCTCGTCGGCGGCGCGCACGCCGCGCGCGGCCAGCAGCCGCGCCAGCAGCGGGTGCACGCCGGCCTGCTCGAGCACGAAGCTCACGCGGGGCGGCACGTCGCGCGGGCGCAGGATCATGCGGGCTCCCGGGACTTCACAGGCCGCGCAGCAGTTCGATGGCCGAGGGCGACGCCAGGCGCCGCCGCCAGCGCTGCAGCCAGCCGCCTTCGGCGTTGGCCAGCGTGACGGCGCTGCGCTCGCCGGCCAGCGTCAGCGCCACCGGCTCGCCACGCTGCGCACGCGCCAGCAGCTCGGCCAGCGGCCCTTCGTCCAGGGTCTGCCAGGCGCGCGTCCAGGCGGCCCAGTCGTCGTGCAAAGCGGGCGGGCGCAGCCGCTCGTCCACCACCGGCGGCGTGCCGGTGACCGGCTGCGCGACGCCGCAGCCGCTGAGCCAGAACGAATTGACCGCCAGCAGGCCGCGCGACTCGCGCGCGGCATTGACCGGATGCGTGTGCAGCAGCATCTGCGCCTCGGCCTGCAGCCGGCGCACCTGGCGCGCCGCCGGGTCGCTGCCCAGCCAGGCGTCGACGTTGCGGCCGATCACGCGGTCCGGCGACGCGCAGGCCAGCTCGGCCAGGCTCTCGTGGGCGACATACCAGCGCAGCGGCGCGCCCCAGGCGGCCAGCCAGCCGTCGCCGGTGAACAGCGGCGCGACGGCCTCGAACAGTGCGCGCGAGTCGTCCTCGGCCAGCATCAGCTGGCTGGGGTCGAGCAGGCTGACCTGGTCGGTGCCCAGGTGCCAGTGCGCCGGCGTGACCAGGCCCCAGGCGATGTCGCCGGCGCCGAGCCCCTCGGCGGCGGCCACCGCGTCGGCGGCCGCGGCCTGCGCGGCCCAGGGCAGCCGGCCGGCCGGGCCGGCCCAGCCGAGCGCGCGCGCCAGCGCCCGCTCGTGCGGCGGCGACCAGCTCCATTCGTCGCCCTCGTCGCGCAGCACCTCGGTGCACAGCCCCAGCAGGCGCTGCAGCCGCGGCAGCGCTAGCGTCGCGAGCGCCGCGCGCCCGGCTTCGGACAGCGGCGCGGCGAACGGGATC
>CAZUPH010000161.1:0-9411 GCA_964621995.1 uncultured Rubrivivax sp. | reverse complement strand
GTACCCGAACCACCCGAATCCCGGCTGGGGCCGCTGAGCGCAGGCCTTGAAAGGCCGCGGCGTCCGGCTCAGGATGCCGCGGCCTGCAGCGACTCGAGCTGCGTGTGCAGTTCGAGCCAGCGCTCCTCCAGCATCGCGATCTCGGCAGCGACGTGATTCAGGCGCCGGCCGTGGTCGGAGATTTCCGTCGCCGCCAGCGTGCCGGCCACCAGCGCGGCCTCGGCCCCGCTCCTTTCGAGCCGCTTGTCGATCTGGGCGATCTCGACGCGCAGCGGTCGCGTCGTCTCGGCCAGCCTGCTGCGCGCCTGCGCCTTGGCCTTGCGCTCGTCTCGCGCCGCGGGCGCGGGCGCGCTGGGCGTCTTCGGCGCGGGTGCGGCCGCCTTGGGTACCTCGGCCGGCGCCGGGAGCAACGACGGCAGCGGCGGTGGCGGCGCCCCGCGCTGCGTGGCGCGCGACACCTCGAGCAGCCAGCGCTGGTAGTCGTCGAGGTCGCCGTCGAAGGGCAGCACCTGCCCCTGCGCGACGAGCCAGAACTCGTCGCAGACCTCGCGCAGCAGCGCGCGGTCGTGGCTGACCAGCAGCACCGTGCCCTCGAATTCGTTGAGCGCGATCGACAGCGCCTCGCGCGTGGTCAGGTCCAGGTGGTTGGTCGGCTCGTCCAGCAGCAGCAGGTTGGGGCGCTGCCAGACCAGCATCGCCAGCACCAGGCGCGCCTTCTCGCCGCCGGAGAGGGTGCCCACCGGCTGCTGCACCATCTCGCCGCCGAACTTGAAACGGCCGAGGAAGTCGCGCAGCTCCTGCTCGCGTGCCGGCGGGCCGACATCGCGCGCCAGGCGCACCAGGTGCATCAGCACACCGTCGCCCAGGCTCAGGAGGTCCAGCTCCTGCTGCGCGAAATAGCCGATCGCCAGCCCCTTGCCCTGCGTCATGCGCCCGGCCAGCGGCGGCAGTGCGCCGGCGATGGTCTTCACCAGCGTGCTCTTGCCCTGGCCGTTGGCGCCCAGGATGCCGATGCGCTGGCCGGCGAGCACGGTGCGCGCGACGCCGTGCACGATGACGCGGCGCTCGGGCTTGCCGTGTGCGGCTGCCCCCTCGGGGGGCGGGCCGCCGTCTGCGGCCGGGGGCACCAGGTAGCCGGCGTCCAGCCCGTCCAGCACCAGCATCGGGTTGGGCAGGCTGGCCGGCTCGCGGAACTCGAACTCGAAGTCGCTCGACGTCAGCACCGGCGCGAGCTTCTCCATGCGCGCCAGCGCCTTGACGCGGCTCTGCGCCTGCCTGGCCTTGGTCGCCTTGGCCTTGAAGCGGTCGATGAACTTCTGCAGGTGCGCGATGCGTTCCTGCTGCTTGGCATAGGCCGCCTGCGCGAGCTGCATGCGTTCGCTGCGCTGCTCCTCGAAGGACGTGTAGTTGCCCGTGTAGCGCGTGAGCTGGCCCTCGTCCAGGTGCACGGTCACGCGCGTGACAGCGTCGAGGAATTCGCGGTCGTGGCTGATGACGACCATCAGCCCCTCGAAGCGCTTGAGCCAGGCCTCCAGCCAGACCAGCGCATCCAGGTCCAGGTGGTTGGTCGGCTCGTCCAGCAACAGCACCTCGCAGGGGCACATCAGTGCACGCGCCAGCTGCAGCCGCATGCGCCAGCCGCCGCTGAAGCTGTGGACCGGGGCGTCCAGCTCGGCGCTGCGGAAGCCCAGGCCGAGCAGCATCGCCTCGGCCCGCGCGCGCGCGTCGAAGGCGCCGGCCTCGTCCAGCGCCAGGTGCGCCTCGGCGATGGCATGGCCGTCGCCGGCAGCCTCGGCCGCCGCCAGCGCGGCCTGCGCGTCCATCAGCGGGCGGTCGCCCTGGAGGACGAAGTCGGTGGCGCCGTCGGCCGCCTCGGGCATCTCCTGCGCCACCTCGGCGATGCGCCAGCGCGGCGGGAATTCGATGTCGCCGGCGTCGGCGTGCAGCCGCCCGGCCAGCAGCGAGAAGAGGCTGGACTTGCCGGCGCCGTTGCGGCCGATGAGGCCGACCTTCTCGCCCGGGTGCAGCACGACCGAGGCGCCGGCCAGCACGATCTTGGCGCCGCGGCGCAGCGTGATGTTGCGCAGGTTGATCATGCGGTGCGCTCCAGCGCGCGCAGCGCGGCGGCGTCCACCAGCAGCACCTGATCGTCGCCTGCACTGGTGGGCAACCAGGCCACCTCCAGGCGCGGGAAGGCGGCCTCGAAGTGCTTGCGCTCGTGGCCGATCTCCAGCACCAGCACGCCGGCCTGGGTGAGGTGGCGGCGCGCGTCGCGCAGCAGGGCGCGCACGAAGTCCATGCCGTCCTCGCCACCGGCCAGCGCGAGCGCCGGCTCGGCGCGGAATTCCGGCGGCAGCGCCGCCATGGCCACCGCGTTGACGTAGGGCGGGTTGCACAGCACGAGGTCGAAGCGGCCCCAGGCCGCGTCCACCGCGGCCCAGCCGTCGCCCTGCGCCAGCGTGATGCGCTGCTGCAGGCCGTGGCGGGCGACGTTGCGCTGCGCGACGGCCAGCGCGTCGCCGCTCAGGTCGGTGGCGAAGACCTGCGCCTCGGGCCAGGCCAGCGCGGCCAGCACGGCCAGGCTGCCGTTGCCGGTGCACAGGTCGAGCACCTGCGCCGGCCCCGCGGGCGGCAGCCAGGCGTCCAGCGTGCCGTCGGCCAGCGGCTCGGCGATCAGCGATCGCGGCACGATCACGCGCTCGTCCACGAAGAAGGGAACGCCCTGCAGCCAGGCCTCGCCGGTCAGGTAGGCGGCGGGGCGGCGGCTCGCGATGCGCTCGTCCACCAGGGCCTGCACGGCGGCGGTGTCCGCCGCGGCCGGCACATGGTCCGCGACCGTCTCCAGATCGTCCAGCGGCAGGCCCAGCCGCCACAGCACGAGCCACGCCGCCTCGTCGAAGGCGTTCGTGGTGCCGTGGCCATAGGCCACGCCGGCGGCCTGCAGCCGCGCCGCCTCGTGCTCGACGAGTTCGATCAGGGTCACGGCAGCGTCAGCCGAGAAAGCGCTCGATCGTGCGCCCGTAGGCCCGGGTCAGCGGCTCGATCGCCTCCACCTCGACCCATTCGTCGACCTTGTGGATGCTCTCGTTGACGACGCCGAACTCCATCACCTGCGGGCAGATCTGCGCGACGAAGCGGCCGTCGCTGGTGCCGCCGGTGGTGCTCCACTCGGGGTCGCGGCCGCAGACCTCGCGGATGGCGGCGGTGAGCGCGTCGCCCAGCGTGCCGGCACGCGTGAGGAAGGGCTCGCCGCCGAGGGTCCAGTCCAGCCGGCAGTTCTGCCCGTCGTGCAGGCCGTGGCGTTCCAGCACCGCGTGCACGCGCTCGCGCAGCGCGGCCGGCGTGGACTCGGTGGAGAAGCGGAAGTTGAACTCCATCACCGCCTCGCCGGGAATCACGTTCAGCGCGCCGGTGCCGGCATTCAGGTTGCTGACCTGGAAGGTGGTGGGCGGAAAGTGCTCGTTGCCCTCGTCCCAGCGCGTGGCGGCCAGCTCGGCGAGCGCCGGGGCCAGCTCGTGCAGCGGGTTGCGCGCCAGCTGCGGATAGGCCACGTGACCCTGCACGCCCAGCACGAGCAGCCGCCCGGAGAGCGAGCCGCGGCGCCCGTTCTTGACCATGTCGCCCAGCGCGTGCACCGAGGTCGGCTCGCCCACGACGCAGGCGTCGATGCGCTCGCCGCGCGCGCGCAAGACCTCGACGACATGGCGCACGCCGAACTGCGAGGGGCCCTCCTCGTCGCTGGTGAAGAGCACCGCGATGCGCCCGGCATGGCGGGGCTGCGCGGCGGCGAACTCGCAGGCCGCGACCGTCATCGCGGCCACCGCGGTCTTCATGTCGGCGGCGCCGCGGCCGTACAGCCGGCCTTCGCGGTGCGTCGGCACGAAGGGGTCGCTGGCCCAGGCGCCGGGCGTGCCGGGCGACACCACGTCGGTGTGGCCCAGCAGCATCAGGGTGGGCCCGGGCACGCCGGCATCGTGCACGGCCCACAGGTTGCTCACGCGCGCTGCGGGCGCGTCGTGCGGGCCGGCGTCGAGGAATTCGCAGGCGTAGCCCGCGGCCTTCAGCCGCTGCATCAGCAGCGCGCGGCAGCCGCCGTCGGCCGGCGTCACCGAGCGGCAGGCGATCAGCGCCTCGGCCAGGCGCAGCGTGTCGGTCACGCGGCCCGCCGGCGCGGCTGTGCACCGGTCATTGCTTGATGGCCCAGGGCGGGTTCAGCTCCATGCCCGAGCGCGTGTCCTCGGGGCGCACCTCGAGCGTGATCTCCGAGAAGATCGCCGCCTCGGGCTCCTCCTTCTTGGCCGCCACGCGCGAGATCGGGGCCTGGTCGTTCTGCAGCCGCCACAGCAGGTTGGTCGGGCTGTCGGCATGGGCCAGGCCCTCGTCGCGCGAGATCACGCCCTCGCCGATGAGCCGCGCGATGTCCTGCTCGAAGGTCTGCGAGCCCTCGGCCAGCGACTTCTCCATCGCCTCCTTGACGCCGGAGAGGTCGCCCTTCTCGACGAGCTCGCTGACCAGCTTGGTGTTGAGCATGACCTCCACCGCCGGCACGCGGCCGCCGGCGTTGCTGCGCAGCAGGCGCTGGCTGACGATGGCGCGCAGGCCGCTGGCCAGGTCCGACAGCAGCGTCGGCCGCGCCTCCGGCGGGTAGAAGCTCAGGATGCGGCCCAGTGCGTGGTAGCTGTTGTTGGCGTGCAGCGTGGCCAGCACCAGGTGGCCCGAGAGCGCGTAGCTGATCGAGCTGGTCATCGTCTCGCGGTCGCGGATCTCGCCGATCAGGATGCAGTCCGGCGCCTGGCGCAGCGCATTCTTCAGCGCGATCTGCAGGCTCTGCGTGTCGCGGCCGACCTCGCGCTGGTTGACGATGCTCTTCTTGTTGGTGAAGAGGAACTCGATCGGGTCCTCGATCGTCAGGATGTGGCCCGACATCTGCTGATTGCGCCACTCGATCATCGAGGCCAGCGTCGTGCTCTTGCCGGTGCCGGTGGCGCCCACCATCAGGATCAGGCCGCGCTTCTCCACCACCAGCTGGCTCAGCAGCGAGGGCACGCCCAGCGAGTCCATGCTCGGGATCTGGTAGGGGATGCAGCGGAAGACCGCGGCGATCGAGCCGCGCTGCTTGAAGGCGCTCAGGCGGAAGCTGCCCACGCGCGGGATGCTGATGCCCACGTTGAGCTCGCCGGTGTCCTCCAGCTCCTCCATCTGCTGCGGCGCCAGCAGCTCGGCCAGCAGCTGGCGGGTCTGCGTCGTCGTCAGCAGCTGGTCCGACAGCTGCAGGATCTGGCCGTGGATCTTGATCAGGATCGGCGTGTTCGCCGACATGTAGACGTCCGAGGCGTTCTTCTCCGCCATCAGGCGCAGCACGCGTTCGAGGTTGTTCGCCATCTGGGGGTGTCTCCGCTCGTTGCGTTGGTCTGCGCCGCGAGGCTCAGGTACGAAGCAGCTCGTTGATGCTGGTCTTGCTGCGCGTCTGCGCGTCCACGCGCTTGACGATCACCGCCGCATACAGGTTGTACGCGGTGCCGTCGGCCGTCTGCTTGGGCAGGCTGCCGCTGACGACGACGCTGCCCGAGGGCACGCGGCCGTAGTGGATCTCGCCCGTCTCGCGGTTGAAGATGGGCGTGCTCTGGCCGATGAAGACACCCATGCCGAGCACCGAGTTCTCCTCGACGATCACGCCCTCGACGACCTCGCTGCGCGCGCCGATGAAGCAGTGGTCCTCGATCACCGTCGGGTTGGCCTGCAGCGGCTCGAGCACGCCACCGATGCCGACGCCGCCCGATAGGTGCACGTTGCGGCCGATCTGCGCGCAGCTGCCCACGGTGGCCCAGGTGTCGACCATCGTGCCCTCGTCGACGTAGGCGCCGATGTTGACGTAGCTCGGCATCAGCACGACGTTCTTCGCGACGTAGCTGCCGCGCCGCGCCACCGCCGGCGGCACCACGCGCACGCCGGTGGCGCGCAGCTGTTCCTCCGACAGGTGCGAGAACTTGGTCGGCACCTTGTCGAAGAAGCCCAGGTCGCCGGCGCGCATGGCCTTGTTGTCGCTGAGCCGGAAGCTCAGCAGCACCGCCTTCTTCACCCACTGGTGCACCTGCCACCGGCCCACGCCCAGGCGCTCGGCCACGCGCAGGCGGCCGCCATTGAGGTCCGCGATGACCTGCTCGACGGCTTCGCGCACCTCGGGCGCGTTGATGGCCGAGATCTCGGCACGGCCCTCCCAGGCGAGGTCGATCACTTCTTGCAGCGTGCTCATTGGAGGCTTTCGCGGTAGCTGAGGGTGTAGGCGGCGATGCGGCGGGCGGCCTCGACGCAGTCGGCCAGCGGTGCGACCAGCGCCATGCGGATGCGGCCCGCGCCGGGGTTGACGCCGCCCGGGCCGCCCGTCTCGCGCGCCAGCAGGCGGCCGGGCAGCACCGCGACATTGTATTGAGCGAGCAGGCCGCGGGCGTAGGCGATCTCGTCGCCGCCGGGCACCGCCGCCCACAGGTAGAACGCGGCGTCCGGGCGCTGCACGTCCAGCACCGGCTGCAGCAGCGGCAGCACGGCGTCGAACTTGGCGCGGTACAGGGCCCGGTTGGCGCGCACGTGGGCCTCGTCGCCCCAGGCCGCGATGCTGGCGGCCTGCACCAGCGGCCCCATCGCGCTGCCATGGTAGGTGCGGTACAGCAGGAAGGCCTTCAGCAGCGCGGCATCGCCGGCGACGAAGCCCGAGCGCAGCCCGGGCACGTTGCTGCGCTTGGACAGGCTGGTGAACATCACCAGCTTGCGGAAGTCGTCGCGGCCGAGCTGCTTCGCGGCCTGCAGCCCGCCGAGCGGCGCGCCGGCCGCCGGATCGGACTCGTCGCCGAACCAGATCTCCGAGTAGCACTCGTCGCTGGCGATCACGAAGCCATGGCGGTCGGACAGCTCGAACAGGCGCTGCCATTCCGCCAGCGGCATCACCGCGCCGGTGGGGTTGCCCGGGCTGCACACGTACAGCAGCTGCGTGCGCGACCACGTGGCCTCGTCCACGGCGTCCCAGTCGGCCGCGAAGCCGCGCGCCGGGTCGCTGGCGACGAAGGCCGTCTGCGCCCCGGCGAGCAGCGCCGCACCCTCGTAGATCTGGTAGAAGGGATTCGGGCACACGACGGTGGCGCCGGGCTTCGTCGGATCGATCACCGTCTGCGCGAAGGCGAACAGCGCCTCGCGCGAACCGTTGACCGGGATCACCTGGCGCGCCGGGTCCAGCGTCACGCCGTAGCGCCGCTGCACCCAGCCGGCGATGGCCTCGCGCAGCGCCGGCTCGCCCAGCGTGGACGGGTAGCGCGCGAGGCCCGGCAGCGCCCTGACCAGGGCTTCCTCCACCAGCGCCGGCGTGGCATGGCGCGGCTCGCCGATGCCCAGGCCGATGGGCGCCAGATGCGCGGGCGGCACGATGTCCCGGGTGAGCTCGCGCCAGCGTTCGAACGGGTAGGGATGCAGTCGCGCGAGCAGCGGATTCATGCGAGGATTATCCGGGCTGGCCGCCGCCGCTGCCGGCCGCTGAGCACGAGGACACCCCGCCGATGCGCGCACCGTCGCACGATCCACCGCAGGACCCGTGGCGCTACCGCTTTGCGCTGGCCTGGGCGCTGCCCGTCACGGTCGGCGCCGCGGCGTGGGTGCAGCCCTGGGCGGCCTGGGCGGTGATGTTCGGCTGGCAGGTCCTGCTGGCGCTGGCCGAGCGTGTGCCGGCGCTGCGCCGATCGCCGCCGGCCGCGCCGCAGACGGCCTGGCACCGCGCCTGCCTGCGCCTGCACGTGCCGCTGCAGGCGGCGCTGCTGGCCTCGGGTCTGGCCATTGCCGCCGGCGGCGGGCACCCGGCGTGGATGGTGGTGCTGCTCGCGCTGGGCGTGGGTGGCGTCTCGGGGAGCCAGGGCATCACCTTCGCCCACGAGCTCGGCCATTCGCGCTCGCGCGCGGACCGCGCGCTCGGCTGGGCGCTGATGGCCAGCGTCAACTATGCCCACTTCATGGTGGAGCATTACCGCGGTCACCACGTGCGGGTGGCGACCGAGGCCGACCCGGCCAGCGCACGCCGCGGCGAGAGTCTGTGGCGCTTCCTGCCGCGCACGCTGGCCGGCAGCTGGCGCAGCGCCTGGGCGCTGGAGGCCCGGCGGCTGCAGCAGCTGCGGCGCGGCTGGGCGCGCAGCCCGCTGGCCTGGGCGGTGGCCGTGCAGGCGGCGCTGCTGGTCCTGATCACCGCCCTGCTCGGACCGCTGGCGCTGCTGTTCTGGGTGCTGCAGTCGGCCTACGCCGTATTCCTGCTCGAGGCCATCAACTACATCGAACACTACGGCCTGCGGCGCCGCATGCAGCCCGACGGCCGTGCCGAGGCCTTCGGCCTGCAGCACGCCTGGAACGCCGACCACCTGCTGACCAACAGCGTGATCGCCAACCTGCAGCGGCACAGCGACCACCACCTGCATGCGTGGAAGCCGTATGCGGAGCTGGCGCCGCTGGGCGGGCCGCAGCTGCCGACGGGTTATGCGGGGTGCCTGTTCCTGGCCTCGGTGCCGCGGTGGTGGTTCCGGGCGATGCACCCGAGGCTGGATGCGCTGGCGGCCTAGGAGCCCGCGCGCTGCGCGCCGGCGGCGCCCCCCGGCAGCAGCGCTGCACGAAGGCTCAGAGTGCCCCGCGGCACCCCGGTGCCCCGCACCGGCACGCGAGCCGCCCCTCGTGGTGCGTCTCGCCGTAGTCCACGGTGACCTCCTCGCCCACGCCGATCGCGCGCAGCGCGTAGAACTCCACCCGCCCCTGCCGGATGCTCAGCCGCGCATTCGGCCGGCAGCTGTGGTTGGTGTAGCGCATCGGGTCGGTGCTGCGGCTGAAGTCGACGGCCTTCTTCGCCGACAGCTCGACGATCATCACGCGCTCGCTGCGCGTGGCGCGGATGCGCGCGTCCTCCACGCTGATGCTCTCGCCGCGGATCTCGCCGATCTTGCGCCGCGCCGGCAGCGGCTCGGCGGCGAAGACGCCGTGGCCGTCGATCGCGCTCGGCCGCACGTCCACCGCAAACTTCTGCCACGGCGGGCGCACGACCTCGGGCGCCGCCGCGGCGGCGGGAGCCGCCACCGCGCTCAGCCCTCGGCCCGCGGCAGCACCACCGCCGGTGCCGGCTTCCAGCCCTTCTTGCGATGCTCCACCGTCACGAAGGTGCGGATGCCGCCGCGCACGAACCAGTCGGCGTGGATGCGCAGGTAGCGCGGCGCGATCGCCGACACCAGGTCGCTGCAGATCTGGTTGGTGACCTTCTCGTGGAAGGCGCCCTCGTTGCGGAAGCTCCAGAAATACTGCTTCAGGCTCTTGGTCTCCACGCAGTGGCGGTCGGCCACGATCTCGATCGTGAAGTGCGCGAAGTCGGGCTGGCCGGTCAGCGGGCACAGGCAGGTG